>JANXUX010000454.1 GCA_025351965.1 Actinomycetes bacterium | reverse complement strand
ATCTTGCGCAGCTCCGCGCCGACCTTCTCGATCTGGTGCTCGGCACCGGCCTTGCGCAGCTCGTTGAACTTGACCCGGCCGCTCTCGCTCTCGGCGATCCATTCCTTGGCGAACTTGCCGGTCTGGATCTCCTTGAGGATCTTCTTCATCTCCAGCTTGGTCTTCGCGTTGACAACGCGCGGGCCGCGGGTGACGTCGCCGTATTCGGCGGTGTCGGAGATGCTGTAGCGCATGCCGGCAATGCCCTCCTCGTACATCAGGTCGACGATGAGCTTGACCTCGTGGAGGCACTCGAAGTACGCCATCTCCGGCTGGTAGCCGGCCTCGACGAGCGTCTCGAACCCGGCCTGGACCAGCGACGTGACGCCGCCACAGAGCACGACCTGCTCACCGAACAGGTCGGTCTCGGTCTCCTCGGTGAACGTGGTCTCGATGACCCCGGCGCGTGCTGCGCCGATGGCGTCGGCGTACGACAGGGCGAGTTCATGGGCCTGGCCCGACGCGTCCTGCTCGACCGCAATGATGGCGGGCACGCCGCCACCTTCGGTGTAGGTGCGGCGCACGAGGTGGCCGGGACCCTTCGGGGCGATCATGATGACATCGATCAGCTTCGAGGGGCGGATGCGCTTGAAGCGGATGTTGAAGCCGTGCGCGAACGCCAGCGCCTTGCCCTTCTTGAGGTACTTCTTGATGTCGTTCTCGTAGGTCTCTTTCTGCTCTGTGTCCGGCATCGTCATCATGATGACGTCGCCCCACTTGGCAGCCTCGGCGATGCTCATCACCGTGAGCCCGGCAGCTTCTGCCTTGGCCTTGCTGGACGAACCCTCACGCAGCCCAACGACGACCGGCACGCCGGATTCCTTCAAGTTGAGCGCGTGGGCATGGCCCTGCGAGCCGTAGCCGATGATCGCGACCTTTCGGTTGCGGATGATCGACGAATCAGCGTCTGCCTCGTAATACACCTTGGCTGCCATCAGACTGCTTTCCCTTTCACAGCGCGAAGCCGTGCTTCGCGTTCTAGTTTGGGCAGCGCAACCCGACCGGTGCGCTGCAATTCCACGATGCCGTAGCCGCGCAGAAGATCCTCGAAATCGTCGAGCTTGTCCGGGTTCCCGTCGAGGCTGACCGTGATTGCTTCGACACCGACGGCCAGAATTTTGCCCTCGAAGATGTTAGTGAGTTCCACGACCTGGCCACGATTCTCCGAGGTGACCCGAATCGTCGCGAGCAGCAGTTCACGCTCCACACTGCGACGCGGATCCAGCTCGCTGATCTTGACGACCTCGATCAGCTTGAACAGCTGCTTGACCACCTGCTCGACGGGAGCGGAGTCCACGTCGACGACGATGGTGATCCGGCTCAGCGCGTCGTCCTCGGTCGGCGCGACTGCGAGGGAGAAGATGTTGTAGCCGCGACGCGCGAACAGGCTCGCCACCCGGGCGAGCACGCCCGGACGGTTCTGCACGAGCACGCTGAGGATGTGGTAGTTCGGCTGGTTGTGGCTGGAGGCGACACTCATCGCAGGAACTCCTTGCGGGCCATCTGGGTGGGGGGCAGCAACAGGTCGTCGTTGGTGGCGCCGGCAGGCACCATCGGGAAGACCTTCTCCGACGCGGCGACGCGGAAGTCGACCACGACGGGGCGGTCGTCGATGCCGTTGGCCTTGTCGATGGCCGGCTGCACCTCTTCGGGCGAATCGACGCGGATCCCGACGCAGCCCATCGCCTCGGCCCACTTGACGAAGTCAGGCACCTCGGGCGAAAGATAGACCTCGCTGTACCGCTCCTCGTAGAACATCTCCTGCCACTGACGGACCATGCCGAGGTAGCTGTTGTTCAAGATCGCGACCTTGATCGGGATTCGCTCGACGCTCGCGGTGACGAGCTCCTGCGCCGTCATCTGGAAGCAGCCATCACCGTCGACGGCCCACACCGTGGCGTCGGGGCGGCCGACCTTGGCGCCGATCGCGGCGGGGATGCTGAAGCCCATCGTGCCGAGGCCACCGGAGTTGACCCAGCTGTACGGGTTCTCGAACTTCCAGTACTGCGACGACCACATCTGGTGCTGGCCGACGCCGCTGACGAGGATGGTGTCCTCCGGAGCGCTGTCGCGCAACGCCTCGAGGCAGAACTGCGGCTTGAGCGCCTCGCCCGGCTCGCTCATCTCGTAGCTGAGCGGAAACTGCTCGCGCCACCCGCTGACACGGCTCTTCCACAAGCCGGTGTCGGCCTGGGTGGCGCCACCGTTGAGGAGGTCCTTGATCGCCTTGACGAGCTCCTCGATGACGAGGCGACAGTCACCGACGATCGGCACGTCGGGGCGGCGGACCTTGCCCTGCTCGGCCGGGTCGATGTCGACGTGGATGATCTTGGCTTCGGGGGCGAAGCCGCTGACCTTGCCGGTGATCCGGTCGTCGAAACGCGCGCCGAGCGCGACCAGCAGGTCGGCCTTCTGCATCGCCGTGACAGCCGTCGCGTTCCCGTGCATGCCGGGCATGCCGAGGCACAGCGGGTGACTGTCCGGGAACGCACCGCGAGCCATCAGCGTCGTGACGACGTGGATCTGGGTCAGCTCGGCGAGCTCCTTCAGCGCCTCGGCTGCACGGGCCTTGAGGATGCCACCGCCGACGTAGAGGATCGGCCGCTCGGACTCGAGGATCAGCTTGGCCGCCTCCTTGATCATCCGCGGGTGACCCTTGGTCGTCGGGCGGTAGCCGGGCAGGCTCTCGGCGACTTCGGCATCGGACGGCCAGTACCACTCCATCGTGTTCGTGAGGCAGTCCTTGGGGACATCGATGAGCGTCGGACCGGGGCGGCCTGTGGTGGCGATGTGGAACGCCTGGCGGATGGCCATCGGGAGGTCCTGGGCCGACATCACGAGCTCGTTGTGCTTGGTCACGCTGCGGGTGATGCCGACCGTGTCGCACTCCTGGAACGCATCGGTGCCGATCGCCGTCGTGGGCACCTGGCCGGTGATGCAGACCATCGGGATGGAGTCCATGTATGCGTCGCAGAGCGGCGTGACCATGTTCGTCGCAGCTGGTCCGCTGGTGACGAGGGCGACGCCGGGACGACCGGTGACGTGGGCGTAGCCCTCCGCCATGTGACCGGCACCTTGCTCGTGACGGACCAGGATGTGGCGGATGCTGCTGTCGAGCAGCGGATCGTAGGCGGGCAGGATGCACCCGCCCGGGAGACCGAAGATGACCTCGGTGTTCTCCATCTCCAGGGCTTTGATGAGGGCTTGCGCCCCGGTCATCTTCACGGTTGCTCCTTCTTGCTTGCGATTGGGTTGCTTGCGATTGGGTTGCTGGCGATTGGGTTGCTGGCGGGCAGCCGAAACCGGTCCGAAAAACGAAACAACCTCCCGAGTGGGAGGTTGGGCGACGCAGGCGGCACGAGGCCGGGCGCGTGCCTAGGTGACTACTACGAGAATGCGGGAGGCGGTGCAGACACGGAACACGCTGGCGATTGTGCCACGGCGCGCGGTCGAAAGCAACCAACGATCCGAACGGTGGCGCAGAGTGCTAGAACCCGGACGATCGCGCCCGATGAACACACAGGTGAAATCGTTCGTGAACACCAACCCGGCGCCGGCACGCCGGTTCCGCTTCGTGCATGTCGGCGTGGCCGCGATGCTGGCCGCCGCGGCGGCGACGTCGGTCTCGCTCGTCCAGGCCTCCGGAACGGGCACAGCCAGTGTGTACGTACCCATCGCTCCGTGCCGACTCGCCGACACCCGCGCCTTCCCGGACACCGTCGGCGGCCGCAGCTTGCCGATGGTCACGGGTGAGATCGCCACGTTCCAGGTCTGGGGCACGAACGGGAACTGCACGATCCCGGCCACGGCGACGGGCATCGCGACCAACGTGACCGCCGTCGATCCCAGTGCGTCGTCGTACCTCACCGTCTATCCGGCCGACGCGCCGCGTCCGCTGGCCAGCAATCTGAACTGGATCGCGACCAGCCCGCCAACCCCGAACCAGGTGACCGTCGGCCTCTCGGCGACGGGTGCGATCAGCACGTTCAACAACAACGGCATCGTCGACATCATCATCGACATCGTCGGCTACTACCAGCCCGCCCCGGCCGGCGGTGGCGCGACCGGCCCCCAGGGCCCGCAGGGTCCGACAGGGACCAGCGGGACCAACGGCATCAATGGAGCGACCGGGCCGGCGGGACCGGCGAACCGGATCACCACCCCGCAGATCGCCCTGCTGCGGTGGGACCTCGATCCCGGCAAGGCTGCGACCGTGCCGACCGGTGCAAACCCCACAGCGATCGCCTTCGACGGCAAGGCGGTCTGGGTCGTCAACAGCGGATCGAACAGCGTCACCAAGATCAACCCGAACACGAACACGGTGATTGCGACGGTCTCTGTCGGCAGCATCCCGACGGCGATCGCGTTCGATGGCACGAACGTCTGGGTCACCAACGGCGGCGGTACCACCGTGAGCAAGATCAGCACCATCTCGAACAGCGTCGTCGACACCGTGACGGTCGGCGCCGGCCCGACGGCCGTGGCGTTCGACGGGACGTTCGTGTGGGTGGCAAACATCGGCTCGAACACGGTGTCGAAGATCAATGCAACGACGGATGCGGTCGTGCTCTCGCCCGGCACCGGCGGGAACCAGCCGAACGGCATCGCCTTCGACGGCACGAGCATCTGGGTCGCCAACTTCGGCTCCAACACCGTCGCGAAGATGAACCCGGCAACGGGACTGATCGGCTCCACGATCGCTGTCGGAACGAGCCCGACTGGTCTTGCGTTTGACGGAACGTACGTGTGGGTGACCGACGGCGGTTCCAGCGGCATCTCCCGGATCACGGCCGCAACCGGAGCGGTCAGCTCGGTCTACGCCGTGTTCTCCCAGCCACGGGACATCGCGCTCGACGGCCGGAACCTGTGGATCACCTCCAGCGCCACGTCCGATGTCGCGATTTTCAGCCCGACGAGGCTCGTGGTTGCAGGCACCGTACCGAACATCGGTGGACAGGGCCTGGCGTTCGACGGCACGAACATGTGGGTCGGTAGGTACTCGGCGTCCAGCGTCGCCAAGCTGCTGCCGCTCTGAGCCGTCGACGCTCGGCCTCGGCCTACCAGGTGTCGATGTTGGGGCGCTTCTTCGGGCGGGTCGCCCAGCGGGGCGATGGCGGGACGGACCGCAGCAGGGTCGAGAGCCAACGGCGCGTGTCGGCAGGGTCGATGACATCGTCGATCTCGAAGTGCGACGCGGTGTTGACGGCCTTGCCGTGCTCGTACATCCGGTCGACCATCTGCTGGAACAACGTCTCGCGCTCGGCCGGGTCCTCGACCGCGGCGAGCTCCTTGCTGTAGCCGAGGCGGACCGCACCCTCGAGGCCCATCCCGCCGAACTCGCCCGTCGGCCAGGCAACCGTGGCGAGAGGCGCCTTCGTGCTGCCGCCCATCATCGCCTGCGCACCCAGTCCGTAGGATTTGCGGGTCACGACGGCGAAGAACGGCACGGTGATGTTCGCTCCGGTGACGAACAGCCGGCTGCAATGGCGGACGAGCGCTGTGGCCTCGACGTCGGGACCGACCATCATCCCCGGCGTGTCGCATAGCGAGACGATCGGGAGGTCGAACGCGTCGCACAGCTGCATGAACCGCGCCGCCTTGTCGGCACCGTCGCTGTCGATCGCCCCGGCGAGGTGGTTCGGGTCGTTGCCGATCACGCCGACCGGGACACCCTCGACACGGGCGAGAGCAGTGATCATTCCCCGGCCGAACTCGCGGCGCAGCTCCAGAACCGATCCCGTGTCGAACAGACCCTCGACCACCGAACGAACGTCGTAGCTGCGCCGACGGTCCTCGGGTATGACATGTCGCAGCGTGCGTTGATCGGCGCACACCCAATCGGCGAGCGGACCCTGGAAGTACGACAGGTACTGCGTGGCGACGCGCACCGCCTCGGCCTCGTCTGCCACCACGATGTCGATCACGCCGTTCGCACGCTGCACCTCGATCGGGCCGATCTCGGTCGGGGCGAACACGCCGAGACCACCGCCCTCGATCATCGCCGGGCCGCCCATGCCGATGTTCGAGTCCTCGGTCGCGATGACGACGTCACAGCAGCCGAGGATCGCTGCGTTCCCGGCGAAGCAGTAGCCGGCGTTGATGCCGATGATCGGTACCGAGCCGCTCAGCTCGGCGAACCACAAGAAGGCGAGGCAGTCGAGCCCGCTGACGCCCATCCCATCGGTGTCGCCCGGCCGACCGCCACCGCCCTCGGTGAAGAACACGACGGGAAGGCGCAGCTGTTCGGCCACCTGGAACAGCCGATCCTTCTTGCGGTGGTTCTGCAGACCCTGCGTGCCGGCGAGCACGGTGTAGTCGTAGGAGACGGCGACGACCTGCGCGGCGTGCCCGTCGAAGTGGTCACCGTTGACCGTGCCGATGCCGCCGATCATTCCGTCGGCCGGGGTGTTCGCGATCAGGTCGTCGAGGCCACGTCGCCGCCGCTGGGCAGCGATCGCGAGTGGGCCGTACTCGACGAACGTGCCGTCATCGACCAGGTCGCCGACGTTCTCCCGCGCCGTCCTGCGGCCGACCGTGCGGCGCCGGTCGACCGCGGCCGGGCGGGCCGCGTCGAGGCCGACCTCGTGCCGGGCGAGTACCTCGGCGAGGTCGGGGCGGATTCGCTCGAGATCGACGGCGCGGCCGAGATCGAGATCGAGACCGAGATCGATGTCCGCCGCAGCGGCAGCGCTGTCGACCTCGACGTGCTCGATGACGCACAGCAGCTGGCCGGCGGTGACGGTGCCACCGGCGACGACTGCGACCTCGCGCACCACACCGCTCGACGCGACCTTCACGTCATGGAGCATCTTCATGCTCTCCAGCAGCACCACCGTCTGGCCGGCCCGGACCGCGTCGCCGACGGTGATCGACACCGCGATCGCCGTTCCCTGCATCGGCGACTCGACGCGGGCGAACTGCGGTTGTGGCTCGGGCATCGGGCCAGTGTTGCACCCCCGCCAAGCATTCCGACCACGAGCGGGACCGCGCCGTGCGACGGCGTTACTCTCGGGAAATGACCACCAAGTACACGCTGAACGAGTCAGAGATCCCGCGCGCCTGGCTGAACATCATCCCGGCCCTGCCGAGCCCACCCCCGCCGGCGCTCCACCCCGGCACACTCCAGCCTGCGGGCCCCGACGACTTCGCGCCGCTGTTCCCGATGGATCTGATCTTGCAGGAGGTCTCCCAGGAGAGCTACATCGAAATCCCCGAGCCCGTCCTCGACGTGTATCGGTTGTGGCGGCCGACGCCGCTCTACCGTGCCCACCGCCTGGAAAAGGCGCTCGGCACGCCTGCGCACATCTACTACAAGTACGAGGGCACCTCGCCGGCCGGCTCGCACAAGCCGAACACCGCCGTGCCGCAGGCGTACTACAACGCCAAGGCGGGCGTGAAGAAGCTGACCACCGAGACCGGCGCCGGTCAATGGGGTGTTGCGCTCGCGTTCGCCTGCGCCCAGTTCGGCCTGGAGTGCGAGGTCTGGCAGGTCCGCGCCTCGTACGACTCCAAGCCGTACCGCCGGATGATGATGGAAACCTTCGGGGCCATCGTGCACCCGTCACCGTCGGATCTGACCAATGCCGGGCGGGCGATCCTGGCCGAGCACCCGGACTCACCCGGCTCGCTCGGCATCGCGATCAGCGAAGCGGTAGAGATGGCCGCGCCTGATCCCGACATCCGCTACGCGCTCGGATCAGTGCTCAACCATGTCCTGATGCACCAGACAGTGATCGGCCTCGAAGCACTCAAGCAGTTCGAACTCGCCGGCGAGTACCCCGACGTCATCTACGGCTGCGTCGGCGGCGGCAGCAACTTCGGAGGCCTCACGTTCCCGTTCCTCGCCGAGAACATCGCCGGGCGCCGCGACACCCGCATCGTCGCGGTCGAGCCAGCTGCTTGCCCGAGCATGACCAAGGGCGTCTATGCCTACGACTTCGGCGACACGGCCGGGATGACGCCGTTGATGAAGATGCATACCCTCGGCAAGGACTTCATCCCCGACACGATCCACGCCGGTGGTCTGCGCTATCACGGCATGAGCCCGCTCGTGTCGCACATCTACGAGCTCGGGCTGATCGAGGCCGAGTCGAAGAATCAGCTCGACTGCTTCGCGGCCGGTG
>JANXUX010000448.1 GCA_025351965.1 Actinomycetes bacterium | reverse complement strand
CGCCGACGATCGACCTCGAGCTTGGTCTCGCCCGGGCCCCGGGTTCCGATGCCAGCACCCTGTTGGGCGAGGTTTCCGGTGATGCCGCGGCGCAGTCGGGGCAGGCGGTACTTGAGCAGCGCCAGCTCGACCTGCGCCTTGCCCTCGAGCGTGTGTGCGTTCTGGGCGAAGATATCGAGGATGACCGCGGTGCGGTCGATGGCCGTCCGGCCGAGCTTCTTCTCCAGGTTGTACTGCTGCGCGGGCTTGAGCTCATTGTCGAAAACAACCGTGTCGGCATCGACCGCGAGGCACATGTCGCGCAACTCGTCGACCTTGCCCTTGCCGATGAACCAGGTGTGATCCGGGGCATCGCGGCGCTGCGTCATACGACCAGCTTCATCGGCGCCGGCGGTGTCGATCAGCAGGGCCAACTCGTCGAGGCTGGCCTCTGTCATCGCGTCCGTCTGTCCCGGCAAGGCAACACTGACCAACACGATCCGCTCACGCCTGGAGCGCTCGATCAGTGTTGCGCCGAGCGCTTCTTGGTAGGGATTCGTCATGGAGCTTCGATCTGCAGATGGGCGATGAGCACGGCTGGGCCAACGAGGGTGACATGCCCATGCTCGGGTTCGTGCAGACGAACTCTGGCATCTCCGCCATCCATGTGCACGAGAATTTCTCCGTCCACCGGGAACGCGAGGCCCCAGTGGACCGCTGCCCAGGCGCTCACGCAGGCACCCGTGCCACACGCCTCGGTGATCCCGGCACCACGTTCGTGGACGCGCATCGTGATGGCCGATGGCTCCGGACCGGGCTCGATGATCTCCAGATTGATCTGCGGCACCTGCAGTCCGAGGGTCAGCAGATCCACGGCGCGCACGTCGTCGACGCCGACGACGGTGTGCGGGTTGCCGGTGCTGAGGTGCAGGACGGGCCGCATCGGATCAGCACCGATCGCGGCCCAGCCGTGCGGCTCGTCCAGGTCGCTGACCTCACCCATACTGACGCTGGCCTGCACGGTCACGGCATCCACGGGCTCGACCACGACAGTCCGCAGACCGGCATCGGTGTGGACCGAATAGGTGACCGCCTCCGTCCGTCGTTGGGCGCCGAACGCGGCTTGAGCCAGGCAGCGGATGCCGTTGCCGCTCATCTCGGCGCGGCTGCCGTCGGCGTTGTAGAGCACCATCGACAGCTCGAGATCATCGATGACGGTCAGCAGCAACAGGCCGTCAGCGCCAACACCGCGACGACGATCGCACCAGCGCCGAGCGAGCTCGGGCCAGGGCGCATCGGCCGTCATCTGCGCTGTGTCGCACACCAGGAAATCGTTGCCGAGTCCGTGGTGTTTGGTGAGGCTGATCATGAGACGTACTCCTGCACGACGGGAAGCACTTCGGCCACCGGATCGGCGACGATTTCGACCCAGCGTATGCGGGGGTCGCGACGGAACCACCGCTCCTGGCGCACCGCGAACTGGCGGGTGCGCAGGATGATGTCGTCGACTGCCCTGTCGAGCGGCGCACCATGTTCGACGACGGCGATCAGCTCCTTGTAGCCGAGCGCCTGCCGAGCGGTACGGGACATCCCGCCGGGTGCGGCGAGCAGCGATGCGACCTCGTCGACCAGGCCGCGCTCGATCATCGTGTGCACCCGCGCGGCCACCCGCGTCGTCAACACCTCGCGCGACCAACGCATGCCGATCTGGGGTGTGGCGATGCTCGGATATGCACCGGTGCCAGGGCCGAAGCTGCTGAACGGCTGCCCGCTGCCGAGGCAGACCTCGAGGGCGCGCACGACCCGGCGCTGGTTCCCGGTCTCGATCTTCGCCGCGGCTGCAGGGTCGAGTTTCAACAGGCGAGCGTGCATTGCGGCGAAGTCCGTCTCGGCCTCGAGGTCGGCACGGATCTCGGGCCACTCCCCCGGGAGCGTCAATCCATCGATGGCCGCAGTGAGGTACAGCCCGGTGCCGGCGACGAGCACGGCGACATGACCTCGTGCTGCAATGGCGTCCGATGCGGCAGCCGCGATGCGCTGGAAGTCAGCGACGGTGAACGTCTGATCCGGGTCGGCCAGGTCGATGCCGTGGTGCGGTACGGCTGCCTGATCGGCGACGGACGGCTTGGCGGTACCGACATCCATCCCCCGGTACACCTGCATCGAATCGACGGCGATGATCTCGACATCACCGCGCCCTGCGGCGAGCGCCATCGCAACGTCGCTCTTGCCGCTGGCCGTCGGCCCGAGGATGACGACCCGACGAGCACCCACGACGTTCAACCCGCTGCGACAGGGATGCGGATCCGGTGCGCCGGTTCGGCGAGCAACTCGATGAACGTGCCACGCAGGTGGTGCGGAGCGGCGCGCACGATCTCCACGCTCGCGTACGCACCGGTGCGCAACGGCGTGGGGCTGGTGAAGTGGACAAGCTTGTGCTGCCGGGTGCGACCGGTGGTGACGCCGGCGTCCTTGCGCGAGGGGCCTTCGACCAGCACCTCCTCGATCCGGCCGATGCGCTCCTGATGGGTGAGCAGGGCACTGCGCTCGACGACCAGCTTGAGCCGGTCGAACCGGGCGCCGGCGACCTGTGGGTCCACGAACCGGTCCTGCATCGTCGCGGCCTCGGTGCCCGGGCGGGGCGAGAAGATGAACGTGAACGCAAAGTCGAACCGAGCCTCGGCGGCCACTGCCAGAGTCTGTTCGAAGTCGTCCTCGGTCTCGCCGGGGAAGCCGACGATGATGTCGGTGCTGACTGCGAGGTCGGGCATTATCCGTCGGGCCTCGGTGAGTCGTTCGAGGTAGCGGGCGGCGTTGTAGCCGCGGTGCATCAGCGCGAGAACTCGGTCCGAGCCCGACTGCAACGGATAGTGGAGGTGCTCGCAGACCGCCGCCGTCTCGGCCATTGCTGCGAGTGTGTCGCCGCGCATGTCCTTCGGGTGCGGACTCGTGAAGCGCACCCGGCGGATGCCCGAGACAGCACCGACGGCTCGCAGCAGCTCGGAGAACAGGGGGCGGATGCGCACATCGTTGTCGCCGCCGCGCCGCTCAGCGAGAGTGATGTCGCGGCCGTAGCTGTTCACGTTCTGGCCGAGCAACGTCACCTCGGTAACGCCATGCGCAGCGAGCAACTCGACCTCGGCGACGATCTCGTCGAACGGGCGGCTGATCTCGACCCCACGCACGGCGGGCACGATGCAGAACGCGCACGAGTTGTCGCAGCCGATCTGGATCGTGACCCACGCGTTGTAGCTGCTCTCGCGGCGCACGGGCAGCGCACTCGGGAACAGGGCGTGATCATCGATGACGGCCTCGTCGAAGATCTCGGTGACCGGGCCGTTCGTCTGGGCCGAGGTGATCAGCTCACCGGCACGGTGCACGTTGTGCGTACCGAGCACGACATCCACCCAGGGTGCACGGTTGCGGACTTCGTCGCGATCCTTCTGCGCCATGCAGCCGGCGACGACGAGTTGACGTCCCTCGACCTGGTCCTTCCACGACTTCAGGTGGCCGAGGTTGCCGTAGGTCTTGGTGTCGGCACCCTCGCGGATACAGCAGGTGTTGACCACGACGACATCGGCGGTGTCCTCGGACTCGGCGAGCACGAGGCCATCGGCCTCGAGCAAACCGGCGATCCGCTCGGAGTCGTGCTCGTTCATCTGGCACCCGTAGGTGCGGATGGCGTAGCTCCGTGTCATGACCGGCCAGCCTAGTGGCGGCTGCTGGAGACCCAGGCGGCGCCCGTCACTTGGCCTGAAGGATGCGCAACTCCTCGATGGGGATGTGGCAACGAATCGAGTGACCCGGTGCGACCTCCAGCAGCGGTGGCTCGGTGACTTCGCACACGCCCTCGATCGCACGCGGACAACGCGGATGGAACACGCAGCCCGAGGGTGGATTCGCCGGCGTGGGGATCTCGCCGTCGAGACGAATCCGCAGCGTCGCTTCACCGTCCACGCTCGGTACCGACGACAAGAGGGCCTCGGTGTACGGATGGTGCGGTCCGTTGAAGACGTCGTCGGTGAGCCCGATCTCCTGGATCCGACCGAGATACATCACCGCGATGCGGTCGGCGAGGTACCTGACCACGCCCATGTCGTGGGTGATCAGCAGATAACTCGTCCGCTTCTCGACCTGGAGGTCGGCGAGCAGGTTCAGGATCGCGGCCTGCACCGACACGTCGAGCGCACTGGTCGGCTCGTCGCAGACCACGATCCGCGGATCGCCGGCAAAGGCCCGTGCGATCGCGACCCGCTGCTTCAAGCCCCCCGACAGCTGTCGTGGCTTGAGGTCGAGGTGACGCGGGGTCAGGCGGAGATGGGCAGCGAGCTGCTCGACTCGTGTGTTCGCCTCCTCGCCCTTGAGGCCGGTCAACTTCGTCACGCAGCGCACCAGGATCCGGCGCACCGACCAGCTCCGGTTCAGCGCCGAATCCGGGTTCTGGAAGACCATCTGCATCGATCGCTTCTCGCTTGCAGAGCGCTGCGACGTCGAACCCTGTAGATGCGCGCCGTCGAGTGCCATGTCGCCGCCCTGATCGAGCGTCTCGATGCCCAACATCGTGCGGGCCAACGTCGACTTACCGGAACCGGACTCGCCGACGATGCCGAGCGTCTCGCCCTCGGCGAGCGTGAAGTCGACGTCGACGAGCGCAGGAATCGAATTGCCGCGCTGACGGAACGTCTTGGAAACGTGGGACAACTCCAGCACATCGGGGTTGTGCTCGGACGCTGCGAGCATCGCGATGTCCACGGTGACCGATTCGACTTCGAGGTCGTCGATGCGGTCCGCGTGATGACAACGGGTGTACCGATCACCTGCCGGGCCGATCTGCACGACCGGAGGGACTTCTGTCCTGCACACATCGCTGGCCAGTGGGCAGCGATCGACGAACACGCATGTCGGCAGCGCTGATCCAATCAGCGGGAGGGTACCGGGGATGGTGGCCAGTGCCCGGTCGGTCTTGCGAATCCCATGGCGCGGCAACGAGCGGAGCAGGCCAACGGTGTAGGGGTGCTTCGGGTCGTCGAAGACCGCCTGGCTCGGGCCCTCCTCGACGATCTTGCCGGCGTACATCACACCGACGCGATCGCACATCGAGCGGATGACACCCAGGTTGTGGGCGATGAACAGAATCGCCGCGTCGCTCTCGGACCGCAGCGCGCGGACGAGATCGAGTACCTCGGCTTCGACCGTGGCGTCGAGACCCGTGGTTGGTTCGTCGAGCACCAGGAGTTTCGGGTTGCAGGCCAGCGCCATCGCAATGACGACTCGCTGCTGCATCCCACCGGACAGCTGGAACGGGTAGCGATCCATCACACTCTCGGGTGCAGCGATGCGCACCCGCGCGAGCGCGGCGATCGACGACCGCCTGGCCTCGTCCTTGGATTGGCCGAGGAGCGTGAAGCATTCGGTGATCTGGCGGCCGACCCGCAACGACGGGTTCAGCGACGCTCCGGGATCTTGGTACACCATCGACGCCTCGGTGGCCCGGAAACGGCGCAACTGCTCGGCGTTCATCCCGATCACGTCGTCGCCGGCCACGTGGATGCTGCCGGACAGGATCTTGCCGTTGTCGGGCAGGTAACGAACCGCGGCGTAGGCCGTCGTGGACTTTCCGCATCCCGACTCACCGACCAGGCCATAGGCCTCACCCGGGGCGATGCTGAACGAAACTCCGCGCAGAACTTCGCGGTCGACGCCGCGTACGACATAGGCCACCTCGAGATCTCTGACCTCGAGGGCGGCCGTGATCACTGGAGCGTCGGCGAGAGTCATGACGCGTCCAGGACCGACTGCACGGAGTCGGCAATGAGGTTGACGGCGATCACCAGGCTGGCGATGGCCAGGGCGGGGAAGAGCGTGGTCCACCAGATGCCGGCCCCGAGGACGCGGAACCCCTCGCTCACCTGTGCACCCCAGTCCGGCGATGGTGGTGGTGGACCGGCGCCGAGGAACGACAGGGTCGCCACAGTGAACACTGCGTAGCCGATGCGGACGGTGAGTTCGACGATGATCGGTCCCGAAACGTTCGGAAGGATCTCACGGAACATCACGAACCTGCCCGTCTCGCCACGCAGCCGAGCCGACGTGACGTAGTCGAGATCTCGTTCGGCCAACACCGCCGACCGCACCGTTCGAGCAACGACCGGGGTGAACAACACCGCGACGACGCCGACGACCACCCAGTCCGATCGTCCGAGTGTGGTGATCGCGAGGAGGGCGATGAGCACCACCGGCAGCGCCAGGAACGCCTCGACGATCCGGCTGAGCACAAGATCCACCCAACCGCCCAGGTACCCCATGATCATGCCGACGATGACACCGAGCAACACGCCGAGGATCGCAGCCATCGGAGCGATCTTGAGCACATCACGAGCACCAGCCATGACCCTGGAGAGCACATCGCGGCCGGTGGCATCGGTACCGAACGGAAACGCGGCGCGCGGCGACAGGTGCAGAGCGGGCAAGCCCGAGGAGTCCTTCGCCCGGAAGTCGAGCGGGTGGTGCGGAGTGATCCGGTTGCCGAGGATCGCGCAGACCACCCAGATGCTGACGATTGCGCTGCCGATGATGAACGACGGCCGCCGCCGGATCAGCCGCCAACTCTCGCGGCGAGCCTGTTTGCGTTCGCTGATCACTGGTCCGGGTGCAGATCCCCCGATCTCTGTCTCGAATCCCCCGGTCTCGGCTTCGGGTCCGGTTACCGCTGATGTTCCGAGGTCGCTCATCGCGTCTTCTCCAGTCGAACCCGTGGGTTGAGGTAGGCAATCAACAAGTCTGCGAGCAGCGTCGACATCATGTAGATGATCCCGACCAGCAGGACGGCGCCCTGCAGGACGGGAATGTCCTTGGCACCGACCGCCGTCAGCATCGTCGAGCCGAGGCCTGCATAGTTGAACACCTTCTCGACGCCGATGATGCCTCCGAACAGGTACCCGACCTGCACGCTGATCACCGTGATCGTCGGAGCCAGGGCGTTGCGGAGGATATGGCTCCGCATCACCGTGCCCTTGCTGAGACCCTTCATCGTGGCCGTACGCGCGTAGTCGGATTGCAGCCCGCCGATGACCCCCGCCCGAGTCATTCGGGCGATGTAGCCGAAGTACGCGATCACCATCGCCATCGCCGGCGTGAGCAGGTATCGGAACTGTCCGATCACCGAGGTACCGGCTGGAGGATTGGCGAAAACCTCACCCAACTTCCAGTTGACGCAGAACACCGACAGCAGCACAGCTGCAGTCACGAACTCCGGGATCGAGGAACTCGCCAGACCGACGTTGACGACGACCCGGTCAGCGAACTTGTCCTTGCGACGAGCAGCGAAGATGCCGGCTGCGATCGAGATCGGAATGGTGAGCACGAACGCGAGCAGGGCCAGCTTGCCGGACCGGAACAGCGCCGGAAGGATGATGTCGGTGACCTTCTGCCCGCTCTGATAGGAGTCACCGAAATCGAGGGTGAACACCCGTCGGATCGAGGTCAGGTACTGAGCGATGACCGTCCGATCCGTGCCGAGCCGATGGTTGAACGCCGCCACATCCTCCTTCGGCGCGAATGGCCCGAGGATCTTGCGCCCGACGTCGCCCGGCAAGACGTTGACGATCAGGAACACGATGGTGGCCAGCAGCCACAGCGTGACGATGGCTGATGCCAACCGTTGCATCAGAAACTTCCGCACGAGTGCCCCCCCTTGCAGAATCAAGCGTTGAACAGAACTTCGCATATACACCGATGCCTGTGGAACCGCCGCGCCGCGACGGCTCCACAGGCATCCGGTGGAATCTTGATCTCGCCGAACTAGGCGAGGAACCCGGCCTTACCCATTTCGAAGTGCCCCAGGCCGGAGGCAACGATGCCACCGACCTTCTTCGAGTGGGCGTACAACGTGTTGTAGAAGTACGGGATCACGTACGGGACGTCCTCGTTGGCGATCTTCTGCACCTTGGAGATGGCCGTCTTGCGGCCGGCGAGATCGAGCGAGGCCTGGTACTCGGAAACGGCGGCGTTGAACGGCTTGGAGACGTAGTGGGCGGAGTTCCACTCACCAGTTGCGTAGGCCTTGACGAGATACACGTCGGGTACACCACGGTTGCCGTAGTCGACGATGCCGAACTCCTGGCCGCCGTCGCAGATCGGGTCGTACGTCTTGCACCACTCGTCGTAGAACGTGTCCGTGCTCTCGACGTTCAGCTCGATGTTCATGCCGATGTCCTTGAGCTGGGTCTGGATCAGCTCCGCGAGCTGCGGGATCTCCTGCAGCTTCGGCACGTGCATCGTGATGCTGAGGCCCTCCTTGCCCGCTTCCTTCAGCAGGGCCTTGGCCTTTTCGATGTCGCGCTCGCGCTGCGGCTGGGCGGCATCGAAGAACTCGTACACCGGCGCGATGGGGTGATCGTTGCCGATGTCCCCCTTGCCGCGCAGCACCGTGTCGATCAGCGCCTGGCGATCGATACCGAGCGCGACGGCCTGGCGGACGCGCACGTCGGCGAAGTTGCCTTCGCGGGTGTTCATCCAGATCTGGCGGTGCGCAGCACCGCGAGTACCCTCGACGATGACGTTCGGATCAGCGAGCAGGGCGTCGCCACCGACGACCGAGAACTGGACGAGTGCGTCAGCCGCATCGCCCTGCAGACCGCTGATCTGAGTGGCGATGTCGTCGGAGAAGATGAACTCGACCTTGTCGAGGAAGGGCTTGCCTCCCCACCAGTCCACGTTGGCCACAAAGGTCGCTCCGGTGGCGACGTCGTACTTGTCGAGCTTGAACGGGCCGGTACCGGTCGGGACCTTGTCGAGCGTGGTGCCGAGCACGAAGCTGACCGGGGTGATCAGGGTCTGCGGGTTGTACAGCGACACCTGGTACGGGAACTGGCCGTCGGGAGTGTTCAGCTTCATCGTCACCGTGAAGTCGTCGGCTGCAGTCGTGGCGCCCTCGACGAGGTAGGCCTTGAGGTTGCTGCCGGCCAAGCGGTCCATGGTCGCAACCACGTCGGCCGATGTGAACGCCGACCCATCGTGCCACTTCACGCCCTGGCGCAGGACGAAGGTCCACTCGCTGCCATCGGCGTTCGGCGACCATGACTCTGCCAGTGCCGGGGCCAACGTGGCGTTGTCACCCTTGCCGCACAGGTACTCGAAGCTCTGGGTGACGACGGTGTAGGTACCGAGGTTGTCCATCGCCACGGGGTCGAGCGGGCTACCGGGCTTCTGCGATGCGAGTCGCATCGTGCCGCCCTGCTTGATGGCGCCGGCGGCAGGGGCCGTGGCGGCGGTGGTGTCAGCCGGAGCGGTGGTGGCCCCCGGAGCGGTGGTGGCCCCCGGTGCGGTGGTGCCGCCGGTGCTCGCCGCAGTGGATCCAGAGGACTTCTTCGAATCGCTGCCGCAGGCAGCGAGGAATGCCCCGATGAAGGTGGTCGACAAGCCGAGTACAGCACCGCGCTTGACGAAGCTGCGACGCGAGATGTTGCCTTGCGCGAATTGGTCCATCAAGTCGCTCTGCAGTGGATCGGTTGATCGGCGTGGTGCGCCGGGTGATCGGAAATCCATTATTTCTTCCCCCTGATTGTGATGTGAAACCTTGAACTTGTAGAACCTTGGAAAATTTAGCACGACAGCACTGGACGTTCGTCACATTCCTGGTGCGATCGCACCCGCAATTCACACTGCGGACACAGACTCAAGCGCCCGCCGATCACAGCTGTAGCCACGTCGTCTTGAGGTGCGTGTAGCCGTCCATGCTGTGCATCGAGCGGTCTCGGCCCGTGCCACTCTCCTTGAACCCACCGAACGGCGTCGTGATCGAGCTCATGTCGAAGGTGTTGATCCAGACAGTGCCGGCGCGCAGTGCCTTGGCGGTGCGGTGGGCGACGGAGATGTCCCGGCTCCACACCGCCGCGGCGAGTCCGTAGGGCGAGTCGTTGGCGACGCGAACGGCTTCTTCGACACCGTCGACGGGAATCGAGACCAAGACCGGGCCGAAGATCTCCTCACGGGCGATCTGCATGTCGTTGGACGCACCGGCGAACACCGTTGGCTCGATGTAGCACCCTCCCGGGGTGATCTCTGCGCGCTCGCCACCCATCATCAGCTCCGCCCCGCTCCGACGACCCGACTCGATGTACGCCATCACCCGTTGCGTCTGGGTCTCGTCGACCATGGTGCCCATCGCCGCCGTTGGATCGAACGGATCTCTCGGGCGAAGGGTCTGGC
>JANXUX010000435.1 GCA_025351965.1 Actinomycetes bacterium | reverse complement strand
GACATGGGCCGACGGGACCGTCGGTGTCCGCGGCGCGATCTCTGCAGCCAACAGCCTGATCGGTGCCAGCTTCGCCACCGAGGTCGGAACGTCGGCCACTCCGCTGCCGGACGGCACCTACGTGGTCCTCAGCAACTCCTACCGCTCGGGGAACGCAACGATCGCTGCGGCGACGGTCGGACTCGTCGTCGGTACGCGAGGAACCCTGATCCCGTCGAACACCATCTTCGGCCCGGTCGAGAACGACTTCGCGGACGTCAGTACGAAGTTCACGGCCAACGGTTCCATCGTGCTCAGCCGACCCGGGCGCAACCTCGTCACGCTGCTGACGCCGGACCTCACCCCGCCCTCGTTCGCCTCGACCCCACCGGATGTGACGGCCGTATCGAGCCCGGGCGCGACGACAGCAACCGTGAGCTACTCCCAGCCCGTCGCCGTCGATGACGTCGGCACACCGGCCGTCTCCTGCGCACCGCCCTCGGGCTCGGCGTTCCCGGTCGGATCGACCGTCGTGACATGTACGGCGACCAACGCGTCCGGACTCACTGCGACGACCTCATTCACGGTGGTCGTCACCGCCGGGCGTGACTACGTGCCGCTGGCGCCTGCCCGGCTCGCCGACACGCGACCGGGCACCACGACCGTCGACGGTCTGTTCGTCGGAGGCGGTCCGTTGGCTGCAGGGTCGACTCTGCAACTGACCGTCGCCGGCCGCGGCGGCGTACCGGTCGACGCCGTCGCCGTGACGCTGAACGTGACCGTCACCGAACCGCAGGCCGCCGGCTACCTGACGGTCTACCCGTGCGGATCCGCACAGCCGACGGCTTCGAACCTCAACTACGCGACCGGCACCACGATCCCGAACGCAGTGATCTCCAAGGTCGGCGCGGCCGGCACGGTCTGCGTCTTCGCCCAGCAGACGCTGCACCTCGTCGTCGACGTCAACGGTGCGTTCCCGCCGACGACGACCTACTCGGCCCTCAACCCCGCTCGTGTGCTCGACACGCGCTCGGACGGGGCGACCGTCGACGCGTTGCAACAGGGGACGGGGCCGGCTGCGGCCGCTTCGGTCTCGACCGTGCAGCTCACCGGTCGCGCTGGCGTACCGGCAGACGCGTCAGCGGTCGTTCTGAACGTCACCGTCACCGAACCCACATCGGCCGGCTACGCAACCGTGTACCCGTGCGGCTCGGAGCCGCCCACTGCGTCCAACCTCAACTACACCCCCGGGTTGACGATTCCCGACCTCGTCGTTGCGAAGGTCGGCACGGGTGGCACGGTGTGCATCTTCACCCAGTCCGCCACCCATCTGATCGTTGACGTTCTCGGCTACTTCCCGGCGAGCACCACCTACTCGGCCCTCCTCCCGGCCCGACTCCTCGACACCAGACCTGGGACGGCGACCATCGACGGCCTCGGCGTCGGTGCCGGTGCCGCGCCGGGCGGAGCCATCACCGTCGCGCACGTCCGAGACCGCGGTGGAGTGCCCGCCGGCGCGACGACTGCCGTCCTGACCGTCACGGTGACCGAACCGGCCGGGGCCGGCTACGTGACCGTCTACCCGTGTGGCATCGACCCGCCCCTGGCGTCGAATCTCAACTTCGTCGCTGGGCAGACGATCCCGAACGCCGTGATCAGTCAGATCGGAACCGGAGGCGATGTGTGCCTCTTCAACAGCCAACCCACGCACCTCATCGTGGACATCACCGGCTACTTCCCGTAGCCGACGACATCCCGTGACCGACGACATCGCGTCAGCACGATCGACGGGGTATCGGTGGTTGTGAGCTGACGCCAACGAACGCCAACGAACGAGTCAGCACGTTCGGGGGGATCTGGCCCGTTGTGAGCTGACAGCCCACGATTTGTTTTCCGGATCCGGTCGATTCGAAGCACTCAGTCCGACATGGACGAAGAACCGAAGACGCCACCGATGCAGCTCGTCAGCGAGCTTTTCGCCCGCCAGCACGGCGTCGCGACCGATGCCCAGATCCACGCGCTCGGCATCAGCGCCGAACGCCGGCGGACCCTCATCCGCAACCACGTCTGGACGCGTCTGGCGCGCTCGATCGTCGCCAACGCCGCGACCGCCGATTCGTGGCACCGACGAGCGATGGCGGCAGCACTGTCCGCACCGGGTGCGCTGATGTACGGGCCGAGCGCAGCGCGCCTCCACGCGCTCGACGACTATGACCGCCACGACACGGTCGAGGTGATCGTGCATCGGCGTGCGCACGTCGTCCGGGTCGCGAAGGTTGAGTACCACTACTCGCGACACCTGTCGGCAGCCGATCGACACGTGGTCGAGTCGATCCCAGTGACCATCCTGCCGCTGACGCTCATCCACCTCGATGCCGACGGGCATGATGCCGGCAAGGCTCTCGACAGCGCGCTCCGGCTCGGGTTCAGTCCACGATGGTTCGACGAACAATTCAGACGCTGGCAGCGCCCGAACCTGACGAGCCCGACGCAACTGCTCCAGCTCCTCGAAGAACGGGTATCGGCCCGGTTGCCGTTGAGCTGGTTCCAACGGATCACCAAGCGGGTGTTCGACGAGGTGGGCATCACGCTCGTCGACGAGTGGCCCGTGCACGATCGCAACGGCAAGACGTTCGCGCACCTCGATCTCGCCGAGGTGGATCTGATGGTCGGAGTCGAATGCCAGAGCTGGGAGCACCACGGATCACCGTCCGCACAGCAACGCGACCTGACCCGCAAGCGGCTGCTGAGGCAGCTCGGCTGGGACATCGTCCAGGTCTGGTGGAGCGACCTCGAGCGCGTCGACGAGGTCGTCGCCGACGTGCGCCTCGCACTCGAGCGCGCACGACAACGCCTCGGTCGCTGATGACCCAGCAGCTGACCACCGTCAGCTCACAACGGGGCAAACACCCCCGATCGTGCTGACGGCGAAATCGGCGCCAGCCGGCGTCAGGCGGGTGGGAGTTCGGTGCCGCGCTGGGCGGTGATGCGGGTGTAGAGCTCGGGGCGGCGGTACCTGTCGAAGTCGAACAGCGTGTCCTTGTAGCGGGCGCACCAATCCAGGTCACAGCGGGCGACGATCAGCTCGTCGGCGGTGGTCAGCGCTTGGGCCACGATCTGGCCGCTCGGCGCGACGATCATCGACTGGCCGAGCGAGTCGACGCCTTCCTCCACACCACCCTTGGCGACGCCGACCACCCAGGTCCCGTTCTGGTAGGCACCGCTCTGCATCACCAGCGCGTTGTGAAAGCCCTGGAGGATGTCCTGGCTGGGGTCGGGCACGTAGCGAATGGGTGTGTTGTAGCCGCACAGGATCAGCTCGACACCCTGCAGGCCCATCACCCGGTAGGACTCCGGCCAGCGACGGTCGTTGCAGATCATCATCCCGACGATGCCGTCGAAGGCCCGCCACACGCCGAAGCCCTCGGTGCTCGGCTCGAAGTAGTACCGCTCGGCGTGCTGGAACGGACGGTCTGGTTCGTTGTGGTCGTGGCCGGGGATGTGCACCTTGCGGTAGGTGGCCACGATGGACCCGTCTCGCTCGACGAGGGTCTGCACGTTGTGCCGGTGCACCGTGGCGTCGGCATCGGTCTCGATCAGCGCGTAGCCGAGGCAGAAGCCGATGCCGAGCCGCTTGGCCTCGTCGAACAACGGCTGGGTGTCTGCGTTCGGCATGGACGTCTCGTACCAGTGGTCGGCCTCGGTGATGTCGTCGAGGAACCAGCGCGGAAAGAATGTCGTGAGGGCCAGCTCGGGGAACACCACGAGTTGCACACCGTGATCGTGGGCCTGGTGGAGGAGATCGATCAGACGGGCGACGACGCTCGCTCGGGTGTGGTCACGTTGGACGGGTCCGAGCTGGGCGGCACCGACGGTCAGGATGCGGGACATACGCCGGCAACCTTTACGGCACGGCCCCGGCGACGTCAAATGAGCACGCGACGCGGTCCGGCGCTGCGCAGCGGGCGAGCTGCACGAGTTCGCGATCGCCGTCACCGATCAGCCATGCCAACCCGGGTCGGATGGAGATCGGGAGACGTCGGGGCAGCACGGCTCCGAGCAGATCGGCGTCGAGGTCGCTGGCTCCGGCCATCACGATGCCGAGCCGACACCGACGGATCGCGGTCGTCCAGTGCCCGAAGCTGGCACGGAGCGAATCCGGCCGACCGGCGGCGACGACGGTCAAGCCCTCGGCGCGTGCGGTGATCCGGGCAGCGAGCTGGCCGGTGGGATCGTCGACCAGTTCTGCGTCGTCGACGACCAGCAGGACAGGCCCAGTCGTCGGCATACTCGCCAGCAACTCCGCGACGTCACTCGCGGCCATCCCGACGCAGACACTCGATCGGCGCGGGGCGACACACCCGATCCAACCTGACGGATGGGCGGCCCGCCAACAGTCGGCGACGACGATCAGGGCCGTGCTGCGACCTGTGCGCGCCGGTCCGATCACCAGGACGTGCTCGCCGGACGCGACCCGGAGCACCGCCGGGCTCAAGGACTCGAACCCGATCCCGATCGCCGCAACCAATTCCCCGGCGGATGGGATCGGCTGGGGCAGGTCGCCGAGGTCGATCTCCGCTGCCAGTTCGCCGATCCGTGCCGCTGCCCGAGGCGGCGGCCGCGTGACGGTCGCCGACGAGGCGCCGTCCACGGGCTCGATGATGTGCGCTTCTCGACCCGTCGTCGCATCGACGAGGCGACCGGGAATGCCGGGCGGCACGAGTCGAGCGGCAACTCCGAACACCGCTGCGTCGAGGGGATCAGCGAGCGGGAAGATCCACCGGCAGCCGATCTGGGCGACGAGACGGGACGGTACAGAACCGCAGCGGGTCACCGTCATCGCGACTCTCAGGCCGACTGCGAGGCCGTCGTCGATGAGCGAATCGAGTTGCTCGAGCTGACGCCACTGCTCGGCCGATTCCAGATCGGCGCGCAGTGCGCCGAGCCCGTCGACGAGCACCACGACATCGCCGAACGGGGCGCCGCCCGCAGAGCCTGTCGATGACCGACGCGTCGCGATCAGCCGACAGAGGTGATCGAGCATCCGCATCATGCGCTCGCGTTCGTGCAGACGGACGAGCGCGACCAGCGCTCCGCTCGATTCGAGCACATCGAGGCGGGGATCGCCGAGGGCGTCGATCACGAACACCTCGGCGGCGACGTCGCTGCGCTCGATTGCGGCGGCGATCGCCAACAGCGCGGTCGTCGTGCCGGACCCCGTGGAACCGGCGAGCACGAGATGCCCCGCACCGACCGGCCACGTCAGTGCAGACCGTCGTTGGTGATCGGGATCGTCGACGATCCCGATCACGGCTGCGCCGCGGTTGGGCTCGAGATCGTCGACGGTGACGGTCTCCGGCAGCGCCGGATGCCAGGGACGATGTGGCGGAGCGATCCCCATCGCCGTAGCGGCTGCGACGATTGCGTCGACGAGGACCGCCATCTCCGTCCGCTCGCCTGCTTCGAGACCCGGTGACAGCGCCGCAGCGTGCGCCACTGCGGCGAGCGGCACGCCATCGATCACGACGTCATCGACCCGCAATCCACGAACGCCGGCACCGAGACCGGCAACCGCGCCGGCGTTCGGCCGATGTGGGCCCGAACAGCTCGCCGTCTGGAAGGCGATCAGATCGTCGGCCCCGAGCCGCATCGCGGCGCGACCAGGGATCGTCCGGGGCAGGGTCGCCGGCGCTGCATCGCCGACGACGTCGATGCCATCGGCCGCGTCCTGCACACGGAGCGCGATGCGCAGGTTCGTGTTGGCGCGGATGTTCTCGTCGACGACGCCGTGCGGGCGCTGGGTGGCGAGCAGCAGGTGCACACCGAGGCTCCGGCCGCGCTGGGCGATGCCGAGCAGCGCACGCATGAACTCGGGCACCTGGGCGGCGAGGGTGGCGAACTCGTCGACGATGACGACCAGCCTGGGCAGCGGTGCGGCCGGCATCGCGAACGCCGAAGCCCGTCTGGCGCGGTAGGCGGCGAGGTCGCTCACCCCAGCGTCGCGGAGCAGGTGCTCGCGACGGCGGAGCTCGGCCTCCAGGCTGCGCAGGGCGCGTGAGGCGAGACGTTCGTCAAGGTCCGTCACGACACCGACGACGTGCGGCAGGTGCACGCATGCATCGAAGGTCGAGCCGCCCTTGTAGTCGATCAGCACGAACGAGACGTGCTCCGGACTCGACCGAGTCGCAAGGCCGAGCACCAACGTGCGCAGCAGCTCGCTCTTGCCGGCACCCGTCGTGCCGGCGACCAGTGCGTGCGGACCGTCGCGGACGAGGTCGACGTCGACGACGCCGTCGACAGCGGTTCCGATCGGACAGCGCAGCGGGGGGTCCGCGCCGGCGCTCGACCAACAGTCGGCGATGGTGTGTGCGTACCGGTCGGGCTCGGTACCGATGTCGGTCGAGAGGAGCTCGGCCACGCTCACCGCCCGCGGCAGTGACGACGCGTCGTCCTCGTGCTCGGGGTCGACCAGGTCGGCGATCGATGCGGCGAAGTCCGCGGCGCGACGTGCCGAGATGCCGGCGATCCGGACCGGCTCGGCGAGTGCCGAGACACGGGTGTCGGCGATCCATCGCGCCAACCCGCCACGTCCGACGATCAGCGCCCTGGTCGCTGCTGCTGGGATCTCCGCCTCGCTGGCGCAGAGCACGATGAACGCGGTCGGCGTGCGTCCGGCAAGCAGCCGTCGCAACGCATCCGTTCGCGAGTGGAGGACGCTCGGGCCATCGACGACCACGACGAGATGGCGCGCATCCGTGTCGTCGAGCGTGGCGACCATCGCGTCGACGGCGGCCGGACGGACCAGACGGGCGAGCCCCTCGCCGTCGGCGATCTGGTCCAGCCAGACGAAGCCGTCCCACTCCGTCAGCCGGTCGCTGACGATCGCCAGCCGCCAGTCGGCGGGCCCGCTGCGTGCGGCCAGCTGCACGACCATCGATCGAACGACGTCGGCGCCTCCGTGGCCGACGACAGCGGTCACGGTGCCGTCCGAGATCGAGGCGATGATCGGCACAACCCCGAGCCGGGATGCCTCGTCGATCGCAGCGAGCACATCTGCCGAGGCGTTGCCGGCACCGACGATCGGCGGCTGACAGAAGCCGTCACCGAATCCGATCGACACGTGGAAAGCATCGCGGTCCGTCGGGCGGACGGCCCACAACGCTGCTGACCTCGTCGCGGCCGCGGTGATCGCACCGTCGAGCGTCGGCGCATTCGCGAGCACAGCGGCCCGGTTCGCGCTGCGGTTCGCAGCCAGCGCCGTGGTGAAGGTCTCGACGGCGAGACGGTTCGACTCGGTGACGCTCGCCCTCGTCCGGACCAGGCCGACGCGCTGCGCAACCCACGTACCGAGCGCAACGACTGCGCCCATGAGCCCGAACAGCAGGAACATCAGTTGATGGAAGACGAGCGCGAGCACCGCCGCGCCGGCGACTCCGAGGACGGTCGGGAGCAGACCGCCCGCCATGCCACCGGGTGTCGTCGCAGTCCGCGGGACCTCGATGCTGGTGCTCGACTCGGTGACCAACGCGCGCGGTGAACGCACGAACGGGCGCCGCCACGGATCGTCGGGGCGCGGTGGTGCAACGACGGTCGCCGGCACCTGCGACGAACACTCGCGCACGACGAGCACCGACGACCCGACCTCGATCCGCTGTCCGAGCGCGACGGGCTGCCGGCCACTGGCCGTGACGTCGCCGATCAGGATCGGTGTCAGACCGCTCAGCTGCCGGAGCCAGATGCGACCGTCGTCGACGTCGAGCACGGCGTGGTGCAACTCGACGGCCCGGTCGCCGCAGCGGACGTCTGCTGTCGCAGCCCGGCCGACGACATTCCGTCCGTCACCGATGGCAACGGCATCGCCGGCGTCCGGACCGGCGACCCAGACCGCCTCCAGAGGTCGGCCGGCCCGGGGTTCATGGACGCGTCTCGGAGCACCATCGGTGGCGAGAGCGATTCGGCTGCCGTGGCGGATGCCGCTGCCCACGAGGGACTGCGACGTCGCCGTCAATCGTCCGTCGATCAGCACTGCCGCCGGCCCTGGCCGATCGCACAGACGCTCGACGACGTCGGCAAGGGTGGTGTCCGGGGAAGCGCCGACGACGGTCGCACGTCGCCAGCCGACCATCATCACGGTGAAGGGTGTCAGGGGTTGCACATCCTGCTGAGTGCTTCCAGATCACAGATGTGGAAGACATTTCACGACTCACAGACCACAAATCCCCGATTCTCGACGATTGTGAGCCTTCCGGAGACCTCACCGGTGAGTTCACCAGTGAGGTCAGGGTCGCACGATGCCCCCATGACTCACCCCACGTTCTCGCACCAATCGCCGATCCTGCGCCAGCTCTCGGCCGAATGGCAGCACCGCACGATCCGCGCCGCTGATCTCCGCCACGTCCGCACATGGGATATGCCCGGCGACAACGTCGCGTCACTCGACGAGATGCTGGACCGCTGCGGATACGTGCACCGGGTCGGTGACGGGGTGCTGGTCGATCGCCGCACCCGCCACGATCCGGTGCTCGAGGCCGACCACGACGCGTACATCCTCCATCTCCTCGTGATCGCCCGGACCGACGAGCTCGCCGGGCGCATCGTGCTCCAACGGATCCTGCCCGCGCTGAGCGCGATCGCTCGCCGCCGGGCCGGTTCGGACAGGCTCCTGCACGATCTGCTCGACGACTTGATCGCCAACGCCTGGGCAACGATCCGTACCTATCCGATCGAGCGACGGCCACAGCGTGTGGTCGCCAACCTGGTTCGCGACATCGGCTTCCAGACGCTGGTCCGTCCCAGTCGCCGGCTGAACGCGAACGAGATCCCGACCACCCACGACCGGATGGGCGATGTCGAGGCGACCGTCGCGACCTCACCGCTCAGCGAGATGACCGAGCTGCTGCACGAGGCGCACCGATCGGGTGTGCTCAGCGACGCCGATCTCGATCTGATCGCCCAGTTGATCAACCTCGGTCGCCCCGAGCACCTTGCGGCCGTCCGGGACGTGTCACCGAGAACCGTCCGCAACCATCGTGACGCCATCGTCCACCGCCTCCGACACCTCGCCGCCGCGGCGTGACCGGGCTACGGATGCTCGGTGAAGTTCGGTGGTCGTTTGCCGAGAAAAGCCGCAAAGCCCTCCTGCGCATCGGCCGTCCGGGCCGCTGTCGCCATCAGCTCGACAGCGAACTCGTAGGCCCTCGGTTGGGCCAGATCGACCTGACCGTAGAAGCCCTGCTTGCCCATTGCCTTGGACAACAGGCTGCCACGAGTGGCCCGGGTGACGAGGTCCAGGGTCGCAGCATCGAGCTGATCGGCCGGCACAGACCGGTTGATCAGCCCCCAGTCGAGCGCCGTGGCGGCATCGATGATGTCACCGGTCAGCGCCATCTCGAGGGCGCGTTTGCGACCGATGTTGCGGGCAACGGCGACCAGCGGTGTGTGACAGAACAGGCCGCCCTTCCCACCGGGCATCGCGAAACCGGCCGTATCCGCAGCGACCGCGAGATCGCACGTCGCGACCAACTGACAGCCCGCCGCCGTGGCGAGAGCGTGGACCTTGGCGACCACCGGCTGGGGCATCGCCTGCACGGCATCCATCATGTTCGTGCACACGGTGAAGAGCTGACGGGCTTCGTCGAGTGTCGCTCCGGCCATGTCCGCGAAGTTGTGGCCGGCGCTGAACACCGGGCCGTTAGCGGCCAGGATCACGCCGCGCGCATCGCTGCTACCGACGTGTCGGAAGGCTTCGGTCAGTTCCAGCATCACGTTCATCGCCAGCGCGTTGCGCTTCTCCGGGCGATTCAAGGTGATGGTTGCGACCGCGCCCTCGACAGTGACCAGCAGGTGTTCGTAGCTCACCGCTCCAGTGTCGCGCACTCCCCGGCCCGAGATGGCTCGAGGGCCCCGAACCGGGCTGGGTTCAGGGCCCTCGACGAGTGGGACCGTTCGTCGGCCGGCGAGGCGACGTTCGAGTCCACGATGGTCACGGGGCTGGTGGCAGACGCGAGTCAGCCTCCACGTGTGGTCTATACCCAGTTGGGCCATCCCCGAACCATCGCGATGCGCTCAGATTCTGCGGACGTGTGCGGCGTCGAATCCTGTGCTCACCACGCCGAGATCTCGGGAATGACGCGGCTGCCGAGCACCTCGACGAAGTCCAGCGGCTCCGGCCCGGGTGACATCAGGTAGGCGGCGGTGATGCCGAGCTCATGCATCTCACGGAACTGCTCGAGCGCCGCGCCGATCTCGACGGTGGGGTCGAGGTGCATCGTCACGGTCTTCTCGATCGAGTCGAAGTCGCGGCCCTCACGCGCGCAGTGCTCGCGCAGTACGTCGAGCTTGGGCGCGACCTCGGGACCGGCGAACAGGTTGCACGAATCGGCGTACTTGGCGACGAGGCGGAGCGTTTTCTTCTCCCCACCGCCACCGATCATCAGCTTCGGGCGGTGCAGATTGACAGGCACGCTGAGCGTGCGGCCGAGCTGATAGTGCTGGCCGCTGTACGGCGCGTCGCTGTCGCTCCACATCTGCAGGCAGATCTGCAGAGCCTCCTCGAGACGCTCGAAACGCTCGGAGGTACCGGGGAACGGCAGCCCGAGTCCGGCCGCCTCGTCACCGTTCCATGCCGCACCGATGCCGAGGCCGGCTCGGCCGCCGGATAGGACATCGAGCGTGCTGACGGCCTTGGCGAGCAACCCGGGCTCGCGGTAGACGACGCCCGTGACGAGCGTGTGCAGCTGGACCGTCTTGGTGCTCGCAGCGAGGAACCCGAGTGTGGTGTAGGCCTCGAGCATGTCGTCGGTCTCCGGACCGACGACGGTGATCTGCCAGAGGTGGTCCATGACGGTGATGCGGGCAAAGCCGGCTTCTTCTGCAGTGCGGGCGAGGTGACCGAGGCGAGGAGCGATCTCCGCCGAACCACCGGTCCAGGTGAAGTTGGCGATGTGCAGTCCGAGTTCCATGGGAACTCCCTTCGTGCTGGTTGAATGGGAGGTAACCCTCCGGTACGTGACGGAGGCTACCCTCCGTTTGCAACCGTGCGTCGGGTGGAGACGGTGAATGCGGGAGCGTCGAGCAATGTCCAGCACCGAGAAAATGCCCGAGGTCCTCGCCCGCCGCCCTCAGCGTGCCGACGCCCGCCGGAACTTCGAGATGCTGCTCGTGGCGGCGCGCACCGCGTTTGACGAGAACGGGTCGTCGACCTCGTTGGAGGACATTGCGCGGCGCGCCGGTGTCGGCATCGGCACCCTGTACCGCCACTTCCCCACCCGTCAAGACCTGTTCGAGAGCGTGTACGTCGCCGAGGTCGAGGCGCTCTGCCGGTCTGCGGAGGACTTCGCTGACCTCGACCCGTGGGACGCGCTCGGAGCGTGGCTCGAGCGGTTCGTCCGCTACGTCGTCACCAAACGGGCGATCGCCGAGGAACTCGTGCAGGGTTCGGACCTGTTCCCGAGCTGCCGCGGTGCGATCGAGGCGGCCGGCGAGCCCATGCTGCGTCGCGCCCAGGAGGCCGGCGCCGCCCGGGCGGATGTCAGCTTCGACGACGTACTGCGCCTCGTCGGCGGTATCACGATGTTCAAAGACGCTGCCCCGGGTCAGATCGAGCGGGTGCTCGGAATGGCCCTCGACGGAATCCGAGTCCGATGATCTGACGGATCGTCAGAAAATCTGAAGGCTGCACTTGCGAACTTCGTTAGGTGTCCCTACTATGAACCGGGTGGAGCGCATCCAGGACACGTTTCGGATGAACGTCGGATGATCATCTGCTCGTGCCGCGCCGTGACGGACCGAACGGTCGGGGCCGCAGTTGCGTCGGGTGCGTCCAGCATCTGCGCCATCGCCGAAACGTGCGGAGCGGGCGCTCGCTGTGGCGGGTGCTGGCCCGAGCTCGAGCGGATGCTTGCCGCCTCTGCTGCGCGGTGCGAGACTGAGGCTGATCAGGCCGCATGACCTCCGTGCGGTCCGACCCAGGAGCGCACCCCCATGCATGGCCACCCCGACGTCATCGAACTGCTCAACGACGTGCTCGCCGCTGAACTCACGGCGATCAACCAGTACTTCGTCGACGCGAAGATGCTCGACAATTGGGGTTTCAAGCGCCTCGGCGAGCACTTCCGTCACGAGTCGATCGACGAGATGAAGGACGCCGACGTGCTCATCGAGCGAATCCTCTACCTCGAGGGTGTGCCGAACCTGCAGAAGCTGAACACCGTGAAGGTCGGCGAGACGCCGGTCGAGAAGCTGCGCCTGGCCCAAGAGGGTGAGCTCGACTCGATCGACCGCGTCAACCGGGGCATCGCACTCTGCGTCACCCATGCCGACAACGGCACTCGCGAGCTGCTCGACGAGGTGCTCAAGGGTGAGGAGTCGCATCTCGACTGGATCGAGACCCAGCTCGAGCTGATCGCCCAGATCGGCGATGTGCAGTACCTCGCCCAGCAGATCCACGGCTGACACGGCTCAGACCGGCGTCGACTCCAGATCGCGTTCGGGTACCGGGATGACGACGCGGATCGGGTTCCTCCGCGCCGTCAACGTCGGCAAGCGCACGGTGCAGATGGCGCAGCTGGCAGAGGTCTGCACCGGGCTCGGCTACACCGGCGTCTGGACACACATCAACAGCGGAAACGTCGTGTTCGACGCGCCCGGGTCGCGCGAGTCGATCGAGCGTGCGATCGGCGCTGCGCTGGAGGAACTCGTCGGCTTCGAGGTGACGACGTTCGTTCGCACGGTCGCCGAGGTGCGTGCAGCCCTGCAGGTGCAGCCGTTCCCCATCGAGGACGGCGACACGTACTTCATCACGTTCCTCCTGAATCCGCCGACCGCCGAGGTCACCGCTGCGTTGGAGGCCGCTTCGAACGAGTTCGACACGCTTGTCGTCGTCGGGCGCGACGTGCACTGGCGGATGCGCGGCTCGTCGATGGAGACGACGGTCAAGGCCTCGACGTGGAACCGGATCGGCAAGCTCGGCACCACGAGCCGCAACGTCAACATGCTGACCAAGCTGGTCGCCAAGATCGACCGCTGACGCACCACTGTTCGCTGAACGTCAGGTGACGTCGCCGGGGTGGTCGCGCGCGTACTCTGCGGCATCGACCGGCGCCGTTGCGGAGTAGCCGGCCGGAAGCCGGATCGTGCCGGCGGCGCTGCCGACGTACACCTCCCACGCGTGGTACCCGTTGTAGGCGAGCGGATCGGCCATCAAGTTCGAGGCGTACGCCGTGACCGCACCGACGTAACCCTCGTTCGGGTTGTAGCCGTAGAGCGCGGCGTGCATGTCGCCGGACGCACCCTGGCTGACGAGGTAGACGGCCGCGCCGACGATGGCATCGTGGGGATCCTCGATGTCGCCGGTGCAACAGGTCGCCCACGTCGTCGGCAGGAACTGCATCGGCCCGAGCGCACCAGCCGACGACTCACCTCGGATCCGTCCCATGCGCGTCTCGACGAGGTTGATCGCGGCGAGGTACTCCCACGGCACGCCGGTCGCCGCCTCGGCCTCCCGGTAGTCGGCAAGCAGTTCGTCGATCGGTCGGGGCGGCACGATCGTCCATGCCGGCAACGTCGCCGACGGCTCGCTCGACACGGTTCCAGCAGCGTGGTCGACCACGGCCTGACGGGCCGCGACGTTGAGGCCGAACGCAACGGCGACGTCTGCGGGCATCAGCGTCGTGACGGCGCCGAGCAGATCGGCGTGTCGCGCCAGGAGTTGGTAGGCCTGCTGCTGACGCCGGCCGAAGGCAGCAACGCCGTCGGCGGTGAGCGTGACGTCCCGGATGCCGCGCTCGGCTGCGATGATCTCGTCCGCAATCGATTCGGCCGTGACGCCCGGCGCCGAGGTGGTGGTGACACCCGGCGCCGAGGTGGTGGTGGTCGTCGTCGCGAGAGGGACCGTCGCCAGAGGGACCGTCGCCAGAGGGACCGTCGGCACGGAGACGGAGTTGACCAGGACGGTCGGATCAGTGCTCGCCGAGCCGGCTGAACTGTGATCGCCACCCGAACAACCCGCCGACAACAGCAGTGCACCGCAGGCGCCACCGAACAACGACAAACACCGACCACGCATGCGCCGATCGTACGCAATCCGCCCGAGGCCGCCTTTGCCCGATCGGCCCATCCGGCTCGCCCTCAGATGGTGCTGCGTCCCTACAGTCGGCGGCCATGGACGAGGTGATCGAGACGATCGACGAGCTCACGCCGGAATGGCTGACCGCGGCTCTGCACGCAGCGGGGCTCGACTGTGCCGTCGACGCTGTCGCGAGCACAGCGATCGGTACCGGACAGATCGGCAGCACATACCGGCTGGACATCGAGTACAGCTCGGGTGCCGATGACGCGCCGCGCACGTTGGTGGCCAAGATGGCTGCGGGCGATGCTGCGGCGCGCCAGCGTGTCGCCGGCGGCTATCAGAAGGAGGTCGGCTTCTACGCCACGATCGCACCGACCGTGGATGTCCGCACGCCGCGCTGCTGGTACGGCGCGATCAGCGACGACAACACCAACTTCGTGTTGCTGCTCGACGATCTCGCTGGGGCAACTCCCGGGGTGCAGGCCGACGGGTGCACACTCGCTCGTGCGCAGAGCAGCCTCGCCAACCTCGCCGCGCTCCACGCTCCGCGGTGGAACGATCCGGCGCTACTGACCATCGACTACCTCTCCCGCGGAATGGCCGAGATGGGTGAGTTGCTGCAGAGCGTTCTCGTCGGAGCGACGGAAGAGTTCTGCGCGCGTTACGAACAACAGCTCGGTGCCGAGGACATCGAGACGTTGCGCCAGTCGGCGAGTGCCATCGGCGCGTGGTACACCGCGCGCCCGACACCGTTCACCATCTGTCACGGCGACTACCGCCTCGACAACTTGATGTTCGACGCCGACGATGGCGTCACGGCGCTCGATTGGCAGACCGCCGATGTCGGACCGCCGGGCCGTGACCTCGCCTACTTCATCGGGACATGCCTCGAGCCCGAGCTGCGCCGCGAGCATCAACACGATCTCGTCGCGGGATACCACGCCGAGCTCGTTGGGCGCGGTGTGCGCGACCACGACCTCGCCGATTGCCTGGCCGACTACCGGTTCGGGCAGCTCCAGGGACCGTTCATCACTGTGCTCGGCTGCATGTACGCAACCTCGACACCGACCGAACGCTCCGATCAGATGTTCCTTGCGATGGCCCGCCGGTCGTGTGCTGCGATCCGCGACCTCGACTCACTCGGGTCCATCTGGGCCGCCGCCTGGCCGGTGATGGGGGACTCAGAGCCGCATTCCGTGGCCTGAATCCCCCCATCGGATCCGCTGCGTCGAACGAGATCAGAAGGTGTAGGTGACGATCGCGCCACACCAGGTTCCGGTCGCGTTCGAGGCGAGCGTGTAGATGTACGGCACCGCGCCGACGCCCACAGCAGGCGGCGTGATCGTGAAGACCATGTTGCCGATCAGACCGCCATTCGTCGACTGCAGCGAACTGGTCGTCGGGTTGACCTTGACGTTGCCCGGCACGGTGACCGAGTAGAGGTCGAAGAACAGAGTGCCGGCGTTGTTGTCGTTGTAGAGCACCGAGATCGCCGTGATCTTGGCGCCCGCAGGCAGGGCGAGGTCCAGCTCGGCCGATGTGTCGACCGGCATCACGCGACACCCGAAGTTGTTCAGCGTCGTCCCTGAGGCTCCGTTCGTCGGAGTGGTGGCGGCCCCGCTGAAGACGACGACACATCCGGCCACCGGGCAGGCGGGGCCGGCAGGTCCGACAGCGCCCGCCGGGCCACTGGGGCCTGCCGGGCCAGAGCCGCCGGCGACGGATGGCTCGTAGTAGCCGACGATGTCGACGATGAGGTCGACCGTACCGGCGTTGTTGTAGGCCGAGATGGCTCCGGTGACCGACAGGCCGACCGTGACCTGGTTCGGCGTCGGCGCGGCCCCAGCGGTGACATTGAGGTTCGAGGCAGTCGGGCGGGTTGCCGCGTCGGCCGGGTACACCGTCACGTAGCTGGCCTGAGTGGGGTTGACCGCCGTCACGTTGGTCGCGACCCCAGTGGCCGTGGTCGGAATGGTGCAGTTGCCGTTGATACCCCAGACGGGGAACGTGACGGATTCTCCTGCTGCGATCGGTGTCGTGCGATTGCCGACGTGGTCGGTTCCCGTACGGGTGTCGGCAAGCCGACAGGGCACGATCGGCACGAACGCCGATGCCGTCGCGGTACCGGCCGCGCCCGCTTCACGGGCAAGGCCGACCCCCGAGGCGACGGCGACGGCGAGAGCTGCGGCGACGCCGATGTGGACGAATCGGAAGGAACGCTGGGTCGAGTTGATCATGCTGTTCAGTCGAGACCGGATCGAGCCGCACGACCAGAGCAACCAGTACTCATGGTTCGCGCGTCATGTACTCACGGAGTAGGTCGAGACGAAGGCCAACGAGCACGAGCAAGGGCCGACAACAAGATCATCCGGCGGAGCGCCCGCTCTGTCGGTTCGCCGCCGCCTCAGCCGGTTCCGGCGCTGGCCGGGTCGCGATAGTTGGCGACGAAGTTCGGGTCGGCGATGCCGGGGCGATCGAATCGGAACGGTTCGATCGCAGCGGTGGTCGCGCCGAGCACGGCCCGCTCGGCGAGGGTGCGCCCGAACCACGACGCGAACTTGAACCCGTGCGCGGAACCGAGCGCGACCTGCAGGCCGGGATGGCCGGGCACCGTGTCGAGCACAAAATCGCGGTCGGGCGTCATCGTGTACAGACACGTCTTGACCCTCGGTGCAGTCGATCCGACCATGGTCGGCAACGTGCCGTTCAGGAACGTCGTCAGACGTCCCTCGGCGTCGTGGTCCGGGTCGAAGGTCCGGGTCTCGGCGGTGGTCGGCAGCCCGCCGACGTCCTCGGCGGCTTTGACCGCCGCCAGGTCGCCGTAGACCGGGAAGCCGTAGTAGATCGACTCGTCGAACCAGATCCACACCGGAAACTTCCCGATCGCGTAGTCGTCGAGGTGGGTGCTGGGGTAGTAGACGACCTGTTCGCGCGTGATCTCGAGCGGCAGCTCGGTGCCGAGCGGGCGCAGCAGAGTCGCGGTCCACGCATCGGCGGCGAGCTCGACGGAGCCTGTGCGATAGGTGCCCGTCGCCGTCACCACCGTCAGTTCGCCGGCGCCGTCGCTGAGGATCTGCTCGACGCCTTCGTGGTCGTGGAGCTCGGCACCTCGTCCGGCCGCGAGCCGCTGATGGGCGGCCGTGCCCTGTGCGGCCGGGGCGATGCCGGTGTCCTCCTGGTACAACGCGACCGTGCCCGGATCGAGGCAGAACTGTGGATAGCGGCGCATCGTCTCGGCGGCATCGAACACCTCGTACGGGCACCCGACTGAGTCCATGCTCGTGGTGTAACGATGCATCGGGACCTTGCCGTTCGCCGGGAACAGGTCGATCCCGCCCGTGCGAACCACGATCTTCTCGCCGGCCTCCGCAGCGACGGCATCCCATGCCTCGTAGGCGTCGGTGGCCAGCGCGGCGTATCCAGCGGTGTGGTACGAGCGGCGGATGATGCGTGAGTGGTCGTGGCTCGCTCCGCGGTCGTGGCCGAGTTCGTACTGCTCGAGCCCGACGACCGATGGGTTCGAGCGACCGGCATCGTCGGCGACGCGGCCGAGCCAGTACACGGCGGCACTGCCGAGACCGCCGAGACCGATCACGACATGGTCGACATCACGGGTTGGGTTGGATGACATGGCAGTGTTCCTCGAGCTCGGGGAGAAGTGGGGGCGTGGGGGCGTGGGGGCGTGGGGGTGGGAGTCAGTCGGGGTGCGCGCCGCCGGCGGCGGTGCGGAGGGCGACAAAGTCGTCGATCTCGGCCAACCTGGCACTGTCGATCGGCGGTGGCTCGAAGCGTTCGAGCGTGGCCCGGACGACAGCATTGGCGCGCACGCTCGCAGTGGGCGAGCCCTCGTCAACCCACTGGCCGACGTTCTGGCGGGAGAACACGAGCGGTTCGTAGAACGCCCGGTCGTAACGCTCGAGGGTGTGGCCGGAACCGAAGAAGTGCCCACCCGGCGCAACCTCGGCGATCGCGTCGTAGGCGAGTTCCGGCTCGGCCATGTCGACCGGGGCGAATGTCTCGGCGAACATCTGCAGCATCTCGACATCCAGCACCATCTTCTCGAACGAAGCGCAGAGCCCGCCCTCCTGCCAGCCCGCCGACTGCATCACGACGTTGGCCCCGCCGGACAAGGCGCCGGACGTGTTCATCATCGTCTCGTAGCCGGCCTGCGCGTCCTCCACGTTCGAAGAACTCGAACCCGACGATCGCAGCGGCAGCCCGATGTGGCGGGCCAGTTGGCCGCTCGCGACCGCGCCCTTGAACGCCTCCGGGGTGCCGAACGCCGGCGAGCCCGAACGCATGTCGACATTGGACGTGAATGCGCCGTACACCACGGGCGCTCCGGGCCGAACGGTTTGAGCGAGGGTGACCGCCGCGAGCACCTCGACATGCTGCAGCAGCAGCGCTCCGGCGAGCGACACCGGCGCCATCGCCCCGGCGAGCGTGAACGGCGTCATGATGCACACCTGGCCGGCCCGGGCAAAGGCGATGATTCCCATGGACATCGGGATGTCGAGCTGGCGCGGCGAGTTGACGTTGATGTTGGTCCAGCAATGCGGGCGACTGCGGAACTCGTCGTCGCTGACGCCCATCGCGATCCGGATCACCTCGAACGTGTCGGCGATGATCGCCTCGCCGCGAGCAAAGACATAGATCGGCTTGTCCGACAGCGCGGCCATCGACCGTGTGGTGACGAGGTGGCGCAGTTCGACCGGCACGTCCTGCGGCTCGGTGCACGGCGACAGCGAGTGGAGCACGTCGAACGTCTGGGTCAGGCGGACGAAATCCTCGAACCCGGCGAGCGTGCCCGGGCGACGGCCGTTGACGAGGTCGCTCATGTACGGCGGCCCGCCGACGGGGAAGAAGTTGACAGACCGTCCGCCGATCGCGAGATCGAAGTCGGGGTTGCGGGCGGCGACCGTGCACGTGCTCGGCGCCGCAGCGAGCGCAGCGTGCACGAGTTCTTCGGGAAACCGGACGAGCTGCGGATCGTCGCGATCACCCGCGGTTGCACCGGCCGCGACGAGGATCTCGAGCGCCTCGGACAGCAGCACCCGGATGCCGTGCTCGCCGAGGAAACGCACGGCGCTGCGATGGAGGTGCTCGACATGGTCGTCGGACAGCACCCGCAGCGGCTCGAACGGGTTGACGACGTGGCGGAGGTGCTCGACCGAGCGCGCCGGGCGGGATTTGCGAGCCGTGCGCGACGCTCGCTTGCCGCGCCGCAGCGGTTGGCTTTCGTGGGTGGCGCCGACCGCGGACTCGCTCATCCGGCCGACCGTAGCGCTCGTCTCCGACGTGCCTCGTGATGTTGTCCACCGGTTGACGCCCGTCGCGGCATGTGCGAGCTTGGCGACGACCACCGCGATGCATCGGTTGGCGTTCACCAACGGGATCGGAACAACGAGATGGACATGTCACCGGCCCAGTCGCGCGTGTTGGAAACGGTCGATGCGATGACGGCGACGATGGTCGCCGCGGTGTCGACCCTCGTGAAGATCCCCAGCATCAGCGGCACCGACGAGGAAAACGTGGCGCAGCACCATATGGCGTCGCTGATGAACGAGGGCGGGCTGGAGACCGACCTGTGGCCGATCGATCTCGACGAGATGTTCGCCCAGTCCGACTTCCCGGGCGTCGAGGTCGATCGCCGCGAGGCGTGGGGTCTCATCGGCCGACTGCCCGGCGCTGGATCGGGCTCCGGTGACGCCCCGACCCTGATGCTCAACGGACATGTCGATGTCGTGCCGATCGGTGATCCGAACGCATGGACGTTTCCGTGCTTTGACGGAGCGATCCGCGATGGCAACCTGCACGGGCGCGGCTCGTGCGACATGAAGGCCGGACTGATCGCTGCGCACTGGGCGGTGCAGGCGATCCGCTCGTCCGGGGTGAGGTTGCGCGGCGACCTGCTGCTCGCAGCCGTGCAGGGCGAGGAGGACGGTGGGCTCGGCACGTATGCGCTGCTCCGACGCGGCTGGCGGGCAGATGCGTGCCTGATCCCGGAGCCGACCGACCTCGACGTCGTGCCGGCCAACGGCGGCTCGCTCACGTTCCGGCTGAAGGTGCACGGCCACGCGACCCACGCCTCTCGGCGCACCGAAGGCGTGAGTGCGATCGAGAAGTTCTGGCCGATCTGGCAGGCACTCGGCGAGCTCGAGACGTGTCGCCACACCCACGTGGATCCGATGGCGGCTCGCTGGAAGCTCGCCCATCCGCTGTCGATCGGCACGGTGCACGCGGGAGATTGGGCATCGTCGGTGCCGGACCTGTTGGTGGCCGAGGGCCGCCTCGGCGTCGCCCTCGACGAACCGGTCGAGAGCGCCAGGGCCGAATTCGAGTCGGCCGTCGCAGCGGCGTGCCAGGCAGATGACTGGCTGCGCGATCATCCGGTCGAGGTCGAATGGTGGGGTGGCCAATTCGCATCGGGTCGGCTGTCCGCCGACAGCGACCTCGTCGATCGGATGCAACGAGCCCACGGCGTCGCCAGCGGACAGCGACCGCACGAGGTATGGGCCGCGCCGTACGGCAGCGATCTCCGGCTGCTCGTCGGCCAGGGTGGCATCCCGACCCTGCAGTACGGTCCCGGCGACGTGGCCCTGGCCCACGGCCCGGACGAACTGGTGCCGGTCGAGGACATCGCGATCACGGCAAGGGCACTGGCCTTGATGGCCCTCGACATCTGCGGCGTCGCCGGCTGACGGTGTTGATCAGTTGTCGGCCGAACTCTTGGCGCTCAACACCGCTGTCAGGGGAGCTGGGTGGATCGACTGCGTGCTCGTAATGTCGGGATGGTGACCCAAGACGAGGCCCGCGGATCGATCGTGATGGTGATGCGGCCGACTCTGACGCGTTCGGGGATGTCATGCCGTCGTTGACCATCGGTCCGAGCGGCAGGTTGACCATGCTGTTCACCGACATCGAGCGTTCGACGCAGATGCTCGAGGTGCTCGGCAACGAGAAGTACGGTCTGGCGCTCGCCGATCATCGGCGGATCTGCCGAGAGGCGTTCGAACGGTTCGGCGGCACGGAGGTCGACACCCAGGGGGACTCGTTCTTCGTGGTGTTCGAGCGAGCGGTCGATGCGGCAGCTGCGGCCGTGCACGCTCAGGCGGCGCTCGGGGTCACTGCCGTGCGGGTGCGCATGGGATTGCACACGGGCAACCCGGTCGTCAGCGACGGCATGTACGTCGGACTGGATGTGCACCGTGCGGCGCGCATCGCGGCAGCCGCTCACGGTTGTCAGATCGTCGTCTCGGCGGCGAGCGCGGCAGAGCTGGCCGGCGACCCTCGGCTGCTGTCGCTCGGCATGCACAGCCTGAAGGACTTCGAGGAGCCGATCGAGCTGTTCCAGCTCGGGCCAGGTGATCACCCGCCGCTGCGTTCGATTGCTCCGACGAATCTGCCGACACCGGTGAGTGCATTCATCGGACGTGAGCTCGAACTCGTGGACGCCGAGTCGATCCGCCAGACGTCGCGGCTTCTGACCATCGTCGGCGCGGGTGGATCGGGCAAGACACGGTTCGCGATCGAGTTGGCTCGCCGGACCGCTGGCTCGTTCCCCGGCGGTACTTGGTTCGTCTCGTTGTCGGCGACCACGGACGCGGCGCTGGTCCTCCCGGCGATCGCCGCTGCCATGGGGATCGATGACGTCGGGGAGAGTCCGATCGACGCGATCGCTCGCCGCTCGCGCACCGTCCCGACAGCGATCGTGCTGGACAACCTCGAACAGCTGACCGAGGCGGGCGCGGACATCGCTCGGCTCGTCGCTGCGGTCGCGAGCGTCTCGATCCTCGCCACCAGCCGAAATCCTCTGTTCGTCACGGGCGAGCAGGTCTTCGAGCTGGACGTGCTCACACCGGCGGACGCAGTGGCGCTCTTCCTCGAACGCGCGAAGGACTCAGGACGCACGATCGACGCGAGCAGCGAGATCGTTCCGCAGCTGTGCGCGCGGGTCGATCATCTCCCGCTGGCGATCGAACTGATCGCAGCGCGGGCGCGCATCATGCCGCTGCCGCAGATGCTGTCCACGCTCACGAACCCGCTCGACATCGAATCGAGGCTGCGCGATGTCCCTGCCCGGCACCGGACGCTTCGCACGACCCTGATGTGGAGTCATTCGCTCCTCAGCGACGTGGAGCGCGCAGTGTTCGCTTCACTGTCCGTGTTCGCCGACGGCTGGACGATCGAGGCAGCCGAGGCCGTCTGCGAGTGCGACGTGGACGTGATCCAAGCGCTCGTCGAACACAGCCTGGCCCGTGTGCGGTTCAGCGTCGACGGCCAGAGCCGTTCGTGGATGCTCGAGCTCGTTCGGATGTTCGCCACCGAACAGCTCGACGAGGACCGGGCCGAGATCCTGCGCGAGCGCTTGACGGCCTACACCCTTGGACTGCTCGAGATCTGGTCGCCGCAACTCAACGCCAGCGAACAGGCCGCCGCGTGTGCCTGGTTCGACGCAGAGCTCGCGGACCTGCGAGCAACCGCACATCGATTGATCGAGCGCAATGACCCTCGCGCTGGCCGCTACGTCTTCAATCTCGGCAGGTACCTGTGGCGACGTGGCCGCACGGACGAGGAGAACCGTCTGATCGCACGGGCCCTGACCGTGTCGCGGATGCCGGACCGGGATCGAGCCTTGCTCCATCGCGAAGCTTCCGCCGCCGCGCTGACCGCCGGAGACCTCGCGACGAGCCAAGATCATGTCGAACGCGCCCTGGCGCTGATCGAACCGCTCGAGGAGCGTCAGCTCCGATTGCAGTTGCTGAGCGCCTCTGGCGAGCTCTTCATGCTCCGCGGCGAGGCAGACGTCGCACGAGAGGTGTGGGGACGCTGCCGAGCCGAGGCTCTCGATCACGGTGAGCATCGCGCCGCAGCCATCATCGAGTGGCACTACGGAACGCTCGCCGCATCCGAACAGGCATGGGACGACGCAGCAGCCAACTTCGAAGCGTCGCGATCGTTCCACCGTTCGATCGGCGACTCGATCGTCGTCGCCTGGCTGTCGGGGTTGCTCGGCTGGGTCCACGCGAACCGCAACGACGATGCGTCGGCCCGGCGGGAACTCCTCAGCGCGTTCGAGACCTACGAACGAGTCGGTCTCAGTCCTGGACTGCATTCCGCAGTACTCGGCCTCGCGGAACTCCTTCGGCGACGGTCTCCGGTGGAGGCCGCCGAGGCGGTGGCGTGGTTCGACCGCCTGCGTACTGACGGCCTGGAAGTGGATTTCGCAGACGTCGAGAAATTCGACGAGCTCCGTGCTGCCTTGGGACCGATCCCAGCCCGACCGTCAGGTGATGCCGTCGAATGCGCCGCATGGGCAATCCGACACGTGGCCGATTGAGGGACAACTCGGCCTCGGAGATGCGTCGCAGCAGCGGTGTCTCGCTCGGGATGCTCACCCCGTGGACGTCACCGTTGACAGCAGTTCCATTGCCCAGGTGGCGCACGCGGATGCGTCCCCGACGGTCCGCGGCCCGACCGGACCGACTACGGAGCGGATCTCGTCGATGTTCGCGAGGTCGCTCTGGTCGGCATCCATTCCTTCTGCGTTGAGATGGTCGAACCAGGCCACAGCCGCCATAGCTGCCGCCGGATCTGATTGACGAAGGAAGGTGGCCAGCCCGATCAGCGCTGACTCGAGGCCCGGCCCCATCCCGACGCGCGCATAGGTCCCGAACGCCTCGACCAACGCCAACCGCGCTGCTCCCTCGTCCGCGCGATGCGCGTGTGCCCAACCGAGCAGTCCCGACAGCCATGCGACGCCGAACCTGTCATCGATCGAACGGTGGAATGATCGTGAGGTCTCGAAGTGCGCGACCGCCTCGTCCCAATCGCCGCCGGTCGCCGCAAGCGAACCGAAGTTCCAGTCGATGAGAGCCGCCTCCCGGTGCTTGCCGTGTGCGGCGGCTTCCGCCCGGCACCGCGCCCACACTTGCCTCGCGGCGTCGGCTTCGCCACGCATCATGAACAGGTGTCCGTGGTTGCCGAGCAATCGCAGCCTGAGGTCCCGATCGTCGACGCTCTCGCTGAGGGCGAGAGCCCGTTGCAGGTGCTCCTCAGCAAGCGGCAGGTTGCCGCGAATCATTGCATTTTCGGTGCACACGCTGTGGAGCTGCGCCCGGTCCACGTCGGGGAGTGATGGGACCGTCAAGGCTCGGGTGACGAGCAGATGGCCTTCGTCGGCATGGCCGCGACGCCAGAGGTACGAGTGGAGCGAGAGCGCGTAAGCCCCTGCTCGGGGATCTTCCTGGTCGATCAGCCGGTGGGCGACGGTGCGGAGGTCCTCCAGCTCAGCATCGAACCAGGCAAACGCGACGTCCTGCTCGCGCGTGTTCAATCGTGGCGACAGCTCGCAGGCGAGTCGGATGCATCGATGGGCCAACCGGTCTCGAAGGACCGCGTCGCGATCGGAGTCGAGTTGTTCGGCGGCGAACGCGCGCACGAGCTCCAGCATCCACGACCGGCTCTCACCCTCGAGGATGAACCGCACCCGCGCCAGGCTGTGCTCCACGAGCGCCTGCATCATGTCCACGTCGCACTCGCACACCTCCTGCGCCGCCTCGATCGACCAGCCGTCCGCGAAGATCGACAAATCAGCGAACGCACGCTGCTCGGCGTCGTTCAACAACCTATGGCTCCACGTCAGCGTTGAACGCACCGTCCGGTGTCGCGACGGCAAGTCGCGCTGCTTGGACTCGATGTCGAGTGGGTTGCCGAGCGACGTCAGCATCTGGGCCGGCGACATGATGCGTGCCCGAGCCGCGAGCAGCTCGATCGCCAGCGGCAGACCGTCGACCCGCGCGCACAGCCGGGCGATCGTCGGGTCGTCCGCTGAGAGGGTGCGGCCCGAGCTCTTGGTCCGCTCGACGAACAAGGCCACGCCGTCGCCTTCATCCAGCACACTCAACTCAAGCACCTGCTCGCCTGCGATGAACAGCGGTGTGCGGCTGGTGGCCAGGACCGATACCGCGGTCACGCACGCCATGAGCTTTGCTATGCCCTCGCCCGCCTCGGTGAGCTGCTCGAGGTTGTCGAGCAGGATCGTCGTCGCCACGCTGCCAACCCGCCGCCCGATCGCGTCGACGACATCCGTGCCCACGTCGTCGATGCCCATTGCAGACGCGATTGCGGGCAACACAAGCGAAGGATCTGTGGTCGCCGACAACGACACGAACCAGGTGCCGCCCGGGTACGAGGCGGCAGTCCGCCGAGCCAACTCGATGGCGAAGCGGGTCTTGCCCGTTCCACCGGTGCCGACCACCGTGAGCATCCGGGCATGCTGCCGGACCTCCTCGGCCTGGCCGAGCTCGAGCTCCCGGCCGACGAAGGAACTGGCGGGCGTTGGCAAATTGGTGGGGGCGATCGAGCGCAGCGGCGGATGATCCCCACCGCCCAGCTGAAACAGCTCGATCGGCTCATCGAAGTCCTTCAAGAGGTGCAGACCGAGGGAGAACAACGCCTCGCGTGCGGACAGCTCCGCTGCGCACGTCGCCGAAACCAAGGTCTGGCACCCGTGCGCGACCGAGGCAACACGCGCCGCACGGTGTACGTCCAGCCCCACGTACATGCCATCCCTGACGATCGGGTTGCCGGTGTGAAGACCCATCCGCACCTTCACGGACGTTGCCGAGAGACCATCTTGTGCGTATGCGGCGGCCGCCGCAGCGTCCGCAGCGCCGTCGAACACGACGAAGAATGAGTCGCCCTGGGTGTCCACTTCGGTGCCACCGAAGCGGTCGAACGCATCGCGACAGATTCGCCGGTGCTCCCCGAGCATCAGCGCATACCCCTCGTCTCCAAGCTGCTCAAGCATGCGCGTCGAACGCTCGATGTCCGTGAACAACATGGTCAACCTGCCGCTTGCCGGACCGGCCCCGCCTGTCATCCCGCCTACAGTAGATCGACCGGCCCAGCAGGTGAGGGCGAGTTCACGGCGGCTGTCGTCGGGTGAGAGGCTGATGCGATGTGCACGGGCAAGTCACAGTTTGGGTGGGTGTTCGCGATGCAGGACTCATGACCGGCTCGCGCCAGTTGCCACCGGTGAAAGTCGCGTTGCGCAACCGGGAACTTCGGCTTGTGCTCGTCGCCTACCTCGCGTCAGTGATCTCCGAGTGGGCACTCTGGACTGGGCTGCTCGTCTACACCTATGCGCAGAGCGGCAAGGCGGCGGCTGGGCTCGTCAGCATCGCCCTTTTCGTACCAGGTGCCC
>JANXUX010000394.1 GCA_025351965.1 Actinomycetes bacterium | reverse complement strand
CGTCGATGGCGCCGACGACATCGGGGTCGAAGGCGTCTGGTCGGAACATCGCTGCTCCGAAGCACGGGCCCAGCACGTCGCTGCCGTCTACGACTTGACCGTTCCATGGCCGCCCGATGAACGAGTTGAACGCTTCGCCGTTCGGACGAACGACCACACCGATCGAGTCGACCAGGTCCGGCTCGTTGGCGAGCATCACTCGGGGCGCGACGGCAATCGCATCGGGATGCCTCGCGAATGCTGCGGCGCACAGCGCCAACGCATCGGGCATCACGGTCGCGTCGTCGTTCAGCAACCAGATCAGGTCACCGGTTCGGCGCTGGGCGAGGCCCTGGTTCACCCCGGCTGCGAAGCCGTCGTTGTGCGTGCTGGTCACCAGCGTCACCCGGTCGTGCATCTGCCACGGCCGGCACGCCGCTCCACCATCGGGCGAGGCGTTGTCGACCAACACGACTTGCACGTCGACGTCGACCGACTCGAGCACCGATGAGATGCACGCCCGTACGGTGGCCTCGTTCGAACCGTGGACCACCACGACAGCGGTGATCCGCGGCGTGGTCACGTGCGGATGCCGTCGGGATGCGTCGAGTGCCACTTCCAGGCCGTTGCGATGATCGTGTCCAGACCGTGCACCGGCTTCCAGCCGAGCGTCTCGTTGATGACGGTCGGGTCGGCGAACACCGTGATCGGGTCGCCCTCGCGCCGGGGCACGAACTCGATCGGCACCGTGCACTCGCCGATGCGTTCGGTCGTGCGGATCACGTCCAGCACGCTGCTACCGAGGCCCGTGCCGACATTCAGGCCGACGGTCGCGCCGCCGGCGGCGAGGTAGTCGATCGAGCGCACGTGAGCATCCGCGAGGTCCTCGACGTGGATGTAGTCGCGCACGCACGTGCCGTCGGCTGTGGGGTAGTCGTTGCCGAACACCTGCACCGGCGGACGCAGGCCGAGGGCTGCCTTCATCACGACGGGGATGAGGTTGGCGCTCTGCGACCAGTCCTCGCCGATGACGTTGTCGAGGCTGGCGCCGGCGGCGTTGAAGTAGCGCAGGCTGACGGTGCGCAGCCCCGACGTCGTGCCGTACCAGCGCAGGATGCGTTCCATCATCGCCTTGGTCTCGGCGTAGACGCTTTCGGGCTGGACCGGCGCGGACTCGGTGACCGGCACGTTCTCCGGCGTGCCATAGACCGAACACGACGACGAGAAGACCAGATCGCGCACACCGGCGCGGAGCAGGGCGTCGACGAGGTGGACGGTGCCGTCGACGTTGTTGTGCCAGTACTTCGACGGCTGGGCCATCGACTCGCCGACGTTCTTGTGGGCCGCGAAGTGGATCGCCGACGTCACGCCGTGGTCGGCGCAGATGCGCCCGACCAGTGCCTCGTCGGCAACATCTCCGATCACCAGCGGAGCGTCCATCACTGCGCCGGCGAATCCCATGTCGAGGTTGTCGAACACGACGACGTCACGGCCCAGGTTGCGAAGTTGCCGCACGGTGTGTGAGCCGATGTATCCGGCGCCGCCGGTGACGAGCACGGTCATGGTGTCTCCCGAGTCAGTTTGGGTCAGATTGCAAGCTCGACGCGGACCGCGTCGATCATCTTGGCGAGGCCGTCACGAAGGGTGACCACGGGCTTCCAACCGTAGGTCGAGGACACGAGCGTAATGTCCGGGCAGCGCTGCATCGGGTCGCCCTCGCGCTCGGCCGGGAGTGGCATCGTGATGATCTCGCTGGTCGAGCCGGTGAGGTCGACGATGACCTCGGCCAGTTCGCGCATCGTGAACTCGTCCGGGTTGCCGACGTTGATCGGACCGATCAGATCACCGTCGAGCACGTTCAGGAAACCGCGCACCTCGTCGTCGACGTAGCAGAAGCTGCGCGTCTGGGACCCGTCGCCGTACAGCGTGATCGGCTCGCCGCGCAGCGCCTGGACGATGAAATTGCCGACGACGCGTCCGTCGTCGGGGCGCATGCGCGGGCCATAGGTGTTGAAGATGCGCACGATGCGGATGTCGGCATCGAGGACCCGGTGGTAGGCCATCGTCAACGCCTCGGAGAACCGCTTGGCCTCGTCGTAGCAGCTGCGCGGGCCGATCGAGCTGACGTTGCCCCAGTAGCTCTCCGGCTGCGGGTGCACGAGCGGATCGCCGTAGACCTCGCTGGTGCTAGCGAGGAAGAACCGGGCCTGTTTGATCACGGCGAGGTCGAGCAGATTGCGGGTGCCGGTGCTGCCGACGGCGAGGATCTCGAGCGGGATCGTCG
>JANXUX010000391.1 GCA_025351965.1 Actinomycetes bacterium | reverse complement strand
CCAGATCCACGGCGAGCGCCGTTTGACCTGGGCCGAGTTCGACCGCCGCGCGGATGCGTTGGCGCGGCGGTTCCTGGACGCCGGACTGGGTCATCAGGCCAAGGTCGCCGCCTACCTCTACAACGCACCGGAATACCTCGAGACCTATTTCGCGGCGTTCAAGGCGGGCCTCGCGCCCGTCAACACCAACTACCGCTACGTCGCCGACGAACTGATCTATCTGTTCGACAACGCCGACGCCGAGGCCGTCGTGTTCCACGCTGCGTTCAGCGACATCGTCGAGCAGATCCGACCACGACTGCCGAAGGTGCTCCGCTGGTACGTGGTCGCCGACGAGACGGGCACCGGCCCGGACTGGGCGACGTCGTACGAGGAGATCGTGACCGCCGGCTTCCACATCACGCCAGGCCGTGTCGATCCGGCGGGTGACGACCTGCTCCTGCTCTACACCGGTGGCACGACCGGCATGCCGAAGGGCGTGATGTGGCGTCAGGACGATCTGTTCAACGTGCTCGGCGCCGGCGGAAGCCCGCTCACCGGTGTGGCCCCAGCCGAGGGCATCGACGAGCTCGTGTCCCGTCTCGACCCCGCCCAGCCGACCGGGCCGGTGACGTTGGTGGCCTGCCCGTTGATGCACGGCACCGGTCAGTTCAGCGCGATCAACACGATGAGCGTCGGCGGCTGCATCGTCACGCTCGTCGACCGCACTTTCGACATCGACGAACTGCTCACCACCATCGAGCGCCGACGGGTCACCGGCGTCATCATCGTCGGCCAGGCCTTCGCCGGACCGATGCTCGATCAGCTGCAGTCGAACCCGGATCGCTACGACCTCAGCACCGTCTCGCTGATCACCTCGAGCGGGGTGATGTGGAGCCAGGAGAACAAGAGCGGCCTGCTCGAGTTCATGCCGGAGGCGATCCTGTTCGACTCGTTCGGATCATCGGAGGCTGTCGGCATGGGCGCGTCGTTCAGCGCCAAGGGCGCGCCGCAGCAGACGGCCAAGTTCATGCTCGGGCCGAACTGCGCGGTGTTCGACGAGTTCGGGATACGGGTCGAACCCGGCTCCGGGCAGCAGGGTGTCGTGGCGGTGGGTGGATACATCCCGCTCGGCTACTACAAGGACGAGGCCAAGACGGCACAGACCTTCCGGACCTACGAGGACCGACGCTGGAGTGTGCCGGGCGACTTCGCCGAGGTCAACACAGACGGCACCTTGCGCCTGCTCGGCCGTGGCTCGGTGTGCATCAACACCGGCGGCGAGAAGGTCTTCCCGGAAGAGGTGGAGGAGGCGCTCAAGACCCATCCGTCGGTTCGTGACGCGGTCTGCGTCGGGCTGCCGAACACCCGCTTCGGCGAGGTGATCTGTGCCGTCGTCGAGCCCGATGACGGGATGCACCCAGACCTCGCGACGTTGAGTGCGCACGTGAAGTCCAAGCTCGCCGGGTACAAGGCGCCACGCCACGTCGTCATCGTCGAATCCATCCTGCGCGCCCCGAACGGCAAGGTCGACTACAAGCGTCTGAAGGCGCTCGCGATGGACCAGATCGGCGCCGCTGCTTCGTAGCCCCGTCGGCTCCTGGCCACCGCGAGAATCATCGTGGACAGTTCGGGGACAACCGTTATGATCAGCGCAGCATTTCGAGCGGCCCATCGATCAGCAACGGTCGATGGGCCCGGCAACCTGGGACCGAACCCCCAAGGTGCCTCCATCTCCGGATGGGATGTGGTCGGCTCACGTCGGCAACAAAGGCTTCGGCCGCTCAGAATGCTGACGTCCCGGCAACCGCCGAGATCGTGCTCGGAGAGGAGGAACTGATGGATGCATCGCTGCCTGTCACCGGAGCGTGGCTGCCCGGCATGCCGGCCGGTCATCGCCAGTTCCTCACGATCGCCAAGGGGCATCCGCTCGCGCTCGACGGTGGGACGACGCTCAGCGATGTCGTGGTCGCCTACGAGACATGGGGGTCACTGAACGCCGACGCGTCCAACGCGATCCTGATCTGCCACGCCTGGACCGGCGACAGCCATGCGGCCGGACCGGACGGGCGGATCCAGACCGGTGGCTGGTGGGACGGTGTCATCGGGCCGGGCCTGGCCATCGACACCGATCGCTGGTTCGTCGTCTGCCCGAACGTTCTCGGCGGCTGTCAGGGCTCGACCGGTCCGGCCTCGCCCCACCCCGCCGACGGCAAGCCCTATGGGTCGCGGTTCCCGGTCATCACCATCCGTGACATGGTCAGGGTGCAGGCCCGTCTCGCCGACGAGCTCGGCGTCGGCGTCTGGCAGGCCGTGATCGGCGGGTCGATGGGCGGGATGCAGGCGCTCGAATGGGCATTGACCTACCCGAAGCGGGTGCGCACGCTCGTGCCGATCGCGACATGCGCGCAGGCCACCGCCCAGCAGATCGCGTGGGGCGCAATCGGGCGCCGGGCCATCCTGCTCGACGAGAAGTGGCGCGGCGGCGACTACTACGACGCCGAGCCAGGTGACGGTCCGTGGCAGGGCCTGGCCGTGGCGCGTATGGTCGCTCAGGTCACCTTCCGCAGCGACAACGTCTTCACCGACCGGTTCGGGCGCGAGCTGGCCGACGGGGCGACCCTGCGTAACGGCTTCGACATGTGGCAACGGTTCGAGGTCGAGCGCTACCTCGACCATCACGGCGAGAAGCTGATCCGCCGCTTCGACACGAACAGCTACCTGATCATCGGTAAGGCGATGGATCTCCACGATGTCGGTCGCGGCCGCAACGGGCTTGCGTCGGCGATGGCACGGATCACGGTTCCGACGCTGACGATGGGAATCTGGAGCGACATGCTCTACCCGGCCTACCAGCAGCGTCAGATCCACGATCTGCTGCGCTCGAACGGCACCCCGAGCACCTACATCGAGATCGATTCACCGCACGGCCACGATGCGTTCCTGATCAATCTGGAACAGGTCGGCCCGCCGATCGGGGCGTTCCTGGATTCGTACCCGGCGTAGCCGACGCCTCGATGTCATCGGTCGACAGTGCGCCCGATGTCCGGTTCACGGCGATCGATTCGAGCATTGCGATTGCCTTGCTCTTGGCCGGCAGCCGCACGGCGATCATGTCGGGCATGCCCTCGTCGTTGTTGCCGTCGAGGATGTACATCACCTTGTTGCGCAGAGGCGTCGGCGTCTGGCCGATGACCTTCCAATACGACGTCTTCGGACCGCGCCGCCTGAGCAGGCTCGCTGCCACACCGACCGTACCGTTCGGTCGGTCGACCGCCAGTGAGCCGCGGCGTGGGCGGACCTCGACGGTGTCGTGGCGGACTTTGCTGATCCGCAGCTCGCGCCAGCGGCCCTCGGACTTGCCGCCCCGGCTCAGGCCCTGGCCATAGCAGATCATCCGCTCCCCGTCCTTGCTGACCCAGTGCGGCTCCATCTTCACCGAGGCCCAGAGCATCAGGACGCAGACTGCGACGACGGCGAGGAACAGCAGCACAGATGCCATCCCGCAGTTTCGCACACGGTCGATCACCCGTACCCGGCAGCGACAGGTGGTCCGAGAGGGGCTGCACGACCGGCGCCACGATCTGCGAGACTTGTCCCGTTATGACGTTGTTGCTCTCCCACCATCTGGACCGCTTCGTGGTGCCCCGCATCGGGCTGCTCGCCGACACGGTCAACGATGCCGACAGCACCCGCAAGGTGTACCTGCTCGCAGCTGGGCTGGCCGTGCTCGGTGTAGCGCTGGTCGTCGTGACGGTGTGGTTCTGGCGCTCGACCCGTCACGATCCGGAACTGCTCGCCCCGCTCGAGGTCATGGGCGGCCGTCGGTTCAAGCGCCTCGAGGGCGGCGTGCAGCGCGAGATGCTCGATCGCTCCCGTCCGGCCGCAGCGGAGCCGATGCGCTGGGGTGTGCGCCGCGGTGAGGCGAGCGGTGGACCCGAGATCGACCTGCGCGAGAACCAGCGGTCGGCTCCCGCCGGCTACGACGACCTCCTCGATCCCGCACTCATCGCCGTTGCCGTCGCTGAAACCGACGATCATGCACGCGGCCGTGTTCCCGTCGCCGAACACGCACCGACGCCGGAGCCGGCCGGCGTGAGCAGCGCCGTCGACGACATCGACTCCGCGCTCGCCGCCGTCGGCGCGAAGGTGGACCTGCCCGTTGCGTCTGCGCCCGTCTTGCCCGCTGCGCCTGTCGTCCCGTCCCGTCCATCGGCGGTCACCGTGAGCCCCGCCGGCACCGGCGCAGCAGCCTCCGCGGCTGCAGCCTCCGCAGTGGCGTCCACGACGACCGCACCCGGAGCGTCAGCGAAACCCGCCGTCGCTGACGGTCCACCCAACGACGCCGCCGATGGGCCGGTTCTGACCCCGCGGGGGAACAAGCCGGGGGCCAAGCCGAACGAGGCACAACCACTGGTCATCGTGCCGGTGGACCACGAACTTCGTCCGGCGCGACCACAGGCGGCCAGCAAAGCTGGGCCAGAAGCGAGTACCGAGCCGGCTGACGCGGACAATACTGTCGATGCAGAACAGCCGGTGCTCGACGAGCCGACGAGCATCGATCCGCTGCTACGGATGCTGAACCGCAACGACGGTTGATCCCGCCACGGCCCCGGCGGATACCGTTGCGGCTATGGCTGGTTTCGATGTCGAAGAGATGCTGTCCCGATCCCGTGAGCGCGCTGCAGCCGTCAAGAAGCGGCCGCTCCCGCCTGTCGCCGGAGCGGAGCGCCAGGCCTTCCTGACCCAGGCCAACACCGACTTCCAGGACTTCGCAATCATCGGTGACGCCACTGCTGCGATCGAGGACGGAATCTTGGTGCTGCGCGTCGACCTCCGCCCCGCTGACCAGCGCTGATCCGGTCGATCTCGGTACTTCTCCGAATCGGCATGTCCGGTCCGGCGGAGGAGTTGCTAAAGTCGTGTCCGCAATCTGCGGATGTGGCTCAGCTGGTAGAGCATCACCTTGCCAAGGTGAGGGTCGCGAGTTCGAATCTCGTCATCCGCTCCAAGAAACACCAGGTCAGCGGCCCTACAAGGGCCGCTGGCTTGCGTTTTCGGTGGTTTGTGCCCATGAGATGCCCATTGCGTGCCCATGGCCGCCGTG
>JANXUX010000351.1 GCA_025351965.1 Actinomycetes bacterium | reverse complement strand
CCTCACCCGCTTCGCCGCGCTCATCCCGTCGGTCTTCCAGCGCAGCACGTTGCCGGTGCCAGTACGCGTCACCGACCTCACCCTCGGGTCGGACAACCCGGCGGCATCAGCGTTGGTCGATGTGCTGGCCCTGCTCGCCGGGCGCTGCACGGGACCCGAGCTCCACGCGCTGTGCTCGCTGGCCCCCGTGCGGACGACGTTCGGCTTCGACGACGACGCGCTGGAACGCATCGGACGCTGGATCAACGACCTCGCCGTGACATGGGGTCTCGACCGCGAGCACCGAGGCGAGTGGGTCCCGGACACCATTGCCGAGGGCACGTGGGCAGCGACACTCGACCGCCTGCTGCTCGGGGCGGCGATGCCGGCGCCGGTACCGCGGACCGGGCCCAACGGCATCGTCCCGTTCGACGACATGGACGCGGCCGCATTCGTCACCGCAGGTCGACTGGCCGAAGTCGTGGCTCGGCTGACCCGCCTGCGTCGCTGCGCCGACGGCCTGCGCCCCATCGAGGACTGGATCGCGCTGCTGACGGATCTGGTCGACAGCCTGCTCACCACCGCCAGCGACGACGCCTGGCAGATGATCGAGGTCATGGAGACCATCGCCGAGATCGGCCGCTGCGCGGCAACGGCCACCGGATCCAGCACCGTGCCGCTCGCCCTCAGCGACATCCGCGCACTGCTCACCGGCTTGCTCGACGACCCGCACGGTCGATTGAACCTCCGGTCCGGAGCGGTGACGGTCACTGCAATGGTGCCGGTGCGCAACCTGCCGTCTCGGGTGATCTGCATCCTCGGACTCGATGAATCGGCGGTGCGCTCGTCGACTTCCGACGGTGACGATCTGCTCGGCATCCGTCCGTGCGTCGGCGAGCGAGATCCGCGCGCCGAGAGCCGCCACCTGCTGCTCGATGCGTTGATGGCGGCCGGCAATCATTTCCTCGTCACCTGCGACGGCAGCGACATCACCACCAATCGACTTCTGCCACTGCCGGTCCTGATCACCGAACTGCTCGACATCGTGAGCGCCGTCGCCCCCGCTGGTTCCGTCGTCGTCCGCCACCCACGCCAGGCCTACGACGAGCGCAACTTCGGTGTCGGCGCCGACGGCACCCCGACGGCACCCTTCTCCTTCGATGCCGCGATGTTGGCGGCGGCGCAGCGGCGACGGACTCAGCCGGCAACGACCCATACGACCAACGCCGATCTGCCCGTACTCCCCGGCTGGATGCCGACGGCGATCCGGGTCGCCGAGCTGGCCGACGCCGTCGCCCGGCCGGCGCGCACATATCTCGGGCAGCGCCTGGACGTTCGCCTGCCCCGACCTGTCGAAGAGACCGAGACGGACATCCCGCTCGGCCTCGACCAGCTCGGCATGTGGCAACTCGCCGGCGAGCTGCTCGGTCATTGCCGTCGGGGCAGCGACGAGGCCGCGATCCAGACATGGCGCGATGCCACACGACGTGGCGGGACCCTGCCGCCGAGGTCGCTCGGCGATGCGGTCATCGACGACATCGTCCGCGAGGTCGAGATCCTGTTGAGTGCCCGAGCGGACATGGCCGAGCTGATCCAGGCGACCGGCACCGTCGATGTCGACGTGCCACTGACCGTCACCGACGACGACGGGCACGACATCACGACCCACCTGCGCCAGACGATCGGCCAGATCGCGGGCGACGTCCTCGTCCGGGTCGAGTTCAGCCGGCCCAAGAACCGACACTCCATCGCAGCTGCGCTCGAACTCGCCGCGCTGGTCGTCACCTGGCCAGAACGCGCCTGGGAAGCCCTCGTCGTCCTCCGTCCGTCGACCGCGACGAGCAGTAAACCATCGGTCGACGTGCTCGCGCCGCGGCGGGGCCCCGACGGCGCGGCCGCGGCGCGACATCTCCTCGACGCGGCCGGCGAGATCCTGTACCGGGCGCTGCGCGAGCCGATCCCGATGTTCGACAAGTCGTCGCGCTCGATGTACACCGATGGCACCATCGCTGACGAGGAGTTCGAGTCCGATCTCCGTGACAGCGAGACCGGTTTCGTCTGGGGCGAGTCCACGCCGGACGAGGTGCTCGCCATCGAGCTGCGCACCGATGACGCCGTGGGTGTCGTCCGTGCAGCGAGCACGGTCGGATCCGGCCGCAGTCGGGCCATTGGTCTGGCCCGGTTCTTCTGGACTGCGTACGACGACTTCCTCGGCCGCTCCAGCGCCGCCGGCGACGCCGACATCGACGTTGTTCGCCCGGCAGGGGTCGCGACATGAGGGCCTTCGATCTCACCGAGCCCCTACCGTCCGGGCGGACGGTGCTGGAGGCGAGCGCCGGTACCGGCAAGACCTACTCCTTGACGGGCCTGGTCGTGCGCTACATCGCCGAGGCGGCCATCCCGGTCGACCAATTCCTGGTCGTCACGTTCACTCGTGCAGCCGCCAACGAGCTGCGCGATCGCACCCGGTCGGTGCTCGACATCGCCGCCGCCGCAATCCGCGATCACGTCGTCCCAGCGGGCCATCCGTGGATGTCGGTCCTGTTCGAGGTCATCGACGCCGGGACGCGGACCCCGGCTTCGGCTGCCGAGCTCGATCGCCGCCGCCAGCGACTCCTCGACGCCACCCTCCGCTTCGACGAGCTGACGATCACCACCATCCACGGGTTCTGCCAGCAGTCGCTGGCCCAGCTCGGGGTGCGTTCGGGCATCGATCCCGATGCTGTCCTCGTCGAGAGCGTCAACGATGTCGTCGCCGAGGTCTGCCGCGACGCGATCATCACCACACTCGCCGACCATTCGCACGATCTCGACACGCCATCCAGTTCGTGGACAAACATTCGCAGCCCGAAACAGGCCGAAGCCGAGCTGATCTCGTCCGTGATGGCCATGATGTCGAACCCCGGCGCGGTGATCGCGCCCAAGGATGCGACGGATCATGTCGCCACGCGCTGGGTTGAGCTGGCCTGCTCGGCACATGATGCGGTCCTCGAGCGTCAGCGGGCCCGACACGAGATCGGCTACGACACGCTCGTCTCCGGGATGCAACGCGCCCTCGCAGACCCCGCGCACGGCCCCGCCGTCGCTGCGCAGATGGCGCAACGGTCATCGGTGGTCCTCGTCGACGAGTTCCAGGACACCGACCGTCTGCAATGGGAGATCTTCGACCGGGCGTTCTCTCGTCAGACCCTGGTCACGGTTGGTGACCCGAAACAGGCCATCTACCGGTTCCGCGGCGCCGACGTGCACGCCTACCTCGACGCAGTCGCGGCCGCGCCGACACTCAGCCTGGCGGTCAACCACCGTTCCGACGCCGCCGTGCTCGACGGGCTGGGCCAGCTGCTCGACGGTGCGACGCTCGGCGATCCGAGGATTCCGTTCGTCGGAGTGGCGGCGCGGCCCGACGCACCGGCGCAGTCGTTCACATCGGCGGGCTCGTCGGACGGCTGGACACCCCGCGCAGCGGTGCACCTGCGCGCTGTGCCCGTCCTCGACCGGTTGCGCACCCCAGTCAGCATGAGCCGAGCCGGCGCGAAGTCGGCCAAGCCCAGTGTCGAACTGTCGATGCCGCTCGCACGTTCGCTGATCCTCGCCGACCTGGTCGAACGGGTCATCGCGCTCCTCGACGACGGCTCGATCGTCGACGGTTCCGACGGGACCGCCCGACGGGTGAGTCCGGGGGACATCGCCGTGCTGGTGCCGTCACACATGGAAGCGGCCAACATCGCGGCCGCTCTGCGCCGGGCCCGGATCCCGGCCGTGCGGACACGGACCGGCTCCGTGCTGACGTCACCGGCGGCAATGCAGTGGCGCCTGCTGCTCGCCGCACTGGCCCAGCCGCATCAGACACCCGTCGTCCGTGCCGCGGCACTCGGCTGGTTCATGCACACCGACGTGGGCACGTTGGCCGATGACGACGAGGTGCTCGCCGATCTGCAGAGTCGGGTCGCAGAACTCGCCGAGCGCTTGCGCACCGTCGGCATCGGCGCGTTCTACGACGAGCAGAAGGCACAGCACGGCGCCGGCGAGCCTGGCGTGGTCGACACCGTGCTCGGTCGCGTCGGCGGCGAACGGGACATGACCGACCTCGACCACATCAGCGAGCTGCTCGCCGCTGCCATGCGCAGCCGATCATCCGACGCCACCCAGGCGCTGCGCTGCTTGGACGAACTGATCACCGACACCGACGAGCGCAACGAGGGCGCGATGCGGCGCATCCACTCCGATGCGATGGCTGTGCAGATCACGACGATCCACGCCGCCAAAGGGCTCGAGTACCCGATCGTGCTGCTGCCATTCGCGTTCAAACAGCGCGGCTTCATCCGTACCCCGCACTCGTACACCACTCCGGCGGGCCAGCGCACGCTCGACCTCGCCTCCAAGGTCGCATGGGACGGCGGCATGTCGACGCCGGGCGACGAGACCACTCGGGACAATCAGGAGCTCCGCCGGCAGTTGACCATCGGCGACATCGAGGGTGACGAGCTCCGCCTGCTGTACGTCGCGCTCACCCGGGCCAAGCACCGGGTCGAGATCTGGTGGGCCTCGACACGGCTGGCGAACACCTCCGCACTCGGCCGAGTCCTGCTCGACCGCTACGGGGCCGGGCCGGTCCAGAACTCCACGTATCCGTGGAAGACCAGCTCCAAGGGCAAGGTCAGCATCGGTCGGCCGACATATCAGTCCACCACCGACGTGAATGCGCTGGCCCAGATCCACCAGCTCGCCACCGACAGCGACGGCACGATTGAGCTGACCGTGCTGCCCGGTGACATCGCTCAGGCGGAATGGGGGGGCGCAGGGACCCACGCGCCGCAGGTGTTGCGCCACGCCGTATCCGGGCGCGGTCCGGTCGCCGACCATCGCTGGGCGCGCTGGTCGTTCAGCCGACTGCATGCCGCCACGCCATCCACCGGTGAGGCGGTTCACGACGAACCTGCGACGCCCGGCTCGGTGGTCGAGGATCTCGCCACGGTGCAGCGCGAGGTCCGCCAGCACGACGACCGTGGCGGGTTCGACGAACCGGTCGATGAAACAGCCGATGCCGATGTCGTTGCGTTCGACGGGACGGGTTCCGACGCACTCCACGGTGAGCAGCTCCAGCTCGGTGTGGGTCCGGTCGCGCACCTCGCCGATGTCGTCGGCGGCACCCGCTTCGGCACGTTCGTCCACGCCGTGCTCGAGCACCTCGACTTCACAGCGGCAGACCTCCGTGGCGACGTGCATGCCCTCGTCGTCGAGCAGGCGGCTCGCGAGGGTCTCGACCTGGCCGGCCAGGGCTGGTCCGGTTCTGCGACCGGCCACGGCGCCGACGGCCGGTTGCCGGCCGGGATCGCTGCCGTCGTCGACGGTATTGTCGCTGCGGTGCGTACGCCGCTCGGTCCACTGTTCGCCGGGCGCGCGCTCGCCGATTTCGCGCCCCGCGACCGCCTCGCCGAGCTTGTGTTCGACATGCCGATCGCCGGTACGTCAGGCGGGTTCGCAGCGGGCGCGATCGGCGACATCCTCCAGCGCCATCTCGAGCGGCGGGATCCGCTGCGTCCCTTCGCCCGGCTGCTCTCGGCAGAGTTCGCGACGTTCGATCTGTCCGGATGGATGCACGGATCTGTCGATGGCGTGTTCCGTGTGCCGGTCGACGGTGGCCACCGGTACGCCGTGGTGGACTACAAGACCAACCGACTGCACATGCCGGGTGCCGTCGATCCCGTCGCCGCCTACCACCCCCGGCATCTCGTCGGCGCGATGGAGCACTCCCGATACCCGCTGCAAGCGCTCCTGTACACAATCGCGCTGCACCGGTACCTGCGCTGGCGCCTCGGCCGGAACTACTCCCCCGAGCAGCACCTCGGCGGCGTCGGATACCTGTTCGTGCGCGGCATGGTCGGGCCGGCGACGCCCCAGGTCGACGGCATCGCGCACGGCGTGTTCTCCTGGCTCCCCCCGGTCGCGGCCGTCGTCGCCATCGACGAGTTGTTCGCCACGGGACGTTCCGCGTGAGCGCCGCCGCCGACGTCCTCGTGGTGCCGATGTCGGTGGGCTCGCTCACACCATGGGTGCGCGCCGGCGTGCTCGGTGCCGCCGAGGTCCACGGCGCGGCGGTGCTGGCACGGGCCGACGTCGGCGCTGACGACGCCGTCCAGCTCGCTGCGGCGCTGGCTCTGTGGGCGCCCGGACACGGCCACGCGTGCGTCGATCTGGCTGCAGCGGCACCTGTGGTGATCGAGGACCTCGCCCGCCGGCGGTCCGATGGTGGCGGTGGCATCCGCGCAGACACGGGTGCAGGCGTCGCCGGGGAGGACGCCGCTCGGGAGCTCGCCGAGCTGCCGTGGCCGTCGCTCGATCAATGGCTCGCGGCCCTGCACGCCAGCCCGATCTGTCGCGTCGTCGATCACAGCGGTGGCGTCGCAGCCGGCCGAGCGACCGGCCTCGCCGCCGTTGACGCAGCGGCTCTGGATGCAGCGTTCGATGACCGCCCGCTCGTGCTCGACGGCACGTTGCTGTACACCCAGCGGCAGTGGATCGACGAGCAGATCGTCGCCACCGACCTCCGCCGCCGTTGCGCTGTGAGCGCGCGACCTGGCACCATTCCGTCCGAGGTCGACGCACTCCTGGCCGAGCTGCTCCCCGCCGACGCGGGTCAACCCAATCTGCAGTACAACGCGGCCCGAGCCGCCATCCGCTCGGGTCTCACAGTGGTCGTCGGCGGGCCCGGCACCGGCAAGACACACACCATTGCGCGTGCGCTGGCCGCAATGGTCCTCGATGCGGAGATCACCGAACGACCGCTGCGGATTGCCTTGGCGGCCCCGACGGGCAAGGCCGCGGCGCGCATGGGCGAGGCACTGGTTGCTGCGGTCGCCTCGTTCGCCGGGAACGCGTCCGCACTCGGCCTCGCCACGCCGTTGACCGACATCGTGCCGACCACGATCCACCGCCTACTCGGTGTACGCGGCCGGCGGACCCGATTCGTCCACGGCCCCAACGACCCCCTCGACGTCGACGTGATCGTCATCGACGAGGCATCCATGGTCGCGCTACCGCTCATGGCCCGCCTCCTCGAAGCTGTTCGACCAGAGACGCAGGTGGTCCTGGTCGGTGACCCGGATCAGCTGGAGAGCATCGATGTCGGATCGGTCCTGGCCGACATCGTTCGCGCCGCAGACGATCCCGCATCACCACTCGCCGGCCACGTCATCCGCCTGGTGCGGCCGAGACGGCAGGCCGCAGACTCCGCCATCGGGCCACTCGCCGACGCCATCCGCACCGGGCGAGCCCGCGACGTGGTCGAGTTGCTCGCCGCACGATTGTCGGAGCGCCCTGCCGAAACGAACGGCGACGCATCATCGGCGGCGCCCCGACGGGACGTGGTCTTCGTCGATGCCGGACCGCTCGCGCTCGGCATGTCGGGGTCAGCAAGGATCGACGCCGCCGTACGCGACGTCGTGCTCGGGCCGCTGCGGCTGGCGACTGCCGCTGCTGAGAGCGGCAATGCCGCTGACGCCCTCGCCGAGTTCGCACGGGTTCGGGTGCTCTGCGCACATCGGCGCGGATTCTTCGGCGTGCGGCGTTGGAACCGTACGATCGAATCGTGGTTGCAGCCCGACGGGGCGACACAGCGCGACTACCCGGGTCGGCCGCTGCTCGCGACACGTAACGATCAACGTCAGCGCATTGCCAACGGTGACACCGGCGTCATCGTCCGCACTGCGGTCGGCCGCCGAGCAGCGTTCGCATCGGGCAACGGCATCCGCCTGCTCGCCCCAGCGCAGCTCGACATGGTCGAAACCGCGTACGCGATGACGATCCACAAGAGCCAGGGTTCGGAGTACGAAACCGTCGTGGTGGTCCTTCCACCCGCCGACTCGCCGCTGGTCGGCCGAGAATTGTTGTACACCGCCGTCACCCGCGCGACGACGCGCCTGATCGTCGTCGGCACGACCGCGGCCGTGATCGCGTGTGTCGACACCCCGGCGCGCCGGGTGACCGGTCTCGCCGCCGCCCTGCGCTGATGTGCCGGCGCGGCTCAGCGCTGCTGATCGGTGACGGCGCCGTACCGGCGACGGTCGATCAGCCACGGACCGATCGAGGTCGCCTCCATCGGTTGGCCGAGGTAGTAGCCCTGCGCTCGGTCGCACCCGAGCTGGCGGAGCATGTCGAGCTGCACCGCTGTTTCGACGCCCTCGGCCACCACGCTGAGCCCGAGCGCGCGTGCCAGGCCGATGACGACCTCGACAACTGCGTGATCCTCGCGCTGGCGCGCCATCGCGGCCACGAACGTGCGGTCGACCTTGATCGACGTCAGCGGGAAACGACGGACGTGGTTGAGCGAGGAGTGGCCGGTTCCGAAGTCGTCGAGGCTCAGTGCCACACCGGCTTCGTGGAGTTCGCCGAGCGTCTCCTCCGGAGACGGGCATCCCCGCGGCACGTTGCGCAGCAGCGTGGCTCGCTCGGTGATTTCGACGACGAGCTTGGACATCGTCAGGCCGTACGGCTCGATGATCGCGGCGACGTGCGCGCAGAACCCGTTCGTGGTCAGTTGGCCGAGCGACAGGTTGACACCCAACTCGAGGCGGAAGCCGAGCACACGCACGTCCTCCAGAACTCGGCATGCCGAGTGCAGTACCGCATCACCGAGCGCTGCATCGAGGCCGGCGTCGTCGACGAGATCGATGAAGGACGCGGGTCGCAGGAGCCCCCGCTCGGGGTGGTTCCAGCGGGCCAGCGCCTCCATCCCAACGACGTTGCCGGTCACCAGATCGACGACGGGTTGCAGATGGGCGACGATCTCGCCACGGCCCAGTCCTGCCGCCAACTCGATGGCCAGGTTGCGGCGTTCACCGGCGGAGCGACGTCGCTCCATCGCACGCGGCTCCACCGATCCGCGCCGCTCGCTCTTGGCGTGGTACATCTGCACGTCAGCCGCTGACAGCAGGCTGGCAACAGTCGACGACGGTTCGGAGAGCGCAACGCCGACGCTGGCGCCGATCTTCACCGGGCCGACATCGAGCAGATACGGCCTGCCGAGGGAAGCCTCGATGCGGTCGGCGAGATCGCTGGCGACGTCCCGGTCACCCGCGTTCGCAGCGACGGCGACGAACTCGTCGCCACCGACGCGGGCCACGACATCGCTGTGGCGGACGACGTCGAGCAGACGCGCCGAAACCTGGCGCAGGACGGCGTCGCCGACGTCGTGGCCGTACAGGTCGTTGATCGGCTTGAACCGGTCGAGGTCGATGAAGAGCACTGCGACGCCCGACTCCTCGGCGAGCATCCGGCCGAGCCGTTCCATCAGCAAGCTGCGGTTGGCCAGACCGGTCAACGCGTCGTGGCCGGCGATGAACTCCAACTCCTGGCGCACGACCTGCAGGTCGGAGATGTCGTAGCCGGAGCCGATGATGCCGCCAACGACGGGGTCGTCGAGTTGATCGACGAGATCGAACCGGATCAGACGGGTCTGGCGCGAGGTCGTGCGCATCGCAAGCTCGACCGACGACCGCCGCTCGGCGCCACGCACGGTCTGCAGCGCCTCGGACAGGAGCGGCAACGACGACTCGTCGACGAACGTCGCCAAGGCTGCGCCGACGACGAGGGACGGGTCGTGGCCGAGCAGGCGAGTGAAAGCGTGGTTGACACTCGTGATGACACCGCCGCCGTCGAGGAGCATCGTGATCGATGGGGCGTGGTGGAGCACCTGCTGAAACCGGGCGACATCGCCGCCGGCGACCTCCCACATCCGACGCTGGGTGATGTCGCGCGCCACGCAGACCAACCCCGAGATGCCACCGTCGAGCAGTCCGTTCGAGCCGATGATCTCCATCCAGTGCCAGACGCCGTCGACGTCGCTGACGCGCAACTCGATCGGAGTTCCGGTCTCTTTGTCCTGCAGCGTCCCGAGCGACGAGATCGCGACCGCAACATCGTCGGGATGGACGATGTCGAACACGGATTGCCCCACCGCGTCATCACGGTTCCACCGCAACAGACGCAGGCAGGTCTCGTTGACGTCGAGCACCGTGCCCGCCGTGTCCAGGACGAACACCAGATCAGCAAGGTTGTCGAGGACCACTTGCGGATCGCAGCGATGGTCGAACGCACGCGCGGGGACAACCATCACACAGTCTTATCGGCAAGATCGCCGCCAACTGAACCCGAAATCTCCCGACGCAGGACGCCGAATTCTTGGCGCGCTACGGTGATCGGCATGAGGCAGATGCCATGAACGTCCGCATCGTCAACCAGATGGACACCACGCTCGACCCGGGTGACGACCACCCGTACCGCACCGGGGCGTGGCGGCCGAACTTCATCGAGTACGACGCCGACGACCTCCAGGTCGAGGGCACCGTGCCATCCGATCTAGCAGGCGTCTACCTGCGCAACACCGAGAACCCGGTACACGAATCGATCGGGAGATACCACCCCTTCGACGGCGACGGCATGGTCCACTCACTGCACCTCGACGGTGGGCGGGTCAGCTACCGCAACCGATTCGTGCGCACGCAGGGGTTGGCGGCGGAGAACGAGGCCGGGCACGCGCTGTGGGCCGGTCTCGCCGAGTCGCCAGCGCAGTCGTTGCGACCCGACGGATGGGGTGCGCGGACGCGAATGAAGGACGCGTCGAGCACCGACATCGTCGTCCATGCCGGCGTCGCCAAGTCCAGCTTCTACCAATGCGGTGACCTGTACCGCCTCGACCCGACATCGCTCGCCGATCTCGGCCGAGAATCGTGGGACGGCCGCTTTCCGGCCGAGGGTGTGTCCGCGCACACCAAGGTCGACGAACGCACCGGCGAGATGCTGTTCTTCAACTACGGCAAGGACGCGCCCT
>JANXUX010000346.1 GCA_025351965.1 Actinomycetes bacterium | reverse complement strand
CGATGTCTGCATCTTCACCAGCCAACCCACACAGCTCGTCGCAGACGTCACCGGCTACTTCCCCTGATCCAGCGAACCTCTCAGCGCGACAGGGCGGCACGTTCGTCCTGCGCCAGCGGACGTGCTTGGTCGGGAGCGGCGAGCGGGAATTCGGCGCCATTCCGGGTGTTTCAGTTCGTGCTCGGTTCGTGGGTTGTGGGCCGGATCCGGAACTCGGCTGTTGCCTGCCGCAGCGTGGTTTGCGGGCGGTTGTGGCTCGCCCCGGGCGACTGATACTTGAAGAGTGTTACCGTCGTTCATGTCCGGAATCCGGTGTGGTGGTGATCATCGCTCACTGTGCGGGTTGGGGGTGCTCCTGGTTGGCTCGCTGATCAGCTCCGTGCCGGTGGCTGCTTCGTCACCGTCGATGCCCGTGCCTGGGATGGGGTGGGGCTTGGTGGTGGCGGCTGGAGTGAACGGTCGGGACGTGATCGTGTCGGGCACATCCGGACTGGACGGAACCGGTTACCAGGATGCGTTTCGGGTCGACCATGTGACAGGTACATCGACTGCGTTGCCGAATCTGTTGGCGGCCAGCGCGGACTCCTCGACGGTCATCACGGACGCGTTTCGTTGGGTGGATCTCAACACGGTCACGAGCATGGGACTGCCTGACTCTGTGCCGAGGGACTACGCGAGCGTGGTGATGAGCGCTGACGGTGCCACGGTGGCGGCGCGGGCGCCGTTGGGCCAGCGTTCGTGGATCGTCGATGTGCACAAGGCGGCTGGCACGGCGACGGCGACGTTGGTGCCGGTGACGGGTGTGGTCCAGGCGATTTCGCGTGGCGGCCGTTTTGTCCTGATCGGCACCGCGTGTCATACCGACACGGACCGAACCGATCCGACGGTCATCTGCACGGGCAGTGTTCGATGGGACCGGCGCCTGCAGACGGTTTCGTCGCTCGGTGGTGTCGGGCGGACGACCGGGCTCGGTATCGGCGATGGTGGTGAGGTGGTCCTGATCTCGTTTGACGGCACGACGACGACGGTGGTGTTGAATCAGCCTGGTCGCAGCGAAGTGGTGCTCGACAATGCGCCGCACGGGTTTCCGGTGATCACGGCGGACGCGCGGATCGTGTTGTTCATCCAGACCTCGAGCGGGTTCACGAACTACGCGGCGTACGACCGGGTCGCGGCCAGCGGCGTCAACGTTGGTTTCCGGCCTTCGTTTCCTTCCTTGGGCGCGCACAGCACGCTCTCCGGGGTGCTGTCGACGGACGGCTCGACGTTCGTGTCCATCGACGCAGTCCGCTCTGGGAGCGGGACGTCGTCGCAGTCGTCGCTGTCGGTGCTGTGGACTCCGGTCACGGTCGCGCCGACGACCGCCCGCCTGCGACCTGAGGAGATCTTGGCTGTCCATGTTGGCGGTGTCGGCGGTGTCGCTGCAGATGCGTCATCGGTGATGCTCAGCGTGACGGTCACCGACCCCGGTGCGGAAGGGTTCGCGACGGTGTGGCCATGCGGGCAGCCGCGGCCGCTCGCATCGAACATCAACGTCGTGGCCGGACAGACCCGGGCCAACGCTGTGCTCGCTCGCATCGGAACGAACGGCGACATCTGTGTTGCTTCGAACGTCGCGATCAATGTCGTCGTCGACGTCCAAGGCTGGTTCGAAGCAGTCTCGCCGTATCACGCGTTGACGCCGGCCCGCGTGGTCGACACGCGCACCGGCGCCGGCCAGACGGTCGGCGCCATCAACACCGCTGGCGGGCTGCGCATCCCACTCCGGGCAAACAACGTTGTCGGAGTCGACGCCAACGCGGCGATGCTCAACATCACCGCGACCAACACCGTCGCCGACGGGTACGTCACAGTGTGGCCGTGTGGCACACCGTCACCCACAGCATCGAACCTCAACATCTCGCCTGGAGCCACGGTGGCAAACGCCGTCCTCACCGGGCTCGACGCGGCCGATGAGGTCTGCGTGTCATCGAACGTCGCCACCGACATCATCATCGACGTCCAGGGTTGGTTCCCAGCACGATCCGGCTACCGCCCGACCAACCCCGTGCGTCTTGTCGACACCCGCGGCGGGGAAACCGACACCGTCGGCAACCAACCTGGGGAGCAGACCCTCGTCGTCCCGATCGCCGACGTCGATTCCGGTGCGACAGCTGCGATGCTCAACGTGACCGTCACCAATCCGACCGACAGTGGCTACGCGACCGTGTGGCCATGCGACCAGAGCCGGCCGCTCGCATCGAATGCCAACTTCCGCAGCGGCGAGACCGTCGCAGTCGCGGTCCTTGCCCGCGTCTCCGTGGACACGACCATCTGTGTCGCAGCCAATACGCGCGCCGACATCATCGTCGACCTCAACGGATCACTCACCACCGCCAGCACCTATCACCCGGTCGCACCGACACGCATTTTCGACACCCGATCCTGACCCGGCTGCTGCACCGACCTGACCGGTCGCTCCTGACCCTGCGATAGCGGGCGTCGAACGCGTTGCGATCCGATGGATCCGTGCGGGCGAAAGCTGCCAACCGGATCGAGAGCGGATCCGGCTCCCACTCGAACCGTGTCAAGGTCTGCCTTGATCAGACGCCGAAGTCGTCGCGGCATGCGACCGTCGTCGCGCCGAACCGAGGACGGCACGTCCGCGAGCCGTGGCTGAGTCAACGACCTGGCCGTATCGTGAGCGTCGACCACCGCGCCCCTGATCCGAGGAGACCGAGATGACGACAGCCACCGACTGGAAGGTCGAGAAGTTGACCAGTGGCATCGGCGCCGAACTCGTCGGCGGTGACCTGCGCGACCGCCCGGATCCGTCGTGGCTGCTCGGCCAGTTGCACGAGCACCTGGTCCTCGTCGTGCGCGACCAACAGCTCAGCCCTGCCGATCAGGTCGTCCTCGCCCGCCAGCTGGGCGAACCAACGCCGGCCCACCCCGTCGTACCCGGCCACCCGGACCATCCCGAGATCCTCGTGCTCGATGGCGCCCGAGGTGGCCGCAACGCGCGCTGGCACACCGACGTCACCTTCACTGCGACGCCTCCCGCCGCGTCCATCCTCGTCGCCGACATGGTGCCCAGCTTCGGCGGCGACACGCTGTGGGCGGATCTGCGCAACGCCTACGACCGGCTCTCCGTGCCGATGCAACGCCTCGCCGACGAGATGGAGGCTGTGCATCGGATCTCGCCGTTGGCCTACTGGGGTGAGCCGTTCGACACGGCACTCGACCGCGACGACGCGCAGCAGCTGTTCGACCAGGCCGCGCTCGTCCCGCCAGTGATCCATCCGGTGGTGCGGATCCATCCGGTGACCGGCCGCCGTGCGCTGTTCGTCAACCCGGGGTTCACGACACACATCGTCGGCGTGTCACGCATCGAGAGCGACGGTCTGCTCGACATCCTCCACCGCCACACCACCCAGCCCGAGGTCACCTTCCGCCATCGCTGGCGGCCCGGCGACGTCGTGATGTGGGACAACCAGGCAACGATGCACTACGCCACCGACGACTACGGCGACGAGCCCCGGCGGATGCGACGGGTCACCCTGCGCGGCGGCGCGACCGTCGGACCCAGCGGTGCCACCGGCCGCATCGCCACCGACCCACGCATCGGTGTTCGTTAGCTCACACGCTCACAGGAAGCGCTGCATCGTGACGGTCGCCCGCTCGACCTCGCGACGTGGCACGAGGATGCGGAAGTCGCTCGAGAGTTTGGTCCCGACGTTGAACGTCTCGTGTCCGGTCGCGTCGAAGCCGGCCTCGCGCAGCCGGGCCACGGTCATCGGCCCAGTCGGACCACGGACCACGATCAGCTCGACGGGCTCGTCCGGATCCGCTGGCGGCGCCGGCTCACCCCTACTGATCAATGCCAAGAACTTCTGCCGTAGCCCCACTGCGTACCTCCGATCCCTCGAGAACCGTACCCCGCCGACGTCGGCCGCCTGACCGGCCGTGTGGAGGGTCGGTCTTGGGACTGGGTGTTCACAACGGGCCAAGTCGGGCCAATCGCACACCCAGTTTCGGCTGGCACCGTCTACATCCGCGATTGTCGGTGCGGCGCTGTTCAGGGTCGCCAGGCTGGATCTCGGCCGATGAACGCGATCAGTTTGGTCTGGACGTCGGCCTCATCGGCCACGACGACGCGTGGCCCGTACTGACCGGAGTTGCGCAGCATCTCGTCCATCGGCTCCATGCCCTCGAACATCCGCTGGGCCTGGTCGGGATCGAGCGTCTCGTCCTGCCCAGTCGCGCGGGCGAGGTCCCATGTGTGGAGAAAGACGTCGCCGGTGACGATCATGTCGATGGCCTGCTCGACGCTGATGTGGCCCATCGGCGAGTCGAACTCGCGGCTCGCAGTGGCCGGGTCGGCGAGCTGACGCTCGAGCGACGTGCGCAGCGCGGTCCACGCGCCGACTGGATCGTCGGCCACCGACGGACCGTCAGCGAACGTGAGCCCGGCGGCCGCGGTGAAGAATGCAGGCACCCACTCGACGAGATGACGAACGATGTCACGTGCAACCCAACCGTCGCACGGGGCGGGGCTGTCCCAGTCGGCGTCGGCGACGCCCGCAACTCGACTGCCGAATCCGTTGGCTGCCATCGTGAACCGTTCGGTGTACTCGCTCATGCTCAGTGCTCCTCATTCGGGTCGTGATGGGTCGTGACGGTCGTGATGGGTCATTCGGGGCGTGATGGGTCGTGACGGTCTGGATGGGTCGCGAGGGTCTGGTGCCGTCAGCGTGTTGGTCGAGTCGGCGTCCGGGTGTCGGCGCGACGCTGAACACCTTCGACATCGTCAGTCGAGCGTCTCCATCGCTCGCAACCGCATCTGCACAGCCCTCTCACGCCAGAGCGTTGCGCCTGCATCGTCACCCATCAGCTCCGCGAAGTCGGCGTGCCCGTCCATCTGCTCGGCTGCGGCCGCCATCGCGGGAACGTCGCGTGGTTCGGGTTTCACGTTCCCATACATACCTGAAAAGGGCCGGTTCTGTCAGCAGTCCGCTGAATCTCCGCGCAGCAGTCGTATTTCCTCCGTGCGCCGGTAGTCGGCGATCACGGCCAGCTCCTCGATGCAGTTCAGCGTCAGCTGAGCGTTGCGGAACCGACGCGCGGAGTGCCAACGGAGATTCCTCGTGCGGTGACCGTTGCGTTTCATCGAAGCCCCTCAGTTCGTACGTCGAACTCAGACCGTACGGAGGCGCAGTGACTCTGTCAAGCGAACTCAGGTAGCCTGTCACCGATGTCACAGCCGAGTCAGGTGCCCACAACTCGGCGCGCTGCGGTGGATCCCAAGGAGTGTTCGATCACCGGGACCTTGGCAGCAATCGGTGACCGGTGGTCGGTCCTGGTTCTCCGCGAGTTGTTCTACGGCGTTCGTCGCTTCAACGACATCCAGCACGACCTCGGCATCTCGCGCAGTGTGTTGACGGATCGTCTGGCCCGGCTGGTCGAGATCGGGGTCGCCCGTACTGAGCCCTACCAGGAGCCCGGGGACCGTGTTCGCCAGCAGTACCGGCTGACCCGAAAGGGTGTCCGCCTGCTGCCCGTCCTCGTCGGTCTGATGGAATGGGGCGACGAGTTCTTGAGCAACGGCGACCCACCGGTCGTCCTCGAAGAACGCGACAGTGGCGAGCAGGTCCGCCTCGAACTGCGCTCCACGTCGGGCGCCCTGGTGGCACCGCATCAGATCGTCACTCGCGCTCGTCGCCGACGCGTCGACTGAACCCCTGATCCGACCTCCCGAACGACCCGACCTACGGTGAGGCGATGAGCCGAGCTGTGGTGCGTGACATCGAGATCGACTACGACCGCTCGGGGGCGGGGCCCGACATGATCTGGGGCCACGGATTGAGCAGCAACCGCCAGCATGAGGATACCCGCGAGTTGTTCGGCTGGCCCAGGGTGCGCAAGCACTGTCGGCTGGTCCGCTACGACGCGCGTGGCCACGGTGAGTCGCACACGTCAACGGATGCCGAGACGTTCAGCTGGCGTTCGCTGGCCGAGGATCAGCTCGCGCTCGCCGATCACCTGGGCATCGACCGCTACATCGCCGGTGGTGCGTCGATGGGTTGCGGCACTGCGCTGCACGCCGCAGTGCTCGCGCCCCACCGCATCGACCGCCTGCTCCTGGCGATCCCACCGACGGCGTGGGAGACCCGCCAGGAACGGGTCGCGATCTGGGCTCAGATGGCCGGCCTCGTCGAGACCCAGGGCATCGAGGCACTGCTTGCAGCATCGGCCGCGATGCCGTCACCGGATCCCCTTGTCGGCCGCGCCGATCAGCAGG
>JANXUX010000131.1 GCA_025351965.1 Actinomycetes bacterium | reverse complement strand
CGGTCCGGCTGTTTCGGCCGGCGGTCCGGATCTGGATCCGGTCACCGAGCGTGTCCCCGAAGTGGTCTCCGACCCGGTCGTCGAGCCGGATTCCGAACCCGTCGATGCGTCGCTCGTACCGGTACCGGTACCGGTACCGGTACCGGTCGAGGCGCCACGCGTTCCGATCAAGATCGGCGGCGACGGTGACGAGCTCCCCGATGCGCTGTATCTCGACGAGGAGGCCGGTGATCGGCTGCGCGGTGCGACCCGCGCGACAGAGGCCTCGATCCGCGAGGAGCGCACGACCATCCTCATCGCCGACGACGACATGGAAGGGGCCGCCGGTGGCATCCCCCTCGGGAGCGGTTCGGCCTCGATGGACCCGCGTCTGCGCGCCCGACGCATCGCCGTCAAGCGCGCAGTCGGGCGCCGTCGGCTGAAGTGGTTCGTACTCGCCGGTGTCATCATCGCGGTGTTGACCGCCGGCCTCGCCGTCCTCGGCTCGTCGCTGTTCGAGGTGAACAACCTCGACGACATCTCGATCAGCGGTGCCCGACGGATCTCTCAGCCCGATCTCGACGCGGCCGTCGACCGGATCCTGAACCATCCTGTGCTGCTCATCGATACCCACTCGATCGAGGCCCAGCTCGAGAGAACCCCGTGGGTGCGCTCTGCTCGGGTCACCACCGACTTCCCCCACGGGGCGTCGATCGAACTGCTCGAGCGGGTGCCGCTCGCCACCTACGCCGGACCCGACGGACGCTTCCGGATCATCGATGTCGAGGGACGCGTCGTCGATGTCATCGACAACCAGCCGGTCGAGTTCATGCTCATCACCGGACAGGGAGTGAACGCGTCGCCGGGTACCTCGGCGGGTGATGCCTTCACCCACGCTGCGGAGTTGGTCCAGGCGCTGAGCACTGCTGTGCGGTCGAGGACGGAGTCGGTGGGGGTCACCGACATCGGTGGACTGACCCTGCAGTTCCACAACGGCGCAGTCGTGTCGCTGGGTGCGCCGACCGACCTGCTCGACAAGCTGACCCGCCTCGAAGCGTTCCTCAAACGGGACAACGACACGTGCACGACGGCGATCGACGTCGCGACGAATGAGCTGGGGACATGCGCCTGACGGGCCGCGCGGACGACCCTCCCGCTTTGTGGCCCGGTGACGTGTCAGGATGTGGGACAGGAATGTTCATGTCAGGCTCTAGCCTGCCGTGTCATATGTTCGAGAACAGGCCGGAGGTTTCCTGATGGCAGGAGCACCACAAAATTATCTCGCGATGATCAAGGTCATCGGCGTCGGCGGTGGTGGGGTCAATGCCGTCAACCGGATGATCGACGCGGGCCTGAAGGGCGTCGAGTTCATCGCGGTCAACACCGACGCGCAGGCGCTCCTGATGAGCGACGCAGACGTCAAGTTGGACATCGGCCGTGAGCTCACCCGCGGGCTCGGTGCAGGCAGCGACCCCGAGGTCGGTCGCGCCGCCGGCGAGTCCCACGCCGAGGAGATTGAGGAGATGATCAAGGGCGCCGACATGGTGTTCATCACCGCAGGTGAGGGCGGCGGCACCGGAACCGGCGCCGCACCGGTCATCGCCGAGATCGCCAAGAAGATGGGTGCGCTGACCATCGGCGTCGTGACCCGTCCGTTCGCGTTCGAGGGTCGGCGTCGCTCGGTCCAGGCCGACACGGGCGTGACCAAGCTCAAGGAGAAGGTCGACACCCTGATCGTCATCCCGAACGACCGCCTGCTCACGGTCGCCAACGAAAAGACCAGCGTGCTCAATGCGTTCAAGATGGCCGACGAGGTCCTCCTCCAGGGCGTCTCCGGCATCACCAACCTGATCACGACGCCGGGCTTGATCAACACCGACTTCGCCGACGTCCGGATGATCCTCTCCAACGCCGGATCTGCGTTGATGGGCATCGGCCAGGCAAGCGGCGAGAATCGTTCGGTCACCGCCGCCAAAGCCGCGATCAGCAGCCCGCTGCTCGAGGCGGCGATCGACGGCGCCCGCGGCATCCTGCTCAACATCACCGGCCCGTCGAGCATGGGCCTGTTCGAGATGAACGCCGCGGCGGAGATCATCCACGCCGTGGCCCACCAGGACGCCAACATCATCTTCGGTACCGTCATCGACGACGAGATGGGCGACGAGATCAAGGTCACCGTGATCGCTGCTGGTTTCGACCGTTGGGACACTCCCGGTCTGAGCAGCCGTCCGCCGACCAAGCCATCCGATGCACCGAAGTCGCCCTCGACCATCAAGGATCTGTTTGCGCCCGACGCGCCGGACCCTCTCGATGACGACGACGACTTCGACGTACCCTCGTTCTTGAAGTAAGCGCCGGGCCGGAACACCATGGGCGACACCGTCGACCCGGACGCCGTTGCTGAAGCAGTCGCGGAGATCTCGGCGCGCATCGACACACTCGGCGGCATCGGTCGCGTCCGGCTGATCGCGGTCACCAAGGGTTTCGGCGTGGACGCGATCACGGCTGCGGTGGCTGCGGGTTGCCGCGCAATCGGCGAGAACTATGCCCAGGAACTGCGCGGCAAGATCGACGAGTTGCCGACTGCGGCGCAGTGGCCGCGCCCGGAGATCCACTTCATCGGGCAGCTGCAGACCAACAAGGTCCGCGCCCTGGTCGGCATCGTCGATGTCTGGCAGACGGTCGACCGGGCCTCATTGGCTGCCGAAATCGCTCGTCGTGCACCGGGTGCGCAGGTGTTCGTCCAGGTCAACACGACCAACGAGGATGCCAAGGGCGGCTGCCACCCGGACGCGACAGCGGCACTCGTCGCGCAGTGTGCCGAGGCTGGACTCGTCGTCGCAGGCCTGATGACGGTCGGGCCGACATCGACCGACCCGGAAGCCACCACTCGTGCGTTCGCGACGCTGCGTGGTCTGCGTGACGACCTTGGTCTGGTCGCGTTGTCGATGGGAATGAGTGGGGACTACGAACAGGCGATCGAACAGGGTGCCACGCACGTGCGGATCGGTGGCGCGCTCTTTGGTCCGCGTCCCGGTCACCGCACTCTGATCGGATAGCCTCTCA
>JANXUX010000313.1 GCA_025351965.1 Actinomycetes bacterium | reverse complement strand
CGTGGCCAAGGCCTCGATGGGGAACAGCAGCTCGTTCTTCCACTTGCTGATCACGTTGTGCACACCGCGCGGTGTGAACCGCTTGGCATCGAGGTTGAGGTCGCGGATCACGTAGCCGGTGAGGCGCTGGGCGTCGGCCTGGTCGTAGATGCTGAAGGTGCGCGGGTAGCCGAGCGCCTCGGTGTTGGCGCGCAGGATGCGGACACAGGCGGCGTGGAACGTGCTGACCCACATGTTCTTCGAAGCCGGGCCGACCAACGAACCGACCCGCTCGCGCATCTCACCCGCGGCTTTGTTGGTGAAGGTGATCGCCAGGATGCGCTGCGGGTGCACGCCCTCGGCGTCGATCAGGTGGGCGATCCGGTGGGTGAGCACCCGGGTCTTGCCCGAGCCCGCGCCGGCGACCACCAACAGCGGACCGGAGTTGTGCACGACGGCGTCGAGCTGATCGGGGTTGAGGCCCGTGAGCAGGGACTCGTCGGAATCGTCCGCAGGGAGGGTCTCATCGAACAGCGACATGGCCAGGCCAGTCTACGGACCGGGTGTGACGGCGACCGGGAGTGCCGGGCGGCGCGGCGTGGCCCCGGGCTGGTTCAGCGGATGCGCACCGGCACCGTGCGCGGCCCGCGGATCTGGCCGACGCTCCACGTCACCTTGTCGGTCGCCAGTTCGAAGCGCGGGTAGTGGGCCAGGAACTCCTCGATCGCGACGCGCAGTTCGAGGCGGGCGAGGTTCGAGCCGATGCAGCGATGGATGCCGAGGCCGAACGCGAGGTGGCGATTCTCAGCACGGTCGATCAGGACCTCGTCGGCACGGTCGAATGCGGCGGGATCGACGTTCGCGGCCGGGAACGGCAGCAGCACCCAGTCGTCGACCTTCATCGGACAGCCGCCGATCTCGACGTCCTCTTTGACCATGCGGGCCATCGTGACCGGCGCATAGGCACGGAGGAACTCCTCGATCGCGGTGGGGATCAGCGACGGGTCGGCGACCAGGCGCTCGCGATCCTCGGGGTGTGTGGCGAGGTGCAACAGGCTGGAACTGATCGCGCTCCACGTCGTGTCGATGCCCGCGATCAGCAGCAGCACGATCGAGCCGCGAACGTGTTCGAGGCCGAGCGGCTCACCGAAGATGGTCGAGTTGAGCAGGAACGTGGTGAGGTCGTCACGCGGATTTTCGACGTGCTCGCGCACCTGCCGGTCGACATAGTCATCGAGGCGGATGAACGCCTGCATCCGCTGCTCGAGCTCGACGTTGATGCCCTCGATCACGTCGTGCACGAAGCCGAAGAAGATGTCCGCATCCTCGACCGGGAAGCCGAGCATCAGCGCGATCACGTTGACCGGGATGTGCTGCGCGTACTGGGCGGCGGCATCGATGACGTCGGCGTCACCGAGCTCGGCGAGCAGTCCCTTGCACAGCGTGCGCACGTCGGGTTCCCACTGCTCGATCTTCTTCGGAGCGAACGCGGGCAGCAGCAAGCGGCGGGCGTCGTGGTGGAACGGCGGGTCGCTGGTGATCGGCGGCGCGCCGCCGATGGGGGCCGGGGCGAGCTGCTCGAACGGGGACACGATGACCGAGCGCGATGTGAAGTGCTCGGTGTCGTAGGCGATCTGAGTCACGAGTTCGTGGGTGACGGGCAGCCAGGTGCCGTTGTAGCGATCGGTGTGCGCGACCGGGCAGGTCTCGCGGAGCTCGGCCCACAGTGCCGGGGCGTTCTCGTTGTACTCCGGCTCGGCATGGTCGAAGTCGGTCGCCCAATCCGTGACGGGCCCGTAGATGGAGGTCACGACGCGGTCCCAGCGTTCGTGCTGTCGGCGAGCGAGATCGCGAACTCCGGGCAGTTGGCGATGGCGAGCATGGCCTTGTCCTCGAGGCCCGGCGGGACCTCACCGTCGTCGAGCAACACGGCGATGCCGTAGTCGTCGACATCGAAGATCTCCGGTGCCAGCGCGTAGCAGCGGTTGTGCCCTTGGCACCGTTCCAGGTCAAGCAGGACTCGCATGCCTCGACTGTAACTGCGTTATCAGCGGCGTGCGTCAGCGGCCTCGGCCTTGTACGGTCGATTGATGGACGCAATCACAGCGCGCAAGACCTGGCGGAGCATGGAAGCCGTGCACGGGATGATCTACTTCACGCCCGATGCCCAACCCGCGTACGCCGCCGTCGGCATCGTTGGCGCCAGGGCGGGTTACTTCGCCTCGCGCGTCGCAGCGATGGGCGCCGTGCCGGCCGAGGTCGTCATCGCGACGTTCTACAACTTCCACCCCGACCTCGTCCGACGCAGTATGGAGAACGTCTGGTCGCTCACGTCGCCGACCGCGATGCTGACGGCACGGTTGAACGCCGTCGACTCGTCGCTACGGCGCGCGTTCGGGGACGAGGTCATCGGGTCCGTCGAGCTGGCCGAGGCCGCCGGCCTGACCCAGCGCGCCGCACTGATCGCCGCCGAGCACCCGGAGGGGCGCCCACTGTTCGCCGCCCACGCCTCGTTGCCATGGCCCGAGGAGCCACACCTTGCGCTGTGGCACGGGCAGTCGATGCTGCGCGAGTATCGCGGCGACGGCCACATCGCCGCGCTGACGCTGGAGGGCCTCACCGGCATCGAGGCGCTGATCACCCACGGTGCCTCCGGCGACGTGCCGTCCGCCGTCCTCCAGGCGTCACGGGCATGGAGCGACGACGAGTGGCAAGCCGGCATCGAGGGACTCGCCGCCCGCGGTCTGGTCGCGGACGACGGCTCGTTCACCGATGCCGGACGCGCCCAGCGCCAGGCCATCGAGGACGCAACCGATCGAGCCGCGATGGCGCCCTATGTCGCGCTCGGCGACGATGCTGCGCTGACACTGCGTGGCGTGGGCAAGACGCTCAGCCGGGCCGTGATCGCAGCGGGTCTGCTGCCGATGGACCCGGCACGTTTCGTCGACCCGCAGTAGCGTCGCGCCCGTATGTCGTACCGCTATCTGTGGACTCCGTTGCAGCTCGGGCCGATCACGGTGCGCAACCGGATCGTGTTCAGTGCGCACCTCACCAACTACGCACGCGATGGCAAGCCGACCGAGCAGCACGCCGCGTACTACGCATCTCGCGCAGCCGGCGGCACCGGGCTGATCATCACCGAGGAGCACTCGACGCATCCGACGGACTGGCCGTACGAGAAGCTGATCCACGGCTTCCACCGTGACGTCATCCCCGGTTACAAGCGCATCACCGACGCCGTCCATCGCCATCGCACGCCGATCTTCGCCCAGATCAACCACAACGGCGGCCAGGCGAGCAGTATGTTCAGCCGACTGCCGGTGTGGGCGCCGTCGGCCGTCGCCGACCCGCTGTTCCGCGAGGTGCCCAAGGCCGTCACCCACGCCGAGATCGACGAGATCGTCGCCGGCTACGCGCTCGTTGCCGAGCACTGTGCCGAGGGCGGCTTCGACGGCATCGAGCTGCAGTGCAGCCACTCGTCGATCGTGCGCGGGTTCCTCTCCCCCGCGACCAACAAGCGCACCGACATCTACGGCGGGTCGCTGACGAATCGGGCCCGGGTCCTGGTCGAGATCGTCGCTGCGGTCCGCAAGGTGATCGGCAACCGGCTCGCCCTCGGTGTGCGCATCTGCGGTGACGAGTTGATCGAGGGCGGCACCACCATCGACGAAGCGGTCGAGATCGCCAAGATCGTCGAGGCCACCGGCAACGTCGACTACATCAACACCTCGATCGGGGTCGCCACGGCGAGCCTGTTCATGATCGAGGCGAGCATGCACATCCCGCCAGGCTACGCGATGTTCATTCCGAGCGCGATCCGCAAAGCCGTCGACCTGCCCGTCGTCGGCGTCGGCCGCTTCAAGGATCCGCTGCAGGCCGAGCGCGCCCTGGCCGAGGGCCACTGCGATCTCGTCGGCGTCGTGCGCGGTCAGATCGCAGACCCCGAGTTCGCGGCGAAGGCGCGCGCCGGAGCGACCGACGAGACCCGCCTCTGTCTGAGCTGCAACCAGGAGTGCGTCGGGCGAATGGGGCTGAACCGTTGGCTCGGCTGCATCGAGAACCCACGCACCGGCCGTGAGGCCGAGTACGCGGCTCGTCCGGCCAGCATCACCCGCAAGCCGAAGAACGTGATGGTCGTCGGCGCCGGTCCCGCCGGATTGCAGGCGGCGATCTCCGCCGCCCGCGCCGGCCACACCGTCAACGTCTACGAGAAGCACGACGTCGCCGGCGGTCAGGTCCGCCTCGCGGCGAGCGTGCCGAACCGGGCTGAGTTCGGTGACATGATCCGCAACCAGCTCACCGAGTGCCGGCGCCTCGGCGTCACCATCCACTACGGCGTCGGCGTCTGGCCGGGTTTCGTCGACGAGCACCAGCCCGACCATGTCATCGTCGCCACCGGCGCTGAGCCGAACCGCCCCTGGTGGGTGGCCGGCGACGCGGCCAACGTCTGCGACGTGCGCGATGTGCTGGAGGGCACGGCCGAGCCGTTCGGCGACGTCGTGGTCATCGACGAGATCGGGTTCCACCACGCGACCTCGGTCGGTGAACTGCTGGCCGACCGTGGCTGCAACGTCGAGATCATCACCAACGGCATGGTCGTCGGCCAGGACCTGGGCATCACCCTCGACATGGAGAACTGGTGGATCCGGGCGGGCAGCAAAGGCATCGTCCAGACGACCGACCTGGTGCCGATGGGCATGGAAGGGTCGATGCTGAGCCTGCTCCATCACCCGACCGGCACCAACGTCAGCCGCACCCCCGACTGGATCGTGCTGGCCGTGCCGCCGAACCCGGTCGAGTGGCTCTACAACGACCTCAAGGCCGCCGGCGTGAGCGTGCAGCGCATCGGCGACTGCCTCGCCCCACGCCGCGCCCACGCCGCCATCGTCGACGGAGAACGCGCCGGCGCAGCCGTCTGACGCCGCTGAGGTGCCGACAACATCTGATGAGCCGCCAGCTGCGGGTCGGGCCAGGTGAGACCTACGGCCGAACAGCCTCCGGCTCGTCGGGCACCACCCATGACGCAGGGTCGCCGGGCCGCAGCGCGAGCGGCGGCGCTGACGTCACCCCGGCCACCGCTTCGGCGAGCCAGAGGTCGAACATCCACCCCTGTGGGAACCGGTTCGACACCATCCGTCGGGTGACGATGCCATGCGCTCCGCCGTGACAGCGCAGGCCGTTCCAGACCCGGGCCTCGACGAGACCGTCGACCAGCCCGGTCACGGTAGCCGGGGCGTCGACCGCGACGAGGACGCCGTCATCACCGACGAGCGAGAAGAGCGGGGCGGCGACGCCGATCCAGACGACCATCGCCTGACCACGCTTGGTGCGTTCCTGGCGGATCTGCACCCAACGCCCGTGTCGGAAACCGTGGTAGACGCTCGTCGGGTCGTTCTTGAAGCCGACCTTGATCCCGTCCAGACCAACAGCGGCCATCGCCCCGGTGGCAGGCGGCGGGTCGGGGACGGCGATGGCCTCCCAGACGACCTTCCACGGCACGGCTCCGGCATCTGGGAGCTCCAGCGATCGGCCCCGCCACTCCTGCTCGGACGCGGCTGCTGACGCTGATGACGATCGTCCGAAGAGGCCCACGCACACAGTATGGAGTGCAGCGGTGTCCTCGGAAACGGTCCGCACGATCGGCGATGCCCGTAAACACCGCGAGCGGTACGGTTTGGGCGTGTCCCAGCGAACCGCCGACCACGCCTCGACCGCGATCTTGGCGGCGGCGCGCGAGTTGTTGGCCGAAGAGGGCCCGCAAGCCCTGACCGTCCGGCGCATCGCCTCGACCGCTGGCGGCAGCACGATGAACGTGTATTCACGTTTCGGCGGCAAGGACGGCGTCGTCGATGCCCTCCTCGTCGAGGGTTTCGAGCGGCTCGGCGAGGCGATGCGGGCCGTGCCGACCACCGACGACACGATCGCCGACCTTCAGCAGTGCTCACGCGCGTATCGCGACTTCGCCCTGACCCACCGGGCGCACTACGAGCTGATGTTCGGCCGGCGCGCGCCGGGGTATACGAAGTCCGAGAAGGCGGTCGATCCCGCCAAGGCAGCGCTCGGCATGCTCGCCGACCGGATCGAGCGGGCAATGGATGCCGGCGAGCTGCGGGCCGGCGATCCGTTCGACGCGGCGATTGTCTTCTGGTCGGCGTGCCATGGCCCGGTAAGCCTGGAGATCGAGGCAATCGGCCCCCCCGACACGGACTGGGCCGGCGTGCACCGCCAGCTGTTCGCCGCGCTGATCGCCGGGTTGCGCACCACTCCCCTCCCGTAGCCGCGCAGGGTGTCAGGCCGCGCAGGGTGTCGCGGCGTGTCAGGCCGTGTCGGCGTGTGGCTCATGGTCGTCGTCGCGCCGGTTCCACGGCAGGTCGGACAGATACAGCGCAGCGGCGGGGTGCGGGTCCATCGGACGTTCCATGCCGAGCGGCGGAGTCGGCGAGATGCGCGAATCGCCCCTCGCCTGACAGCCCGGGCACCAGTAGAGCAGCCGGTTCATCTCGCCGACGCGCTTGACCTGCACCGTGTCACCGCAGCGTCCGCACCGCTGGCCGTTGCGGCCGTACACGGCAAGACCACCGGACACCCCCGGTACGGTCACCCGCGCACTGTCGCTGAGGTTGGCGCGCAGCAACCGGGCAGCGGTCTCCACGGTCGCTCTGGCATCGTCGACGCCGAGGGAACCAACCGCAGCGAACGGGCTGAGCTCGAGGGCCCAGAGCACCTCACTGCGATCGACGTTGCCGACCCCGCAGGCGACGTGTTGGTCGAGGAGCACTTCGGAAATGGGCACATCCGGATCGGGGTAGCGAAGCACTCGGTCGACACACTCACCGAGATCGGCTGTCGGCTGACACAGGTCCGGTCCGAAACGACCGAAACCGGGATGACGATGCCGGTCGAATTGGCGATACGTCTCCACCACCGGGGCGTTGAAGCACACCGCCACCCAGTCCTCGACCTCGATCGCGACACGCATCTGGTCGGTGCGCTTGCGCCAGCGTTCGTCGTGGCGATAGAGGTGCCACGAACCCGTCATGCGCATATGGGTGTGCATCGTGATGCCGTCGTCCCAGATGATCTCGAGGTGTCTGCCGTGCGAGGAGACCCGCTCGATCGTGCGACCGTGGCCGGGCATCGGGCCGACGAGGCGGGGCGCACTGAAACTGCGCATCGGCTTACCGACGAGCGCGGTCCGCAGCGCTGTGGCGGTGCGGTGGATCGTATCCCCCTCTGACACGTCCGTCAGTGTAGTTGCACGGAGGAACCCGGTTGCGGTATACCGCCCGGGCAACGGCTGGTCGTCGCGACGGTGCCGTTATGGTTGCCGTGTGGCAGCTGATGACGCACCGGACGACGACACAACCGAGACGCCCGATGTCGAGCTGGAGCCGATCGACATCGACAACCCCGACCCCGTCGAGACAGCCCGCCGCCGCTACGGCAGGGGCGGGGGGATCCTCGCGGCCGGCATGTTCGGCCTCGACAAGGCCCTCACGGGCAAGGTCAAGCCCGACGACATGGTGCAGGTGCAAGAGGCCGCGACGGAGCCGATCGACCTCGACAAGGACGGCTTCCAGCTGACGATCGACGACTCGACCACGGTCGAAGCCCCGGCGATGGAGCGGCGTCCTCCGCTGGTCAGCAAGAAGAAGCCGCGCCGCTAGACCACCGCTCGGCCCGCACGCGAGGGCCTCACTAGGGCAGTTCACCGACGTGGGCGAGCGCAAACCGGATCAGCCGATCGTGGCCACCGGTCATCTGGTTGCGGACAGCGTCGCTGACGGCTTCCTCCGGCGTGAACCAGGCCAGGTCGAGCGCCTGCTGCGTTGGTGTGCAGTCGCCCTCGACCGGGACCACGTACGCCAGGCTCACCGCGTGGTGGCGGGGATCGTGGAAGCCACTCTGGTCCGGGTCGGGGAAGTACTCGACGACGGTGAACGGCGCCGGATTCGTCGGCACCTTCGGGAGCGCGACGGGTCCGAGGTCTTTTTCGAGGTGACGGATGAGTGCGTCGCGGATGCGCTCACCGAAGAGCACGCGACCACTGACGGCCATCAGGCTGATCGTGCCATCGGCGCCCGCGCGCAGCAGTAGGCCGATGTGGGTGACCCGGCCGAGCGAGTTCACGCGCACGGGAACAGCGTCGACGTAGACGAGGGGCACGTTGGCACGGATGTTCTCGAGCTGGTCGGGGCTCAGCCAGCCGGTCTTCGTGTCGAGTTTGTCGCTCACAGTGCTCTGCTCACCGTTTCGTGTAGGGAATGCGTTCCATGTTTCCAGACGCGGCCACTCCGTTCGCGGTTTCAGTGACCATCGCTGAATCGGAGGGTTGGCATCGGACTACCCTCATGCCTGTGCAGCCACCGTGGGTCACCGACGCAACTGTGCTCGTCGTTGCGGGCAAGGGTGGTGTCGGCTCGACGACCGTGGGCGCAGCGGTTGCCCTGCTCGCCGCACGGGCCGGCGCTGACGTGCTGTTGATCTCGGTGGACGGTCGCGAGGGCGTTGGTTCGCTGCTCGGCGGGCCACCGCTCGACAGCGTGGACCGAGTCCTCCTCACCGTGCCCCGCAAGGGTCGGGTGCGTGGCCGCACGATTCCTGCGCAACAGGCATTCGCCGACTACCTCGAGCTCAAGGGCATCAACGGGGTGCTCCGCAAAGCGGCGTCGGCAGCCCAGCTCGACTCCATCGCGGCAGCGACGCCGGGACTCGAGCACCTCCTGGTGCTCGGCAAGATCAAGGAGTTGGAGCGTGATCGTGCGGCCGACCTGATCGTCGTCGATGCTCCGCCGGCGGGGCACGCCGCGGCATTCCTGCACTCGGCGGCATCGCTGCAGAAGGTCGTCACCAACGGTCCGGTCCGGGTCCAGGCCGACGAGGTGGCCGAGATGCTCGCCGACGGGGCGCGATGTCAGGCGCTGCTCGTCACGCTGCCCGAGGAGACACCGGTCAACGAGACCATCGAGCTCGCCTACGACCTCGAGGAGACCCTCGGCATCGCGCTCGCACCGTTGATCATCAACGGCTGCTGGCCCGACCGTGCGGGCCTGACCCTGTCGGTCGCCGCGGCGGCCAGAGCCCAGAACGTCAAGCTGTCATCGATGAACAAGGTCGCCCTCGAGGCCTCGGCGGAGTTCGGACGGATGCGCCTCGCCGGTCAGCGCCGCCAGCTCGCCCGGCTGACCGAAGTGCTGCCGCTGCCGCGCATCGTGCTGCCCCGCCTGCCCACCGCCCATCTCGGGCCGACCGAACTCGGGATCCTCGCCGACGCACTGTCTGCGGCCGTCGAGAACGCGTCATGAGCGATCCGGGCAGCACCGACCCGACCGGCGCGCACCTCGCGTCGATCGTGGACACGGCGACGTTGCTCGTCACCTGCGGACCCGGCGGCGTCGGCAAGACCACGAGTGCGGCGGCGCTCGGCATCGCCGCCGCCCGGCGCGGTCGCCGCGTCGTCGTGGTGACCGTCGATCCGGCGCGGCGGCTTGCCGATGCCCTGGGCATCGATATCGCCAAGAAGATGTACGAGCCGCACGAGGTGTCCGGCGTCGGCGCGAACGGCGGTGCGTTGTGGGCCCTGATGCTGGATGCCGAGACGACCTTCGACCGGCTGATCATCGAACGCGCCGGCGACGAGGCCAAGGCCGCGAAGATCCTCGCCAACCCCGTCTACCGCAGCATCGCCGGGTCTCTCGCCGGAGCGCAGGACTACATGGCCATCGAGCGCCTGCACCAACTGCACAGCAGCGGGGACTACGACCTCGTCATCATCGACACCCCACCGTCACGCGACGCCATCGATCTGCTCGAGGCGCCGGACCGGCTGATCCGCTTTCTCGGTCATCCCGTCTACCGCGCCCTGACGATACCGACGCGCTCGTTCGCCCGAGTCGCCAACGCCGGAACGAACGCCTTCTTGTGGGTGGTCCGCCGCCTGGCCGGGCCTCGGCTCGTCGAGGATGCAATCGAGTTCTTCCGGTCGCTGTCGGGCATGGAGCAAGGCCTGCGCACCCGCGCCGGCGAAGTGGCGGATCTGCTCCGATCCGACTCGACATCGTTCGTGCTCGTGACCAGCCCACGGTCGGAGGCGATCGACGAGTCCACGCATCTCGCCAACGCGATCCTCGACGGCGGGTTCCGCCTCGACGGCGTGGTCATCAACCTCGTCCACCCGCTCCCGCCGGCGCTCGACGGGCTCGACGGGC
>JANXUX010000310.1 GCA_025351965.1 Actinomycetes bacterium | reverse complement strand
CCTTCGAAGCCAACGTCTTGGAAATCGCCGCAGTCAACGTCGTCTTACCATGGTCAATATGACCCATCGTGCCGATGTTCACATGCGGCTTCGTGCGCTCGAACTTTGCCTTGCTCATGGGAGCTCGTCTCCTGTTTCGTTGCCGGGTGGTACGGATTGTCGGGGGGTGGTAGCGGCGACCGGTCTCGAACCGGTGACCTTCCGATTATGAGCCGGATGCTCTGACCAACTGAGCTACGCCGCCAGGGTTGGGGCGTCCTACACGCAACACGCGCAGGACGGTTTGGTCGAGCCCTCTGTCGGAGTCGAACCGACGACCTACGCCTTACCATGGCGTTGCTCTACCTACTGAGCTAAGAGGGCGGGGCGCGCGACAAGGTCGCGAGAACCGACGAGCGAGCATAGCGGCTCCTCTGTCTGACGACCACGTGATTGTGGCCGATTTGGCAGTCGGGAAGGTGGATGCGCGTCCCTCGGGGCCGGTAGCTTCCGAGTCGTGCCCGCCGTCAAGCTCCGCCTCGCCACGACGGCCGATGCCGAAGCGATCCGAGCGATCTACAACCACGAGGTCCTCCATTCCTTCGCGACCTTCGACCTCGTCCCGCGCACTCTGGAGGATCAGTACGACTGGATCACCCACCGATCCGGCGCGTTCTCGGCCATCGTCGCCGTAGACGGCCCCACAGTGGTCGGTTTCGGCTCGCTGTCGCCGTACAAGGAGCGCGCCGCCTACCGCACCAGCGTGGAGGACTCGGTGTACGTGGCCACGGGCCAGCAAGGCCGAGGGATCGGCAAGCTGATCGTGCTCGAGTTGCTGAACGTGGCTCGGGCGTCGGGTTTCCATGCCGTCTTCGCGCGCATCTCCGGGCCGAGCGACGCGAGCCGGGCCCTGCACGCGTCGTGCGGATTCGAGTTGGTCGGCATCGAGCGCGAGATCGGCCGCAAGTTCAGCCGTTGGCTCGATGTCGCGGTCATGGAAACGCTCCTCTGACAACCCCCGTTGTGCAACCGGTGCTGACACCGCACGTCGGGTGTGCAAGAGTGTGTGGCACTTGATATATTCTTGGCGACGGTTGCGAGCACAACTGTTCTTGCATCGATCAGTGTGGCATGTTAGGTGTGCATGTTCAAGGTGTCCGAACGTCAAACAGAGGGCTGCTGAAAATGACTATGACAACAGAGGAGACCACCGCAGCTGCGGTGAGCACCACCCGTCCGCGGAGTCGCAACGAGTGGACACTGCTGAGCAATCACGGATACGTGCTGCTGTGCATCGCCGATGATCCCGACACCCGCCTACGCGACATCGCGACGCGCGTCGGAATCACCGAGCGAGCGGTGTTCGGGATCGTCGAAGATCTCGAGCGAGGTGGCATCATCCAGCGGATCAAGGTCGGCCGACGCAACCGCTACCTGATCAATGTCGACAGTCCGCTCCGCCACGAGATCGAGGCCGGACACTCCGTCGGCGATCTCCTCGGGGCGCTCATCGTCAGCGACCACGACACCGTCCTCTGATCGATCCCCGCCGATCAGCGGGGATCAGACATCCAGACCGAGCAACTCCGCGTCAGCCGCGAGGGCGAGCCATTGCTCCTCCACGCGGCTGACGGCCGTGTGCGCTCGCGCGAGCTCATCGCTGAGTCGGGTCAACTCACCGTGGTCATTGCCGACCCCGGCCAGCGTTGCGGCGATGCGGTCGGCGGCATCCATGGCGGTTTCCAGGTCGCGCTGTGCCGCGCCCAACTGCCGGCGGAGGGTGCTCGGGCTCTTGGTCGGCATCGGACGCAACGATGTCGGAATCGCGCGCGAGACGGGGGGCAACGGACGCGACGCCGGAGCTGAGGCCTGAGCAGCACGGTGAGCCAACCAACCAGCCACGCCGCCGCGTACGAGCGCAGCTCCGCCCGAACCGTCGAGTGCCAGCACCTCGGTGACCGTCCGGTCGAGGAACACCCGGTCGTGGCTGACCACGACGACGATGCCGGGCCAGTCGTCGAGGAACTCCTCGAGGGCGCGCAAGGTGTCCAGGTCGAGGTCGTTGGTCGGCTCGTCGAGCAACAACACGTTCGGTTGCTCGATCAAGGTCAGCATCAACTGCAGCCGACGGCGCTCGCCACCGGACAGTGTCGAGATCGGGGCGAACTGGCCATCCCCGTCGAACCAGAAGCGACGCATCAACGCGTTGTCCTCGAGTGACGGCGCACCCTTGTCGCCGGCCACTGCGTCGCGCACCCGCTGGGTGAGATCCAGGTCACGACCGAGCTGGTCGTAGTAGCCGATCTTGACCGTCCGACCGCGATCGATGCTGCCGCCCGTGGGTTCCAGGCGCTCGGCGATGAGATCCAGGAGGGTGCTCTTGCCAGCGCCGTTCGGGCCGACGATGCCGAGTCTGTCGCCGGGCTCGAGGGCGTGCTCGAACGGGCTGAGCACCGGGGTGCCGTCGGGCCAGGCAAACGCCACCTCGTGGATCTCGATGCCCTTCGATCCGAGGCGCTGGCTGCCGAGCGACAGACCCAGTTCACCAGCACGCGCGGCCTCCTGCGGTCGCTGCGCGATGACCGCCTTGGCGGCATCGACGCGAGCCTTCGGCTTGGTCGAGCGGGCCGGCGCGCCGCGCCGCAACCAGGCGAGCTCGTGACGAGCGAGGTTGCGACGGGCCTGCTCGGTCGTGGCGGCCTGTTCCTCGCGCTCGATGCGGGCAGCGAGATACGCGGCGTACCCCGAGCCGGCGTGGCGGTTGAGCGGCGTGTGCAGGAACGCCTTGCCGCGGTCGAGTTCGAGGACCTTGGTCGTCACCCGGTCGAGCACATGGCGATCGTGGGTGACGAGCAGCAGTCCTCCGCTGTACGCCGCCAGCCATTCCTCGAGGTAGGCAATCGCGTCGAGGTCGAGATGGTTCGTCGGCTCGTCGAGGATGAGCGCTTCCCACTCCTGCACGAGGAGCGCGGCCAGGGCCACCCGTTTGCGCTGGCCACCCGACAACTGATCGGTCGGAGCGTCGATCAGCGGTGACATACCGAGCCGGTCCAGCATTGCCTCACCGCGCCAGCCTTGGCCGACTGCGTCGCGGACGGATCCTTCGGGGAGGACTGGCAGCTGGGCGAGCACGCCGATGCGCGCCCCCCGGCCACGGCGGACGACGCCGGCCTCGGGGTCGATCTCGCCACTGATCATCCGCAGCAGCGTGGTCTTGCCACTGCCGTTCAGGCCGACGACACCGATGCGGTCCCCGTCCTCGACGGTGATCGACACGTCCGCGAACAGCGGACGATTCGGCCGTGAGGCCGCCAGGCCCTGAGCATCGATGAGGATCACGGCCCTGAAGGCTACGACCGGAATCGTCCTGTTCGCAGTGAGTGGGCCGAGAAGGATTCGAACCTTCGAAGGCTGAGCCGGCAGATTTACAGTCTGCTCCCTTTGGCCGCTTGGGTACCGACCCCACTTGCTATGTGTTTGCCACTCTGCACTTGCTTGGCACCCGTTGTTCGATGCCGAACGGTGACCCGGTCCGCAGCGCCCAACGAGCGTCCGCAGCGTAGCGGCCAGCGCCTCGGCACGCACCCGCGATTCGTGATCGCTACCCTGTTCGGCATGCCAAGTTTCGACATCGTCTCCGAAGTTGATCACCAAGAGGTCCGTAACGCGATCGATCAGGCCCAGCGTGAGATCGGCAACCGCTTCGATTTCAAGAACACCGACTCCTCGATCGAGCACAACGATCTGGTGCTGACGTTGCGGACGGTGAGCGAGGACCGCCTCGCGGCGTTGCGCCTCGTCGTCGAGGAGAAGCTCGTCAAGCGCGGCATCTCGCTCAAAGGCCTCGACTACGGCAAGATCGACGAGGCGACCCAGAACACCGTCCGCCAGCTCGTCACGATCAAGGTCGGCATCTCGAGCGACAAGGCCCGTGAGATCAATCGGACCATCAAGGAGAAAGGCCCCAAGGGTGTCAGCAGTCAAACCCAGGGCGAGACCGTGCGCGTGACCGGCAAGAAGCGCGACGACCTGCAGGCCGTGATGACGCTGCTCAAGGGCATGGACCTGGAGATTCCACTCCAGTTCAACAACCAGCGCGACTGAGCGGCGAAATCCCGAGGCCGAACTGGCTCAGCCGGCCGCGCAGAACGCAGCGACGTTCCTGAGCGCGGCGACCAATTGCGGATCGGTGGACACCGGGTCGAAGTCGGCGATTGCACCGTTGCGTGCCGCAGCGACCACGCAGCGGATGTCCACCGCAGCGGCCGTCGGACTCGCTCCGGCACCCAGCTGGGCGATGCGCTGCACCACTGCGTGTTCGGTCTCGGCCCGTTCGAAGAACGTGCGCATCGTGTCGATCGACGCACCAGGCACCGGTGCGCCACCCTCGGCGGGTGCGCACATCCTGATCGTCACCGCCGGCGTACCGTCGGTTGCCGCAGTGACGGCCGCGTTGCTCGACGGCGGACGGCTCGCGGCCCATCCGGTGAGTGCACCCTGGAGCGATGCTTGATCCTCGGGGCCCGCGGTCATGATCGTTGACGAGAGGCACGGCTGGCCATTGACCACCGATGTCGTGGTCGTGTCACCCGTCCACCGCAGTGCCGCATCGCGGGCGGCATCAGGACCGAGCGACGGTTCCATCGCCGTGTACCAGAACTCGACGCCGAGCCCCTGCGCTGGCGCGACAGCTGCGACCGGGGTCGGACCGGGGCGTGCGCCGAGGGCCGGATCGAACACGACAGCATCGCTCTGCGGCGGCGCGAGCCCGTGCAGCGGGTCAGCGGTCGTTGCTTGCGCGAAACGGGTCGAGCCGACCTCGACCGAACCGAGCACACCGGACAGATAGAACGGCAGCTGAGCTGGGTCGACACCGGCCAGCGCGAAACGTGCGGCCTCGTCGTCGGCAACAGCCGCCTCGAGGTCCGGCACGGCGAGGTACTTGGCGCGCACGACGAGGTTGGCAGCGCCGTCGATCATCGCTCGCAAGCCCGTCCGCTGCGACGGAGTGAGCGTCGCCAGCGTCGTCGAGAGCGCGATGTCCTGATCAACGATCGCCGTCGTCATCGCCCGGATCAGTCCGACTTCCATGGCTGCGGACGTTCCTTCGAGCCGGTAGATGGCGTGATCGGTCGCGCTGTAGAACGCTGCATTGGTGGGCGCGAGAATGTGTCCGATCTCCGCAGCCGACGCAGGACCGTCGACCAACCCAGCCGCTCGGAAGGCGATCAGATCGCCGGTCGGGTCGAGCCGGGTGAGGGCGTCGAGGCCGAGGGACACCTCGTACTCGGGAGCCGACAGAGTCCTCACGGTCACGTTCTCGGCGAAGCTGCGGTGGACCGCTGACTCGACGAAGTCGGCCGTCGGCTGCAGTTCCTCGGTCCAGGTGACGTTGTTGCGCAGGAACTTGTACCAGCCGGCGTAGCCGGCGGCCCCGAGCAGCGCGAGGACCAGCACGAACGACAGGAACGAGCGGACCGGATGGCGCTCCTTGTGCCGCTGCGCGTAGCTCGACATCGTGACCGGCTGGGTACCGTTCTTGGCCGCCCGCTTGGACACCTTCTTGCGCTCCGCCGCCGTTGCTGGCGCCGGCAGTTCGTCGCCCAAAACCGCAGGCAACGGGCGCGGCGGCGGGGCAGCGCGGCTGCGCGGCGCGAGAACCGGCATCGCAGGAACGATCGGGACATGATCGGCGAGCGGGAGCGGGTCGGTCTCGGCCGCGCTCGGCGGAGCGGGCAGCGCCGCCTCGGTGATCAGGATCGGCGGCAGCGTCGGCGCAACGGCTGGCATTCCCTGTCCAGGCGTCGGATCGACGACGGCGGGCCCGTACTCGGTGGGCACGATCCATGCCGGCTCGTGGTGGGTGGCGCCGATGAACGCCGGCGCGATGTCGTCGGCCGCAATGGGCGCCGCCGATGGCTGCGCGGCGACGGGCGCGACCTCGACGGGCGCAATATCGACGGGCGCAATATCAACGGGCGCGACGACGGGATGCGACGGCAGCGGGAGCAGCGTCGGTGCGCTCGACTGGTGGGCGAGCGGGGCCAGCGAGGTCAGGCCGGGCGGGGTCGGCACCGGATCGATCGCGTTGGTGGTCCCGGTTGCCAACGAATCCAGCACCGAGTTCCAGACGAGTTGTCCGACCTCACCGTGGGCGCGACCGCCCGCAATGATCGGCAGCCCGGAACCCGCGCTCAACGGCCAGGTACTCGGCTGCACCGCTCCCCCACTGCCGGGCAACGTACGGATCGGCGGTTCACCCACGGCACGCGACTTGGCCAGACGCAGGCGCATCCGCTCGCGCAACTCGTCGGTCGGAGCCGGTCCGTCGAGTGCCTCGTACGGGATTGCTCCGTGCAACACAGCGGTCTCGTCTGCGATGTCAGGATCGGAGCTCACCATCTGGTATCGGCAGTGGGTCCCGACGGTTGAGCGATATCCGCGTCCCGTCCGAGCTGCTCACCAGGTGCGATCAGGGAGTGGGATCACTCAGGCCGGATCACTCGGGCCGGATCAGTCGGGTGCGGGCTCGTTGGCCGCGCGCCGCTGCAGCTCGCCGACGACGCTGGCGTCGGCGAGGGTCGTGGTGTCACCGAGGTTGCGGCCTTCGGCGACATCGCGCAGGAGTCGACGCATGATCTTCCCGCTCCGGGTCTTGGGCAGCTCGGGTGTGAAGTAGATCGCCTTCGGCTTGGCGATCGCCCCGATCTCCTTGGCGACATGGTCGCGCAACACCTTCTCGTCCACCTCCAGCCCGCCGCGCAGGGTCACGTAGGCAATGATCGCCTGACCCGTCGTTGGGTCGCTCGCGCCGACGACTGCTGCCTCGGCGACGCTCGGGTGCGACACAAGCGCCGACTCGACCTCGGTCGTGGAGATGCGGTGGCCGCTCACATTCATGACGTCGTCGACCCGGCCGAGCAGCCACAGGTACCCGTCATCGTCGAGTTTCGCGCCGTCGCCGGCGAAGTATCGACCCTCGAAGCGGCTCCAGTAGGTCTCGCGGAACCGCTCCGGGTCGCCCCAGATGCCGCGCAGCATCGCCGGCCACGGCTGGGTGAGGGTCAGGTACCCGCCCCCTGCGGTGACCGTGGCACCGTTCTCGTCGACCAGTTCGGCCCTGATGCCCGGCAGCGCGAATGTCGCAGATCCGGGCTTGGTCGTGGTCGCGCCGGGCAGCGGGCTGATCATGATCCCGCCGGTCTCGGTCTGCCACCAGGTGTCCACGATCGGGCAGCGCCCGCCGCCGATGTACTCCTGATACCACATCCAGGCCTCGGGATTGATTGGCTCGCCGACCGAGCCGAGCACACGCAGCGACGAGAGGTCGTGCTTGGCGGGCTCCTCGATGCCCCACTTCATGTAGGTGCGGATGGCCGTCGGCGCGGTGTAGAAAATCGTGACGCCATACTTGTCGACGATCTCCCAGATCCTGTCGTTGCCGGGGAAGTTGGGGACGCCTTCGTACATCACCTGGGTCGCGCCGTTGGCGAGCGGGCCGTAGACGATGTAGGTGTGCCCGGTGATCCAGCCGACATCAGCGGTGCACCAATAGATGTCGGTGTCGGCGTGGAGATCGAAGACGTATTTGTGGGTGAACGCGGCCTGGGTCAGGTAGCCGCCGGAGGTGTGCATGATCCCCTTCGGTCTGCCCGTCGTGCCCGAGGTGTAGAGCAAGAACAACAGCTGCTCACTGTCCATCGGCTCGGCCGGGCACACCGGGTCCGCGGCGTCGATCAGCTCGTGGTACCAGTGGTCGCGGCCGTCGACCATCGTCACGTCGTTGCCGCCCCGGCGCACCACGACCACGTCGGTGATGGTCGACGTGGTGGCCAGCGCCTCGTCGGCCGTTGGCTTGAGCGGGAACACCTCACCGCGCCGCCAACCCCCGTCGGCGGTGATCAAGACCTTGGCTTCGGCGTCGTTGATCCGGTCGCTCAGCGACTGTGCGCTGAACCCGCCGAACACCACGCTGTGCGCGGCGCCGATGCGCGCACAGGCGAGCATCGCCACGGCCGCCTCGGGGATCATCGGCAGATAGATGTTGACACGGTCCCCGACACCGACGCCGAGACCTTTGAGGACGTTGGCGAAGCGCTGCGTCTCATCGAGCAGCTCGGCGTAGGTGACGCTGCGGGTGTCGCCCGGCTCGCCCTCGAAGTGGAACGCGACCTTGTCACCGCGGCCCGCTAGGACGTGACGGTCGAGGCAGTTGTAGCTGACGTTCAACCGGCCGCCGACGAACCACTTCGCGTCCGGCAGGTCCCAGTCACAGATCGTCGTCCAGTCCTGCGCCCAGTCGATCAGGTCAGCGGACTGTCGGGCCCAGAAGCCCTCGTAGTCCTCGTTCGCCTCGTCGTACATGGACGTGCCGGTGACGAGCGCATCCTGCCTGAAGGCCGCCGAGGGTGGGAACGTCCGCTTCTCCCAACCCAGTGCGTCGATGGCCAGTGCGTCACGGTCGTCGGTCGTCATCTTGGAACCCCCCAGGTCGCTGTCATGCCAATGGTCAGCGAGTCGACTCTAGCGAGGCCGGGTTGGCGTGAGGTTGGCAACGGATCGGTCAGGTCGCGACGCTCAGGGCTCGACGCCGAAGGTGTCCCGGATCGTCCTCGCCGTCGTCGTCGCCACGGTCGCGAACTCGTCGCTGCTGACTCGGTCGTTCGCCGCCGTGCGCACGGCGTCGATGCCGGCATGTAGCGCGTCGGCCTGGCCCGGACCGATCCACGGTGCCTCGCCGATCAGCTTGTCGGTGTCAGCTGCGACGAGGTCGAGTGCATCGAGCACGCCGCCCTGAACGGTGTCGCTGCCTGCCGTCGCGTTGATCGCCTGGTCGTACTCGATCTCGAGCGCTGCGATGCGGGTGCCCAGTGTGTCGCCCTTGGTGCGCACGTCGCGGGCCGCCTCCGATGCGGTGACGGCGGTGGATCGACCGGTGAGGAAGCCGATGACGAGGCCGACCAGCAGCGTTGCGATCGCAACGAGAGCGGCATTGCGGCGCCGCCGTGAGAGCGGGATGTAGAGAGCCATGGGGTCAGGTCTTCCTGCCGACGAGGATCACTTCGGCGGCGTCGTTCGGGTCGTGGAGCGTGGTCGCGGCGTCGATCATGTCGCCGCTGCCGAGCTCGGCGATGCGGCCGGCGCTGATCAGCCAGATCGTCGGGCGGAGCGTGACCGGACCCCGGTACCGGGTCAGGCGCTCAACGGTTGCGGCGAGGTCGCCCACGGCCGACCGCTCGCCCTTGACCGTCGCGACTGGATCGCCGAAGCGGTCGATGATGCCGATGCTGCCCTTGCGTTCGACGAGCCAGAACACACCGGACTGGGCAACGGTCGCGTCGGCACCCTCGCGCCCGGCGAGCGCGTCGCGCGTCACCAGCGTCTGGCCCGGGAGCGCCCCGGTCCGCAGTCCGACCGAGCCGGTGGCGATTGCGCGCACCGTACCGCGCTCGGGCATCTCCTCGATCCGCACCTCGACCGTGCCGGGAGCTGCGCCCGCGGCGAGGGCTTCGTTCTCGGCGTCCTCGGACAGCTGGCGGACGACCTCGCCGGTGAGCACGCTCACCGTCCGCTCGCGCTCGGCGCGCACCATCGACAGCGCGTCACCGATCGAGGAGATGATCTCGGCGCCGTCGGGGACCGTGCACGACATGCCCATCCGGGTCGCGACGTAGCGACCCAGACCACCCGCGGCACCGCCGACCGCGACGATCACCGGGTGACGCAGCTTCTGGGATGTGACGAGGTTGTGGACCAGTTCGCACACGGCGTCGCTGGCCGCGGTCATCATCTGGCGGGCGACCTCGAGCCCGTCGATGCCGCAGTATGCGCCGGCGGCGGAGAACGCTGCGGCAGCTGCGTCGAAGGCAGTGGTCGACCAGGCGTGGTCGCCGGCCTCGGTGATGCCGAGCGCGTTCGCAGCGCACGTGACCGTGAGCGCGGCCCGGGACCCGTCGGTGAGCTGGAGCACGAGGTGGTCGGCGTCGTCACCGTCGCGCGGGGCGATGACCGATGCGGTGGCACCGGCCAGGCGTGCCGGCTCGACGAAGCACGCGTAGGGCAGACCGGCGATGTGCGCGCTGCGCGGACCAACACCATGGACGCGCCGCTTGCGAACTCGCAGCATCGATCCGCCGGCGACTCCGACCACGCGCACGTCGACCGCGCGGAGTGCGGTCGCGTGTGAGGCAACGGTGACGTAGGACATCAACGGGCGCCCGTCACGCACCGCAGCGACGTTGGTCGAGGTCCCGCCGACCTCGACGATCACCCCATCGGTCAGCGCTCCGACGCGCAGCGCTCCGGCCACCGACGCTGCTGGACCGGAGTAGAGCGTTCGCACGGGCGCCTCCCGGAAGCCGGCGAGGTCGGTGGCACCACCATCGCCGCGCATCACCATCACCGTCGCCGCGATGTGCGCGTCGCGCACACCCTGCTCCACGTAACCGGCCGTGCGGATCGCGATCGGCAGGATCGAGGCGTTCACCGCAGCCGTGACGGCGCGCAGCTCGAGGCCGTAGAGACCCGACAAGTCGGTGCTCGCACATGCCGGCAGTCCGGCTTCTCGGGCGATCTGGACGATCGTCTGCTCGTTGCGGTCGTCGTCGGGCGAGAATGCCTCGGCGACGGACACCGCACCGATCCCCTCACCGAGGATGCGTGCCAGCTCACGGCGGACATCGGCGGGATCGAGGCCATCGGTGACGTCGAAGAACACCGGGGACGCCGGCAAGCGCTTGCCCGGCGACAGCTCGACGCCCGCCAGCGACGTCCGCCGGCGAACCTTGACGAGGTCCGGTTTACGGCCGAGGCCGAACACGCCGACCCGGGCCACGTCACCCTCGAGCAGCGCGTTCACGGCTTGGGTGGTCGAGTGGGTGACGAGCTCGATGGTGTCAGCGCCGACCTCGGCGGCGACGGCGGCGACACAGGCCACCACACCTTCGGCCACACCAGCCGGAGCGGTGTGCGTCGTCGGGACGACCGAGCGCGCCACCAGCTCGCCGGTCACGCTGTCGACAGCGACCGCCTTGGTGAAGGTGCCGCCGACGTCGACCCCGACGCGTACTCCCATGGTCGGGCGGACCTCAGACCGAGACGAGCGACGACGGCGCGGGCGTCGCAGCCTGCGTGGCGGGGGTCTGCGACGAAGGGTTCTGGGCGCGCTGACGGCGGGGCTTGATGACGAAGACGTACAACGCGCCGGCGAGGTAGATCGTGGACAGCACGATCTGGGCGACGACACTCTGGACGGTCGGCCAGTAGCCGGTCACCTGGGACAAGAAGATGGGGATACGTGGCCAGTTGTCGAGCCGGTTGTACGCAATCAGGTCACCTGCCTGCAATGCGTTGATCGCGTTGCCGAGGAACGTCACGGAGGTGATCATCACGCAGATCACGGCGATGTTCATGAACTTCTTGACCGGCACCCGCCGACCGAGACGAAACATCACGAGCGCAACGCCGGTCAGCGCAACGAGCCCGGTCGCGAGACCGGCGAGCACCCAGATCCCGAGTCCTGCGCCGAACGACCAGAGCGCCTGGTAGAACAGCGCCGTCTCGAAGCCCTCACGGTAGACAGCGGTGAAGCCGACCATCACCAGCGAAAAGGTCGAGCCGAGCGACACTGCACTCCACAGCCGGGCACGCACGAATTCCATCCAACGCTTGTGCTCCATTCGCGCAACGAGCCAGAACGACACGTAGAAGAGCATGACCACGGCGATCATCGCGGTGACGCCCTCGAGTACCTCGATCGAGAACGGGAGCGACTCGAACACGAGACGGAGCAGGACCACGGTGAGGACCGTGGCCACGCAGGCCAGACCGATACCGACCAGGATTGGCTTGATGAACGACGGCGAGCGCGCCGCCTCGAGGTACCCGAGCAGGATGCTGACGAGCAGGACGACCTCGAAGCCCTCGCGGAAGATGATCAGGAAGCTCTGCCCGAAGATCAGTGCCGGGGCCGCGGCGCCGGTCGCTGTCAGCTTGCGCTCGATCGTGTCGAGGACGCTGCGCAACTCGACCAGCTTGTCACGCACGTCGTTGACAGGTGCGTTGTCGCGGATCAGTTGGCGGATGTCGGCGAACCGACCCTCGGCACCGATCGTCAAGTCGTTGTCGATGATGCGCAGCGGTACTTCGACGAGTTCGAAGTGGTTGAGGTAGCCGTTGGCTGCGGCGGCGAACGCCTCCTGGCTCTTGCCCTGCTTGATCAGCGACAGCGTCAAGTCGATGCTGATCCGGACGTTCTGGATCTGTTCGATGGCGTCGTCGCGGCTGCTGGCCGCCGCCGGGGCAGCCGGTAGCGACGACATCAGAGCCAGTGCTCCGATCAACCCGGCGACGACGATCAGCAGACGGCGCATCAGCGGTACTTGGCCGTGTACTGATCGAAGATGCCCTGCAGCGTGACGGCTGTGGCCTTCGCTGTCTTCGCGTCACCGGCCTCGATCTGGCGCTGCAGTGGTGTCAGCTGGTCCTCGATGTCGAGGTACAAGGCGGTGTCGGTCTCGCGCACGGTGCCCTCGAAACTGAACCACTCGGCCTCGATCTCGGCCAGCTTGGCCTTCGCATCGGGCGTACCGATGGCAGCGATCGCAGAGTCGATCGTGCCCGGGAGCTTCTCCAGCCCGGCCGTCACGACGGCGGGATCGACCTTGACGTACTCGGGCGCAACGGTTGTCTCGGCCGCCGCGCTCGTCCCGGACGAGCTACTGCTGTCGGAGCCACAGCCAGACAGCCCGAGGGCTGCGGCGATCGCGGCTCCGGCGAGGGAACGACTGATCTGACGTGGTCGGTGATGCATGGGTACCCTTCCTTTCGAAGTTCTCATTCTGTCCATCTCGTGTTACGAGTACCAATCAGAGCTGGATGAAATATTCTCTGCCCATAACGGATCGGGGGGCGGACGAAATCCCCGGTCACGACGACGCGAACAGTGCGTCGGCGAACGAGCCGCTGGCCGTGGTGACGCCCGGGAGCGCGAAGAACAGCCCGCCGCCGAACGGCGTGATGTACTCCTCGAGGGCCTCGCCGTTCAAACGGTTCTGGACGGCGATGAACCCGTCGTCGAGGCTGCGTTGGAAGCAGACGAACAGCAGCCCCTGATCGAGCTGGCCGGCCTTGTCGAAGCCGGCACTGTAGTTGTACCCACGGCGCAGGATGCAGTTCCTCTCGGTCTCGGCGGTGCGTGGGTTGGCGAGGCGGATGTGCCCGTCGAGGCGGAACTGCTTGCCATCGGGATCCGCGGCGAAGTCGGGGACATCGGTCTCGGCGGTCATGCCGAGTGGCGCACCGGTCGCCTTGTCACGGCCGATGATGGTCTCCTGGGTGCGCAGCGGGGTGCGGTCCCAGAACTCGACCCGGTTGCGGATCAAGCGGATGGCCTGGTACGTGCCGCCAGCGGTCCACGCCGGCTCGTCGTCGCCCGCCTGAACCCACACCAGCTCGTCCATCAACGCATCCTCGGCGTGGTTCGGGTTGGCGGTACCGTCCTTGAACCCGAGCAGGTTGCGCGGCGAGGCCCGGCCGGTGCCGAGGGTGTTGGGCTGGGTGAATCCGGGGAGCATCCACTTCAGCACGAGCGAGTCGCGTGTCGCGCGCATCAACCGGCGGAGGGTGTGGTTGCACATCTCGGGCGTCTCGGCACAGATCTGGATGACCACGTCGCCGTGCAGGTGGGCCGGATCTGGCTTGTCGTTCGGGAACGTCGGCATCGGCCGCAGTTGGGTGGGCGTGCGCGCCCGCAGGCCGAAGCGGTCGTCGAACAGCGACGCCCCCACCCCGACCGTGACCGTGAGGTTGTCGGCCGGCGGCTGCACACCGACGATGAGGTTGTCGACGGGCGCGAGCAGCGGATCGAGCGTCGGCGCCACCGCTCCGGACATCAGGTCACGCACCTCGGTCGTCAGGGTCCGGAACATCACCTGCAGCGCAACCGCATCAGCGGCGACACAGATGAAAGCGACGACGATCGCGTGCTGCTGGGCAGGCGTCACGATGCCCTGCTGGTGGACGCCCTCGAAGCCGATCCGTTGGCGACGCTCGGCGTCAGCGCTTGCGTCCTTCGAGCACGAGGCCAGGACAGAACCTCCGGCGGCCGTCGACAAGACGGCAACGGCACTGCCACCGAGGAACCCACGACGACTGACTCCGGCGCGCATGGCTCAGCTGACCTCGAGGCCGAATGCGGCGGCGACGGCGGACAGGTCCTCCGACAGCGTGGCCAGCTCGGCCTGCAACGGCGCCCGATCGGCGTCGGTGAGCGTGTCGTAGTGGGCGTAGGTGCCGTCACCGTTGGCATACTCGGCGAGGCCGGCATCGATCGCGGCGAAGCTCTGCTCGATCGCCGCGTACAGCGTCGGGTTGACGCCCCGGAGCAGATCGGCGTTGAGGTCGACGATCTCCTTCGCACCTTCGACGTTGGAGGCGAACGTCAGCAGCGACGTCCCTGCGTAACGCTCCTCCTCTCCGGTGATCTTGCCGGTCGCCGCTTCCTCGATGAGGGCCGCGGCGCCGTTGATCATCGTCGAGGCGTCGATCGAGATGCCGTGCACGTTGGTGACGAGGACGTCGATGTTGGTGAGCAGCTCAGCAGCGAACGGCTCGGCACCGTCGAGGGTCCTCTGATCGAACATCAGGTACTCGAGTCGGTGCCAACCGGTGAATGCGGGATCGGTCGGGCCCGCCTCGAAGTCGTCGACTCGGCTGTCGAGCACTGCATCGGAGTCGGGAAACAGCTCGGCGACCGGCTCGATGCGCTCCCACTGGACGCGGGCAGGCATGTACAGCGCCTGGGCGTCGGCAAGATCGCCACGCACGATCGCGTCGTACAGCGCTGCGTTCGAGGCGACCATGTCGGTCATCTGATCGTCGACGTACGTGGTGTATACATCCACGTTGGCCTGCAGTGCGGCAGGATCGACGGTCACGGCTGCGGTGTTCTCGCCACCCTCACCGGTGATGGTCAACGCGGCTCGAGGGTTGCTCGGGGCGCCGCAGATCAGCTCGTAGTCGCCCGCCGGGACCCGGACCTTCACGTCTCGCTGCTCGCCCTGTGCGAAGAACTCCTCGGCGATGATCTTCGGCTCCTTGGTGAGCAACTCGAACTCGCTCTTCAGATCCGTGCCGTCGACGGCGTTGGTCACCGTGAACGTGACGTCGCCGGCGGGTGCGGTCAGCGAGGTGGGTTCGCAACCGTTGTCGGTCAGCCTGACCGCACGGGTGACGGCCGCGCCGGTGGCCGAGCTGGATGCCGTGGGCGCCGCCATCGAGATGTCGGACGACTGCTCGTCGCTGCCGCAGCTGGCGGTGAGGGTGACGAGAGCGATGGCCACCGTGGCGGGGGCGATGCGGAGCCGATTGTGCACGGAAGACCTCACGGAAGTTGAAGACCCTTCTTCATCACGTTTGTTAGGTAACGCTAACATACGTCAGGACGACGGAGGAGTCCACATCACCCGGATGATTTCTGCACGCTGCCCGACCGGTCAGATCTCGACTTGCGAGCCGACCTCGAAGATGCGGTCATTGGGCAGGTTGAAGAACCGGCTCGCGCTGTCGGCTCCACGGTTGAGCACCACGAACAGGTGCTCTCGGAGCGGATGCATACCGGGTGCCTTGCCCGCGATGATCGACTCGTGGCCGAGGAAGAACGTGCTGTCGTCGACGTCGAAATCGAGACCGCGGATGTTCAGGGTACCCAACGCGGCGACCACGTCGGGCTCCTCCATGAACCCGAAGCGCAGCAGCACCTGGTACACCCCCGGTTCGACCTTGGTGACCTCGTGCCGTTCGGCCACCGGCACCCGCGGGACCTCGATGGTCTCGACCGAGACGATGAGCGTCGTCTTGTGCAGCACCTTGTTGTGGCGCAGGTTGTTGACCAGCGCCGGCGGTGCCTTGCCGAGGTCTTTGAACATGAACACCGCACTGCCCGGGACACGGACCACCTTGCTGAACTCGTCGAGCACCTCGCCGATGGGGCGCTCGCCGCGATGGATCCGCGCTGCGACCAGCTCGCGTCCGCGACGCCAGGTGGTCATCTGCAGGACCAGCCCGAACGCGATCAGCAGCGGGAACCAACCACCATCGGGGATCTTGGGGATGTTCGCGCCGAGGAAGGCGAGGTCGATGACGAACAGCGGGACGCAGACCGCCAGCGCCTTGCGACGCTTCCAGTCCCAGCGGTACACACAGACGACGTAGAACAGCAACGTGGTGATCGCCATCGTCGTCGTCACCGCGATGCCATACGCAGCGGCGAGGTTCTTCGAGCTCTGGAACGTGATCACGAGGCCGATGCAGCCGACCATCAAGGCCCAGTTCACGAGCGGCACATAGACCTGGCCGCGATGCGCCGATGACGTGTGGCTGATCTTGACGCGCGGCAGGTAGTCGAGCTGCACAGCTTGGACGGTGAGCGAGAACGCACCGGATATCAGGGCCTGCGAAGCAATCACCGTCGCCATCGTCGCAAGGATGACGAGCGGCACGATCGCCCACTGCGGAGCGAGCCGGAAGAACGGGTGCTCGACGGCCTCGGGCTCTCGGAGGATGAGCGCGGCTTGGCCGAAGTAGTTGAGCATCAGTGCCGGTAAGACCAACAGGTACCACGTCAGCTGGATCGGTCGCCTGCCGAAGTGGCCCATGTCGGCGTACAGCGCTTCACCGCCGGTGACGACGAGGAAGACGGATCCGAGGGTCAGGAACGACTGCATCGGTGAGGCCGTGAAGAAGTCGAAGCCGTACATCGGGTTGATGGCCTTGAGGACGCTGGGCATGCGCACGATCTGATTGCCACCGAGCACGGCGAGCACTCCGAACCAGAGCACCATGATCGGGCCGAAGACCCGACCGATGCCGCCGGTCCCGCGCTTCTGGGCCAGGAACAGGACAGCCAGGATCGCGACCGAGATCGGGATGACGAAGCTGTCGAGGGCGCTCGTGGCCTCCTTGACGCCTTCGACGGCGCTGAGCACCGAGATCGCCGGTGTGATCAAGCCGTCGCCGTAGAGCAGCGCCGTGCCGAACACCCCGAGGGTCACGACGACCGCGGCGTTGCGGGTCATCTTGCCCTTGCGACGGGGCATGACCATCGCCGTCAGGGCGAGAATGCCACCCTCGCCCCGGTTGTCGGCGCGCATCACGAACATCAGGTACTTCACGGAGATGATGAGGATCAACGCCCAGAACACGATCGAGACGACCCCGAGCGCGTTGACCGGATCGGCAGGGTTCAGATCGTGCTTCTCGAACGCCTCCCGGAAGGCGTACAGCGGCGACGTGCCGATGTCGCCGTAGACGATGCCGAGCGCGCCAAGAGCCAGAGCACCCGCACCAGCCTTGGCGTGACCGCCGCCGTGGTCCTCGACCTCCGCGACCTCCGCGACCTCCTCGGCCAGTTCGGCCGGTTCGGCCGTCGACTCGTCCAGGTCCGCAGCAGTTGATGGGCCGGACAGTGCTTTGGCCGGTTCGTCGTGGTCAGTCACCCGCTCGAACCTAGCCGCCGTCTTCACGCTTTCTTCACGGCAGCGCTCTGATCGTCGGGCCGTATTCCACGACGCTGAACGATCCGAGTCCCGGCTCGGCCAGCAGTGCCTCGGCCTCGGCGACCCGGCTGCGCATCGTCATCGACGCCAGCGTGGGACGAGCGGCCTGCTCGGCCCAGACCCGCCGGCCCTCGTCGACGAGGTCGGTAATTCCCCAGCGCTGCAGGAACTGACTCTGCACGCGCACGGCGTCGGGCTCGCCGAGACCGTTCATGATCTGGTCCAACGCGACGTCCGCGGTGATGTCCTGTGTCCCCGGCCCACGCAGGTAGTGCTCGCCCAGGTCGTGCCCCCGGTAGGTACGCAGCCATTGGCGCCAGGGCCGGGCGGCCAGTTCCGAGGTCGTCGCTGCAGAATAATCGATCAGCACCAGACGGCCGGCGACGAGCAGGTCTCGCGCAGCTCGGGCCCACGTCACAGCCGTCTGTTGCACCGGGATCCGCGCCCCGTGTGGCGCAGTGGCCGGCAGCCCGAGGTCGGCGAGATCCGGTGCTGCGACGAGGATCTCGGCGAACGTGGCGTCGTCTTCGGCCACGACATGGGCCTCGCGCCAGCCACCGTCCATCACGAACAACCGGAACGGCATGTTGTCCAGCAGTTCGTTGGCGATGATCACGCCGACGAACCGTTCGGTCGGCATCGAAGCGACCGATTCGATGCCATCCGGGTGACGCTTGCGTTGGGCCGCGGAGACCTCGACTGCGACATATTGCAGAGCGTCCAGGCACGCCGGGGCGCCGGCGCGCACCGTGCGCGCGAGCGTGCCGGGACCGGCTCCGGCATCGACGACCGTGAAGACGTCAGGCTCACCCAGCTCGCGCCACCAGGCGTCCAGGGCGCGCCCCAACACAGCCCCGAACAGCGGCCCGACCTCGGGCGCGGTGATGAAGTCGCCCCGCCGCCCGGCGCTGCCGCCGGACGTGTAGAACCCGTTCGGGCCGTACAGGGCGAGGTCCATGAACCGGTCGAACGGGATGGCCCGCCGACCGCTCGGCGATGTCGGTTCGCCAGCGGCTATCGCTGCGCGGACGTCGTTACTTGCCGAGGGCACCGGTGTGCACGAGGTCGTTCAGGTCGCCGAAGCGCAGTACGAGCTGCGGCAAGATGCCGAGGACGAGCGTGGCGATACCGGTGATGCCGAGTGCGGCGAGCAGCGACGGCGGCGTACGCACCGGGCTGTTGTCGCCGTCCACGCTGGGCTTCATCCACATCTCGCGCATCAGGTTGCCGTAGTAACCGAAGGCAACGACGGTGTTGACGGCGCCGATGATTGCAATCGCATACCCGAAGCCGGTCCCGGCTTCGAGCACCGCCCGGAACGCGTTGAGCTTGGCGAACCAGCCGCCGAACGGCGGGATGCCGGCGAGCGAGGCCAGGAAGAACGTCATCAGCGCAGTCAGCCCGGGGGCCCAGGTGAGCATCCCGCCGTAGCTACTGATCTCGCCGCTGCGGGTCCTCCGGGCGACGGCGATCACCACGGCGAACACACCGAGGTTGGTGCTCGCATAGACGAGGAGGTAGACGACGATGGTCTTCAGCGATGTCTCCGCGGCCTTGGTCCCGGCGACCACGAACGGCATCAGGATGAAGCCACCCTGGCTGATCGAGGAGTACGCGAGCATCCGGACGATGTTCGTCTGCTTGAGGGCGAGCACGTTGCCGATGGTCATCGTCAACGCGGCGAGGACGAAGATGAACGGCTGCCACACGTCCTTGGCGCTCGGGAAGGTCAGGTAGACCATGCTGACCAGAGCAACGAAACCACCGGCTTTGGACGCCACCGACAAGAACGCAGTGACCGGTGTGGGGGCACCCTGATAGGTGTCCGGAGCCCAGCTGTGGAACGGCACGGCGCTGACCTTGAACGCGAACCCGACGACGATGAACACGATCGACAGCGCGACAACGCCGGTCGTCGAGTGTGCCGACAGGTACGCGCTGATGTCGGTGAGTTTGGTCGACTGGCTGACGCCGTAGAGCAGGCTCATCCCGTAGAGCATGATCGCGCTGGCGAACACGCCGAGGAGGAAGTACTTGACGCCAGCCTCGTTGCTCTTCGAATCCCGCTTGCGCCACGCAGCGAGCATGTAGGTGGGGATCGACAAGAACTCGAAGGCCACGAAGACGCTGACGAGATCACGTGAGCTGGTCATCATGACCATGCCGAGCACACTCGCCAGCAGGAGTACGTAGTACTCACCCTGGTGATACCCGCCCTCCTCGATCTCGTTGGTGGACAGCAGCACGACCACGTAGCCGATGATGAGGAACATCGCCTTCATGATCAGGCTGAACTGATCGACCACGTAGCGGCCGTCGAACATCGAGCGGGTGTCGTCACCGATCAGGGCGAGCGTGACGATGGGGATCAGCGAGCCGATCAGGAAGAGCCCGGCGATGGTCGCAGTGAGCCATCGCTTGCTCTCCTCGACGAACAGGTCGACGAGGAGAACCACGCAGATGCCGGCAGCCAGGATCATCTCGGGCGCCATCGCGTGGTAGTCGATGCGCGGTCGGACGAAGTCGCCCGTCGCCGCAAGGCCAGAAAAATGGAGAACGGTGGACAGCACCGGTCAGCCCTTCCCGAAAGCCTTGAGGATCGTCTGCGACGCCGGGTCGATGACCTTGAACAGCAGGTTCGGGTAGACACCGAGCACGACGATCGCGATCAGGAACGGGCTCCAGGCGATCCACTCGGTGAGCTTCACGTCATGGATGTCACCGTGACCGGCTCCGTGGATTTCGGTCTCGTTCACCGCAGCACCGACGGCGTGCACCGCGCCGTGACCGTCGGAGGCGTGATCGGCGAACTCGTCCTTGGGCTCACCGAACGCGACCCGCTGGAACAGCCAGAGCAGGTAGCCGGCGGCCAGCACCGTGCCGACCGCAGCGATGACCATGAACACTCGGAACACTTCTTTGCTCACACCCGGCAGACCGCTGTTGCCGCCGAACGGGCTGTAGGCCGAGACGATGGCGGGGAATTCGCCCCAGAACCCGGCCAGGCCGGGCAGCCCGAGTGACGCCATCGCACAGAAGCCGAGGATCCAGCCGAGCTTGGGCATCTGCTTGAGCATCCCGCCGAGGCGCTTGATCTCGAGGGTGTGGTAACGGTCCTTGACCGAGCCGGCGACGAAGAACAACATGCCGGTGATCAGGCCGTGGGCGACCATACCGAAGACTGCGGCATTGACACCGAGCGGTGTCAGGGTGGCGATGCCGAGCATCACGAAGCCCATATGGGCCACAGAACTGAACGCGATCAGTCGTTTCATGTCGGTCTGGGCCAGGCAGCCGAGCGCGCCGTAGATGATGCCGATGACGGCGAGCGCACCGATGTACGGCGCCCACGCAACCGCAGCCTTGGGCAGGATCGGGATCGCGATCCGGATGAAGCCGTAGGTGCCGAGCTTGAGCAGGATCGCCGCGAGGATCACCGAACCCTGAGTCGGAGCCTGGGTGTGCGCGTCGGGCAGCCAGGTGTGGAACGGGAACATCGGCACCTTGACGGCGAAACCGATGAACATGCCTGCAAAGATCCAGATCTGGGTCGAACGACTGAGATCGCCGGCGTGATCGATGAGGTAGGGGATGCTGAAGCTCGCATCCGGGTTCGTCTTCTGCACCTGCCAGAACAGGGCGAGGAACGCAACGAGCATCAGCGCGGATCCGAACATCGTGTACAGGAAGAACTTCAGCGAGGCGTACTGACGCTGCTCGCCGCCCCACACGCCGATCATGAAGTACATCGGCAGCAGGACGAGCTCGAAGAACACGAAGAACAGGATCAGATCCTGAGCGATGAAGGTGCCCGCCATGCCGACCTGGAGGATGAGCATCAGGCTGAGGAATGCCTTGGGGTTCCCCGGTGCCGGAATGTGGTCCCACGAGTAGATCATCACCAACACGGTGACGACCATGCTGAGGATGTACAGCGGCAGGCTCACCCCGTCGAGGCCGATCGTGTAGTTGCTGTGGATCACCGGGATCCACGACGTGTCGACGACGAACTGCAGCTTGCCGGCGCTGCCATACTTGAACAGCGCCAGTGTGACGGCGCCGATCACCAGCGTCGCAGTCGCCGTGAGCAGTGCCACCTGCTTGATCAGGAGTTCCTTGCCCTTGGGGATGAACACCATGACGATCACACCGAGCACCGGCAAGAACGTGCCAACGGTGAGCAGCCAGTTGTTGTTGCGAAGTACATCCATTGCCGTGAGGCTCCTCAGAAGTTGACGATGACGAGAACGAGGGCGCCGATTGCAGCGGCTCCGAAGAGCAGTGCCCCGTATTGGTTGACCTTGCCGGATTGCGTCCCCTGCAGTGCTCCGCCCGAACCACGGGCAGCAGCGCCGGACGCGTTGACCGCACCGTCGACCACGCGCTGGTCGATGTTGCGGTAGATCCATCCACCGAGGCGGCGAGTTTCGATGCCGGTCTCGTTGACCGCACGATCGATCACGTTCTGGTTGATCCAGTAGATGCCCTTGCTGATCGGATACGCAACGCCGTGGACGATGACCTTCTCGTAGAGGACATCGAGGTAGTACTTGTTGACGAGGAAGGTGTGCCCCCAACGCAGCGGCGCGACCCGCTGGGTCAGGCCCTGCAGCGGATTCTTGCGCTCGCCGAACACGGCCTTGCACAGCGCGAGGCTGACCAGGAATCCGGCGAGCACGAGCAGGATCGACGGGATCGTGTTGGCCCACTTGAACGGGGCGTGGTCGAGTTCGGGGAAGTGGATGCCGTCACCGGCCGCAGCGACCCATTCGGTGAACTTCTCGATGTGCAAGAACGCGGCGTTGAGGTAACCGGACACGATGGCGAGGAACGCGAGGATCACGAGCGGGACGGTGATCAGCGCCGGCGATTCGTGCGGGCCGGCATGTGCATCGTGGGCGTCATGGCCATGGGCGTCGTGCGCGTCATGGCCGTGTGGATCATGGCCGTGTGCATCGTCGGGCGTGTAGGCCGCGGCCTCGTCCGGTGCTTCGCTGCCGCCGTGGGAGGCATCGGCGACGACGACATTGCCATGGCTGGCCATCGCCAGGACCGGTGCGGCAGCGCCGTGCGGGTCGGCGTGGACGACGGTGATCTCGTCGTGGTGTTCGCCCGCAGCTGCGCCCCGGGCCTTGCCGAAGAACGTCAGGTATGTCGCGCGGGTCATGTACGCCGTCGTCATGAAGGCGCCGACGAGGCCGATGATGAAGAACACGTTGTACCCGTTGTGGTGGGCGTTGTCGATGATCTCGTCCTTGGAGAAGAAGCCCGAGAAGAAGGGCACGCCGCACAGCGCGAACGTCGAGATGATCCAGCACGCCGCGGTGATCGGCATCTTGCGGAGCAGCCCGCCCATGTCCTTCTTCATGTCGAAGCTGTGGTGGCTGCCACTGTGGCTGACGGAGCCGGCGCACAGGAACAGGCAGCACTTGAAGAAGGCGTGGGTGAAGATGTGGAACACGGCCGGCGTCCACGCGCCGACGCCGAGGCCCATCATCATGTAGCCGAGCTGGCTGACCGTCGAGTAGGCGAGCACCTTCTTGATGTCGTTCTGCACGAACGCCAGCGCCGCAGCGATCAGGATCGTGATGCCACCGATCACGGCGATCAGGTTGAAATGCTGTCCGGCGACGTTGATCTCGAGCCCGGTGTGGAACAGCGGATAGAGGCGGGCGACCAGGAACACCCCGGCAACGACCATCGTGCTCGAGTGGAGCAGCGAGCTGACCGGCGTCGGACCGGCCATTGCGTCCGGCAGCCAGGTGTGCAGCGGGAACTGCCCGCTCTTTCCGATGCAAGCGATGAACAGCGCCACCGAGCCCCAGAGGAGCACGCTGCGCGATCCGGTGCCGCTCAGCGCCCACTGGTTGATCGTGTCGATGCTGAACCCGCTCGAACCGTTGCCGAGCTTGGTCGCATACGCACTGGCACCGAAGAAGATGACGCCGGTACCGACGAGCAGGCCGATATCGCCGACACGCACGGTGAAGAACGCCTTCAGCGCAGCTCGACTGTTGGCCTCTTCCTCCCACCAGTGACCGATGAGCATGAACGAGCAGAGGCCCATGATCTCCCAGCCGAGGATCAGCTGGACCATGTTCTCGGCCAGCACCATCGCCAACATGCCGGCGCTGAACAGGGTCAGGGCGGCGAAGAAATGGGTGTAGCGACGATCGCCGCGGAGATACTCGAGCGAGAAGATCTGGACGAGCAGCGAGATGAACGTGACGAGCACGAGCAACATCACGGCGAGGCCGTCGATGTGCTGGCCGAGTCCGATCTCGACGCCGCCGCTCTGCCACCACACGACCTTGCGGATGACGGGCTCGACGTAGTTGGCGTGGCCCTCCTCGGCGAAGCGGAAGGCGCGCGCGAAGCCGCCGAGGGCACCCTCGTGATCACCCTCGCCGGCGAAGGAGTCGACGCGGTCGATCCACTGGTAGGCGGTGCCGGCGGCGAGCACCAGCGATGCCGCCATCGAGGCGAGGCCGATCTCACTGCCCTTCATCGGCAGGCGCTTGCCGAAGAAGATGATCAGCGCGAAGGCGACCGCGGGAACGATCGGGATGAGGTAGGCGTGTTCGAGGAACCAACCCGTTTCAGCTGCGAGCCCTAGTTGTGCGGCAGACATGGTCAGCCCTTCATCTCGGAGAGCTCATCGAGCGAGATCGACTTCTTGTTGCGGTAGATCAACAGCACCAGACCGAGCCCCACGCCGACTTCGGCAGCAGCGATGGCCAGCACGTAGAGCGCGAAGACGTGGCCGTCGGGATTGTGGTTGCGCAGCGCGAACGCAAGCAGGTTGAGGTTCACGGCGTTGAGGATCAGCTCGATGCTGAGCAGCACGAGCACGGCGTTCTTGCGCGCGATGACGCCGTATACGCCGATGCAGAACAGGACGGCTCCGAGGAGGAGGAACTGGTTGATCAGCACGGGCTAATCCTTCCTGGCCAAGACAATGGCGCCGATGACGGCGACGAGCAGCACGAACGACAGCGCCCAGAAGGGCAGCAGGTACGGGCCGAAGATGCTGTCGCTGACGAGGCGGGTGTCGATGCGGGTCGCATCCTTGGGTCCGGGCAAGTGCTCGTCGCCGAAGCCACGGATCAGCGCGATCGACATGGCAGCGAAGAGCACGACCGAGACGGGGATGCCGATGGCCCAGTTCTTGTTGTTGAGGTCGCCTTCCTTGCCGATCCTGGCCCGAGTGAGCATCACACCGAAGAGGAAGAGCACCATCACGGCGCCGACGTAGACGAGGACCTGGGTGACGGCGACGAACTCGGCATAGACGAGCAGGTATTGGGCCGCGGCTCCGGCGAGCACCATCACCAGCCACAGTGCGGCGTGCACGATGTTGCTGCTGCTGACGACACGGATCGCACCGAAGATCATGATCGCGGCGACGATCCCGAACGCGATGTTCTGCGCGACGAGCGCTTCGGCGATCACTTCTTGCCCAGCTTGACGGCGCCGACCTCGAGCTCGGGCGCCTCGGGGACGGTCTCCATCCACTCGCCGAGCTTGGTCTTGTCGTGGAGGAGGTCGGCGATCTTGGGCTCGCTGTACTCGTACTCCGGGCTCCAGAACAGCGCATCGAACGGACAGACCTCGACGCAGATCCCGCAGTACATACACAGCGCGTAGTCGATGTCGAAGCGGTCGAGCTTGTTGACCTTGCGCGGCGCTCCACCGGCGCGGCGCGGCGGGGCGAGTTCCTTGTGGCCCTCGATGTAGATGCACCAGTCCGGGCAGCTGCGCGCGCAGAGCATGCAGGACGTGCAGTTGTCCTCGCGCAGGGCGATGACGCCGCGTGCACGAATCGGCGGGGCTTCCTTCTCGTGCGGGTACTGCACCGTGTTGGCGCCGTCCTTGAAGGTGTGCATCATCGTGTTGAACGTGACGCCGAGGCCCTTGACGAGGCCGGGAATCTTTGGCTTGAGACCCATC
>JANXUX010000245.1 GCA_025351965.1 Actinomycetes bacterium | reverse complement strand
GCCGACGTCGGCGCGCCCGTCGCGGACAGTGCGACCGACCGCGGAACAGATCGGTGGGTAGTCGACGCTCTCGGTGCTGTGCGTCCCGTGATCGATCACCTCGATGCCAGCCCCCTGGAGCACCTCGATGAAGTGCTGCTTGAGCAGATAGCCGGCGTGGTCGGATCCGATCGCGATGCGTGACACAGGCCGAGCTTATGCCCACACTGCCGCACTGCCCCAACGGTCGTGCCTCACGACGACTGATCGCGCAGCGCGACCTCGGTGTCCTCGACGAGTTGCCTCCAACTAGCGAGCTCGCGCACGGGCCCGGACGCGTCCAGCCGTTCGAGAAGGAGCGCCCGGTGGCGTGCAAAGTCGCGGGAGAATTGACTGCGCCGGCGGCCCGAGAGCTCACTCGCCTGCAACAGTGTCTCGGCGAGTGCGGCCTTGGGATTCGCGATCCGCTCCACGTCGCGTCGCGACGGCAGACCGAGCGCACCTCGTCCAGACGGGCGTCCAGCCACGGTACGAATTGCTCCCTCGTCGAGGAGCAACCAGGCCTCGGTCATCCTCGCTGGCACGACCGGCACGACCGGCACCTCGACACGACTGTCTCGAGCCGCAGAGGCAACTTCGGCGCGCCGAAAACTCGGATCCTGGCCTTCGGCGTCTCGATGAACGAACACGATGTCGACCGACACACCTTGATCGACCAAGAATTCGAGTCGGCCGAAAACGGTGTGGCCAACCCCCGAGAGGTGCCGCGGGTCGATCGGAGTCAGAGCGACGGCGCGCCCTGCGTCGGCGCAGATCCGCTCCAGGTGTCAAGTGGGAGGTCCGAGGCGCCGTCCGCAAGAAAGATGCCTTGCAGCATCATGCAACGTCGAAGAGCGTGATCTGGGTTCCAGGGGGATGGGCCAGATAGGGCAGGAGATCCGCCTTGGTCGCACCTGCCTGAGCAGCAGTCTCCCGCCACGTTTGGCGCATACCGCGCACCTGGAGCGCTTTCACTCGATGCCCATCGATCAGCGCCGTGTGTTCCCGCGCAACCATCAGATCCTCCTCCCCGACCAGCTGTACAACAGCCGGAGAATGGGTGTTCACGATGATCTGACGCAGTGGGTTGTCCGGGCCAGGCGGCAGCTCGGGGTCGACTGCCAGATCTCGCACGAGCTGCACCACTTCACCGAGGTTGGCCGGGTGGATGCCATTTTCAGGCTCCTCCATCGTGATCAATCCCGTCGCCAACGGATCCTCGAGCAGAACGCAGAGAGCGAGGTAGCGCAGGGTTCCCTCGGACAGGGAACGAGCTGGCAGCTCGCTCCCATGACCATCGATCACGACAAGGCTCAGCAATTGGCGAACGTCGTCGACATCGATCCGCAAGGAACGGATGTCGACGCCCGCCAGTCCCGACACCCGATTTGCGACTCGGGCGTACACGTCTTCGGGCGCGCCGGTCGCGCCGCCGGAGGCGATTCGAAAGAGCGCGGCTGCCATGTGCCGACCATCACTCGCCATGATCTGAGGGTCCGTGAAACGATCTGCTGCGCGCAATGCCGAGGGTTCGAGCGCAAGCCGACGCCACGACTGCATTTCGCGTCGCGCCGCCAGAATCGTTGGGTCGTCAGCACTGTTGATCGTGCTCACGACCGTTGTGCCGGCACGAGTCGGCAGCGCGCGTCGAGGGCGGCCTCGGCTGCCGCCATCTTGGTGGACCGTGATGCGGCCATTGTCGATCTCCGTCGAGATGAACGGCCCGCCACGACGCTCACCGGCCACGATCTCATTGCGAAAGCCCCGAACGGACAGCGGAAACCGGAGGTGCTTGTGTGCATCACCTCTGTTGATGTGGCGAAGTTCTTCACTTTCGACGACCAGTCGTCCGTGACGAGCGGAACCGCTCGGCGCTTCGAAACCGACCCGGACCTCGTAGCGAAGCAGCGTGATGGACGCTGGCACAGTCGTCCCGAAATCGTCCTCGACGAACCTCGGCACGACCATCTCGGCGGCGAACCACATCGACGGGTGCTCCGCCCCGACGGTGAACAGATGCTCGGGCTCGCCAACGCTGTCTTGACGACTCGAGCGAACCTCTTGAGCCGCTTCGAGCAAGGACCGATCGGCGATCAGCGCCAGGAACTGGATCGCATCGAAGACGTTCGACTTTCCCACGCCATTCTCGCCAGCAATGCAGTTGAACGGACCGAACGACGCCTCGAACTGGACGAGATTCTTGAACCCATCGACCTCGAGCCGCACCAGCATCTTGTGATGATAGAGCGAATTGTCCGACAGGCGGGTCGTCTCGAAGCGTCGGCTCTAGCCTCTCGACATGGCGCTCGACCCCCACACCCCCATCCTGATCGGCTGCGGGCAGTTCGCCCAGCACGTCGACTCCGTCGAGGACGCACTCGACCCTGCGTCGATGATGAGCATCGCGATCCGCTCCGCCTCCGCCGACGCCGGCCTCGACGAGGTACCGAACCCGGACTCGATCGCCGTGGTCGCCCTGCTCAGCTGGCGCTACGGCGACCCGGCGTACGTGATTGCCCAGCAATTGGGCCTCAATCCCGAACGCACCGTCCTGACCACGCACGGCGGGAACAGCCCGCAGACGCTCGTCAACACCACCGCTCGACAGATCCTGGCCGGCGAACGCGATCTCGTGATCCTCACCGGCGGCGAGGCGACCCGCACGAAGGCCAGGGCCAAGAAGAAAGGCATCGACCTGCACTGGCCGACGGCGCCGGCCGGACAGGAGCCCGAAACGACCGGCGAGGACCTCGACATGAGCCATCCCGCCGAGCAGGCACTCGGCATCTACATGCCGGTCCAGATCTACCCGATGTTCGAGACCGCGATCCGCGCTGCAGCCGGGCGCACCGTCGAGGAACAGGCCGTCGTGGCCAGCGAGCTCTGGTCGCGCTTCAGTGCCGTCGCGGCCGACAACCCGAACGCGTGGCTGCAGACCGAACGCACACCGGAGGAGATCCGCACGCCGACGGCCTCCAACCGGATGATCGGCTTCCCCTACACGAAATACATGAACTCGAACAACGACGTCGACATGGCCGCGGCGTTGATCATGTGCAGCGTCGAACGCGCTGAGCAGCTCGGTGTGCCACGCGACCGCTGGGTGTTCATCCACTCGGGCACCGACTGCCACGAACACAAGTACGTCAGCAACCGGTGGACGTTCGCCAGCACCCCGGCCGTCGAGCTGGGTGGACGCACGGCGTTGGAACTGGCCGGCAAGACGATCGCCGACATCGACATCGTCGACCTCTACAGCTGCTTCCCGTCGGCAGTACAGCTCGGCGCGCAGTCGCTGGGACTGTCGCTCGATCGTCAACTGACCCGCACCGGCGGGCTGCCGTTCGCCGGCGGACCGTGGAACAACTACGTGATGCACGCGATTGCGGCGACGATGGACGCTCTGCGCGACGCGCCCGGCACCACCGGGCTGGTCTGGGCCAACGGCGGCTACACCACCAAGCACGCATTCGGCGTCTACAGCACCGAACCGCCGGCCGGCGGGTTCCGATACGCGTACCCACAGGACCAGATCGACGCGATGCCGCGCCGTGAGGTCGCGACCGCCGACGAGGCCGCCGGCCCGGCAACGGTGGAGGCCTACAGCGTGATGCACCACCGCGACGGCAACCCGGAGACCGCCAACGCAGCCTGCCTGCTCACCGACGGCCGCCGGGCCTGGGGTCGTTCGACCGACCGCGCCCTGGCTGCGGCGATGTGCGTCGGCGAATGGGTCGGCCGCGCCGTCACTCTCGCCCCCGACGGAACCCTCACCCCCGCCGACTGACAACCCCGCCCCCGCCCGACTGACACCCCAACGAAACTCGGTTCCGCGAAGGTCTCGGCCCCCGTGGGCGCGAATTTTGGTGCGAACAATCGCGAGCGCGGCATCATGTTGGGCGTATGTCCACGACGCTCCGCCCCCCGATCATCCTCGACTGCGACCCGGGGCACGATGACGCCATCGCCATCGTCG
>JANXUX010000242.1 GCA_025351965.1 Actinomycetes bacterium | reverse complement strand
CAGCTGCTATCTCGGTCGTCACAACGACGTCTACCTCGCCCCGCGCAAGGTCGTTGCATCGATCAAGGGCATCGAGGTCGTCGAGATGAGCCGCAATGGCACCAAGGGCATGTGCTGCGGCGCCGGCGGGGCGCGGATGTGGATGGAAGAGTCCATCGGCACCAAGGTCAACGACGAGCGGGCGATGGAGGCCATCTCCACCGGCGCCTCACGGGTGGCGACGGCCTGCCCGTTCTGCTACATCATGCTCGACGATGGCGTGAAAGCTGCCGGAAAAGAGGAGAGCGAGGTCAAGGTCGCCGACATCGCGATCCACCTCCTCGAAGCCATCGAGAACGGTGAGCGGATCCGCGTCGAGGCGCTCGCCGAGGCACCGCTCAGCGCACCCGTTGCCGGGGACTGAAACCACGCCGACGTGACCGACTCGATCTGTGTCGGTTGCGGCATCTGCTGTGACGGCACACTGTTCCGGCACCTCCCGATCGCGCCGGGCGACAAGCGCGAAGTACTCGAGGCCGCAGGCTCGGTGATCGCAACGATCGGCACCGGCCCGATGATGGTCCTCGGCTGCGGCGCGTTCGATGGACAGTGCTGCACGATCTACGCCGACCGCCCGACGGTGTGCGGCACCTTCACATGCGCGCTGTACCGCCGCCATGCCGCCGGTGAGGTCACGACCGAGGACGCCAAGGTTGCGATCGCCGAGACCATCGCGCTCCGGGACACGGTTCGCCCTGCTGTCGAGGAGTTCCTCGACCTGGCGACTCCGTCGACCAATCTTGTCGTGCTGTTCGATCGGCTCGCCGATGCCTTCGCCCGTGCCCCCGACCCCGATGCCGCCAAGCAGGCCAACCACAAGTTGCTGCTGTACGTCTCGGGCCTCCAGCTTCGGCTGCGCACGATGTTCCGCAACGACTCGCCGGCACCTGAGTGAGTGACCGCCGAAACGCCGATACGAGTTCATCTGGCCATCTCTCGACAACCTCTGTCACAGTGAGCAGGGCGGGCGAGCGTGGAAGGACGGACTGAAGATGGTTGCCCTCTTGCAGGTCGAGTGTCTGGAGCAGGTGGTCCGCACGAAGTCATTCCGCGGCGCGGCCCAAGCACTGCACATGTCCCAGCCGGCCGTCAGCGGCCAGATCGCCCGCCTCGAGCGCGAGCTACAGCTCAACCTTCTCGAACGCGGTCCGTCAGGATCCCTGCTCACCGCCGAAGGTGAGCGCATCCTGCCGCACCTGCGCGCGTTCGCGGAGAGCTCGGAACTGATCCGCCGGGCGAGCGCGGAGATCCATGGCGCCGAGCAGCAGACGCTGACGATCCTGGGCGCGACCCGGTATCTGCACGTGATCCTGCCGGACACGCTCTCGATGCTCAAGCGGCACTACGCCGATCTGACGGTCCGGGTCGAGACCAAGTCGGAGGACGAGGTCTATCGCGCGATCCGCTCCGGCCAAGCCGACCTCGGGGTGATCGTGCTGGAGGATCCGCAGACGGTGCCCGACGACATCACCGCTGTACCGATGTTCGACCTCGGTCCGCTCGGCGTCGCGGCGCGGCCCGGCTGCGCCGCGTTGGCGGGCACCATCGGCCCGATCGACGCCCACCTCCTCGACGACGAACCGCTGATCACACTCACCAACGACAAGGCGATGGATGTGGCGATCCATTACTTGGCGCCCGCGAACCGGCCGGGAGTTTCCGTCGTGGACGACATCGGCGTCGGCATCGACCTGGTCCGCCACGGGCTCGGCGTGATGGCGTTGAGCAGCATCACCACCTACATGATCGGCCCCGACATCGACTGGCGCGAACTGGTCGGAGGACCGGTCTACACGGGGTACATCGTCCACGGCGGTGAGGCACGGTTGACGCAGGCGGCGCGCGCATTCATGGAGTACTTGCGGATCTTGACCACGAAGTACGGCGGAGACTTCCACCACAACCGGGTCACAGGCCGGCTCGAGGTGAGCGCAGGAATGCGTCGGTTGCGCGCATCGCTGTGAAGTGCCCGCCGAGTCGGGCTCAGCTGCGGAACCAGCCTCAACCGCCGTCGGCCGCCAGCGACTCGTCATCGGGGGCATCCTTGGCGAAGTTCTCGAAGTAGCGACTCGGGGTGGGGCCGCGCTGGCCCTGGTACTTGCTGCCGCGGGCACCACTGCCATAGGGCTTGTCGGCCGCCGTCGTCATCTGCACGAAGCTGACCTGGCCGATCTTCATGCCCGGGTAGATGGTGATCGGCAGGCTGGCGACGTTGCTCAGCTCGAGCGTGATGTGCCCGTCGAAGCCGGCGTCGATGAACCCGGCCGTCGAGTGGATCAACAGACCCAGCCGGCCGAGCGAGGACTTGCCCTCGATGCGCGCGACGAGGTTGTTCGGCACCCCGATGCGCTCCAGCGTGGAGCCGAGGACGAACTCGCCAGGATGCAGCATGAACACGCCGTCTTCGGCGACGGTGATCAGCTCGGTCAGGTCTTCGAGGTCCTGCTTCACGTCGATCACGCCGGTGGTGTGGTTGCGGAAGACCCGGAACAGGTTGCCGACGCGGACGTCGATCGACGACGGCTGGATGTTCGTCTCGTCGAGCGGCTCGATGATGATGCGCTGCGCAGCGATCTCTTCGCGAAGTGTGCGGTCGGACAGGATCACGCCTGCACCCTACTGAATGCCACGGGCCGGCCGAAGAGGGGCGCAGTCACTGAAAGGGCTGATTCGGAGCGTTCCACATGCGCGAGCGGGATGTGCCACATCAATTGAGACGGTCTGCACACGATCTCCCAGGCCTCGCTCACCCGGTTCGTCGGCCGTGTCGACGAGGACACGGTGTCGAAGGTGTGCCGAGCCGTCGGCTATGCGATCGGCTGCATCGAGGGCTGGGGCCGATGATGGCGGCCCGGCACAGGCGCCGGGCCACCATCTCCTGTCACTTCGTCGGTAGCGCTGCGAACCAACCATTGATGTCGACGATGACATCGGTCGGTTGCTGGCTGTAGATACACACCGTGCCGGTCGCCGAGACCGGGCTGATCACTGCGTTGGCCACTGTCTGACCGGTGGTGTAGTTGAGACTCGACACCTCTCCGGGGGTGCCGCACGGATACACGGTGAGGTAGCCGGCACCGGTCGGGTCGGTGGCCGTCACGTTGAGCGACACGGCGCTGACACCGGTGCTGGGCGTCGTGCCGGCCAGGCCGGTGACCGGAATCTCCAGCACGGTGGTGCCGCCGATCTTGGCCTTCGTCACTGTCACCAGAGCGCCCCGGGGCTCATCCCGGCACGGGTGTCGATCACACGCTTGGGTCCGACCCCGGTGAACCCGGATCCGGCCCTCAGCCAGCCGTTGATGTCGACGACCAGGTCGGTGGTCCGGGAGCTGAAGAAGCACACCGTCCCCGCCGCCGAGATCGGCGCCAGTACGGCATTGGCCACGGTCTGGCCGGCCACGTAGTTGAGGCTGGAGACCTCGTCGCGAGTGCCGCAGGCGTAGACCGTGATGTATCCGGTGCCGGCCGGGTCGACGGCCGTCACGTTGAGCGACACGGTGCCGACACCGCTGGCCGGGACGAGACCCGGCAGTGGGCTGACCGGGACCTCGATGAACGTGCCGCCACCGATGCGGGCCGTGCCGACGGTCACCAACGCCTCGGGGCTGAACCCGGGTCGGGTGTCGATGACCCGCTGGGGGCTGACGGGAACGAAGGCCAGCCCGCTGGCGAACCAGCCGTTGACATCGGCGATGAGGTGCACCGGATGGCTGCTGAAGAAGCACACAGTGCCGGTCGATGACAGCGGGGTGATGACACCATTGGCGACGGTCGTGCCCGCCGTGAAGTTCACGCTCGAGACCAGGGCGCGGTTGCCACACGGGTAGACCGTCACGAACCCGGAGCCGGAGGCCTCGGTGACCGTGACGTTGAGCGACACCGCCCCGACGCCGCTCGACGGCACCAGGCCACCACCCACGCCGCTGATCGGCACCTCGAGAATCGCAGGCTCGCCACCGACGAGCTGCTTGGCGACCTTGACGAGTGCCTCCGGGCTGTGCCCGGGACGGGTGTCGAACACCCGCTTCGGCCCGACGGGGGTGAAGTCCGGCGTGGTCTGCACGGGGCCCTGTGATTCCACCTGGGTCGCCAGACCGACGACGCCGGCCGAGCTGGGCCCGGTGCCAACGCTGTTCGTGGCCCTGACGGTGAATGTGTAGGACGTCTGGCTGGCCAGCCCCGTCACTGCGCAGGTGAGCGCCGTGGTCGTGGTGCATGAGCCGTCGCCGGGTGTCGCGCTCACGGTGTAGCCGGTGATGGCCGCACCACCGTTGGCCGGTGCTGACCAGCCGACGATGACTGATGCATCGGCGGGAACCACCGTGACCGAGGTCGGCGCCGAGGGCACCGTCTTCGGCGTGACTGCGTTGCTTGCCGCGCCGGCGCTGGAGCCCACTGCGGTCACGGCCTGCACGGTGAAGGTGTACGTGGTGCCGTTGGTCAGGCCCGTGCACTGCGCCGTCGTGCCTGTGACGACGCACGTCCCGCCGCCCGTCACGGTGTAGCCCGTGACGGGGCCGGTGCCGGTGGCGGCAGGGGCCGTCCATGTCACGCCTGCCGAAGCATTGCCGGCCGTGGCCACGACGTTGGTCGGTGCGCCGGCGAGCGTCGGCTCGAAGTCCCAGGTCTTCACCGTCGCTACGCCGCCCGGGGCGACCACACCGACCGACAGCTGGTCGACGTCGAACCGCTCGGCGCTGTAGTCGAAGTGGGAGTCGCCGACGCGCACGATGAGACGGCCGGGATCGAGCCCGTCATTGGACGGGTTCCCGACCTGGGCCTGCGGGAAATTGCGCAGCACCTCGGCCCACGTGCACAGCGTGGCGATGCATCGACCGCCGCTGGCGACGGTGTTGCTCGCATACCAGCGGCCCGCCGCGGGATCCATCGTGTTCCATGTGTGCCAGCCGAGCGTGTTGCCCGACGGCACGAACATCAGCCGGCCCTGCCAGACCGTGGCCGACGCCGAGTACTTGATCTCCAGCCCGAGCTGCGGCGCGAACGTCGCCGAGGTGGAGTACGTCGAATACGACAGTGCCGAGAGCAGCCGCAGCTTGACGCCGGTGTAGTCGGGCCGGGAGATCATGATCGCCTGGTTGACGTTCAGGGGCGGGTACGTCGCGGACCCGACGCCTGCCGGTACCCCCGGTGTCGGACCGGCAGCGAACACCGGGGTCACCGGCGCGTTGTCGTTCGGGTGGTCTTCCAGCCACGACCAGCCTTGCAGCGCAGCGGCCGTGACCGTCGCCGTGATCGGCGCGGCCGACGTGGTCTCGAAGTCGTAGGTGGTGACCGTGTCGATGCCACCGCTGACAATGCCGACGACCACATTGTCGATGTCGAACGCCTGGTTGCTGTAGTCGTTGGTGGTGCCACCCGCACGGATGATGAACCGGCCCGGCTTGCGCGGAACGCTCGTCGCATCGGGGTTGCCGATCTCGGCCTGGGGGAACTTGGCGAGCACCTCGGCCCACGAGCACGGTGTCGCCATCTTGCACTCACCGTTGGAGCCGGCGGCGTTGTCCTTGCTCGCGTACCACTTACCCTCGGCTGGATCCAACGTGTTCCACGTGTGCCAGCCGATCGGGTTGCTCGACGGGAGGAAGACGAGCCGTCCCTGCCACACCGCAGCCGAAGACGTGTACTTGACCTCGATGCCCATCGCGGGCGCGTGATCGTTGGAGGACAACGTCGCATACGCCAGCGTCGAGATGGCCGAGAGCTTCGTGCCGTCCAGGTCCGGGCGCGAGATCATCACGGCCTGGTTCTGGTTGAGCCGCTGGAACGTGGCCGATCCGACGCCTGCGCCGATCGGGGCGCCGGGAGCGAACGTCGGGGTCGCTGCGGCGCCATCGTTCGGTGAGTCTTCGATCCATGACCAGCCCTGCAGGTTGCCGGCTGTGACCGTCTTGGCGACGGGAGCGGCGGTGAACTGGAAATCGTAGGTGGTCTGCGAGCTCGCCGTACCGACGACGACGCCGTCGAGCTTGTACGAGTCGTTGCTGCGATTGCTCTGCGTCTCACCGACACGGACGACGAGCCGGCCCTTGGCGTTGCCCGGCGCAGGGTTCTTGATCGTGATGTCGGGGAACATCGACAGGACCGTCGCCCAGGTGCACGGCGTGACGTGGCACGAGCCGCCGGCGACGTTGCTGGCATACCAGGTACCGGTCGTGAGGGTGTCCCAGGTCTTCCAGCCGGACGTGTCACCGAAGGGTTGGAACACGAGCCGGCCTTCCCACGCACTGGACGCGTTGGTGTAGGCGACTTCGAGCGCGAGCTCTGGTGCGACCGTGTGCGACGACGAATAGGTCGAGTACGACAGCGCGGTGAGCGTCGAGAGCTTGGTGCTGTCGAAGGCCGGGTTCGAGATCATCACGGCCTGGTTGGCGGCCAACTGCGGGAACGTGGCCGAGCTCGACCCGATCGATCCCCCCGGCGCGAACACCGGGTTGACCGGCGCGTTGTCGTTCGGAGCATCTTCGAGCCAGGACCAACCCGCGAGCGAACTCGCCGTGACCGGGACCGTCGTGTTCGTGACCGCCCGCGGGCTCGCCGCAGACGCGGCGGGGGGCTGGGCCAGGATCGGCACCGCCAATCCCACCGCGATGAGTCCCAACACACCTGAACGAAGACGGGCAGAAGCCCGTCGTGGTGTCGCAATCCGCATTGCATTCCGCCTTCGATTGTCCGCCTGGATGGGCCCGTTGGACACACCCCAGAGTCACCGCCTGTGACTTGGGGCGAGACCATAGTCAGGGGGTGTGACGCCGAGCGACACAATCTCGCCGGTGCCTGCGGGTGCACCCGTGGGCACTGGACACTGCGCTCGTGACGGTTTCTTGATGATCGTGGTCACGTTCGGTGGGTCACCACGGCCGTCACGGGACCGAACTTCAGTCGATCGTGATGCCCTGACCAGCGGTTTCAACCCACCCGAACACCAGAATCGCGATTCTGGCGTTTGGTGAGGGCCTTGCGCTGTGGATCACGCCCAATCGCTACACGCCGGGTGAAGCTCACCCTGCGTGGAAAACCCACACGCTCAGCGATGTCTCAAGCTTTCTTGACAACGACGGCGATCGCCCGAGAGACCGATCTTGCGTCACTCTCGATCGAGCACCCGGCGACGATCGACGTGGACCAAACGGCCACCGAGCGACGACTGGAGCGGGTAGCGGGAATCGGACCCGCGTGTCTTGCTTGGGAAGCAAGCGCTCTGCCACTGAGCTATACCCGCAGAACGCCCAAGATGATAGTGGCCCGGATCCACTCTCTCCTCACGCGACCAACACGGCGGCGTTGCCGTGAGTCACCCAGCGCACTCCCCCGACGACTCTCGGCGCATCGCTGCCGGTACTGTCTGTCTGACCAGGAGGAACACACTCATGACGATGATGCCGTTGGATGCCCGTATCTATGTTGCTGGTCACGCTGGGTTGGTTGGTTCTGCGGTGGTGCGCCGACTGGAGTCGGCCGGGTACACGAACATCTTGAGCGCGTCGCGTCACCAATTGGATCTACGCGATCAGGCCGAGGTCTCGCACTGGTTCAAGGCGAACCGCCCCGACTACGTGTTCCTCGTCGCAGGCACCGTCGGCGGGATCATGGCCAACAGCACACGCCCGGCCGAGTTCATCTACGACAACATGATGATCCACGGCACCGTCGTGCACGCCTCCCACGAATACGACGTCACCAAACTCCTCTACCTCGGCTCTTCGTGCATCTACCCTCGTGACGCGCACCAACCAATCAACGAAGACCAGTTGCTGACCGGCCCGCTCGAGCCGACGAACGAGTGGTACGCGATCGCCAAGATCGCCGGGATCAAGCTCTGCCAGGCCTACCGCAAGCAGTACGGGCGTGACTTCATCTCCGCGATGCCGACCAACCTCTACGGTCCCAACGACAACTTCGACCTCACCTCCAGCCACGTGCTCCCGGCGTTGATCCGCAAGTTCCACGACGCCCGCCAAGAAGGCCGCACTGCGGTCGAGATCTGGGGCACCGGATCACCGATGCGCGAATTCCTCCACGTCGACGACCTCGCCGACGCCTGCGTCTACTTGATGGACCACTACAGCGACCACAGTCACATCAACCTCGGGACCGGCAAGGACCTCACCATCAAAGCCCTGGCCGAGAAGGTCCGCGACGTCGTGTACCCCGAGGGTCAACTCGAGTTCGACACGTCGAAGCCTGACGGCACCCCGCGCAAGGTCCTCGACGTCTCCAAGCTGACCATGCTCGGCTGGACCCCCAAGATCGAGCTCGATGACGGCATCCGCTCCACGTACCAATGGTTCCTCGAACAGCAGGCAAACCACAACGACATGCGCGGCCTCACCACCGTCGCCGGTGCGTGACGCTGCAATCGAATCGAGGTTCCGCCCCACGAGGAATGATCTGTCGGCCCCTGACCCGCCACGAAGATCGGTGGTGTTCGCCCGACGCCGCTCATCGGTCGATACACATCGCCAAGCCGGTCGTCGCCGAACTCCCTCGACCACTCGGTCGCGAACGAAGCCTTCTGCACGAACGTGCCCTCGTTGAAGTTGGAGAAAGAGGCGTCCTGGTTCAGCCCACCGTCAGCGCAGCTCGAGGAGGTCGCTGGCGAAGCTGCGGTAGCGCTGGCTGGCGGCCCCGACGGACAGGTCGGCGAGTACGAGGCGGGAGGCGTAGCCGGCATAGCGGTCACGGACCTCCTCGTCTTCGACGAGGTGCTTGATGTTCTGGATCAGGTCGGAGACATCACCTGCGGCGCTGACCATCGCGGATTCGGTGTCGATCAGCAGGCGCTCGCTGATGCCGCCCCTGGCGACCGACGCCAGGATCGGGCGGCCGGCCACAGCGTACGAGGTCAGCTTGCTGGGCAGCGACATCTCTTTGACCCCGGGCCGCTCGGTCAGCAGCAACGCATCGGCAGAAGCGAGCGCGGCGGGATAGTGATCGAAGTCGACGGGCGGGACGAACGTGATGTTGTCCAACCCCTGAGCGGACTCCTTGAGACCTTTCAGCTCACCACCGTCGCCGACGATCATCAGCCGCACGCCGTAGGGCGAATCGGCGAGGCCACGAGCGGTCTCGATCGCGGCCTCCAAACCCTGCTTGCGGCCGAGGCTGCCGGTGTAGACGACCAAGAACTCGTCCTCGGACCAGCCGAGCAGGCGACGAGCTTCGGACTTGGTGCCGCCGAACGCGCTGACGTGGATGCAGTTGGCGAGTGGGACCATCTTCGATTCCGAGACGCCGCCCGCGACGAGCGCATTCTGGAAGTCGTGGGTGATCACGCCGACGAGCTGCGTACGCTCGAGCAGGCTGTACTCCGCCCGGGCGACCCGGCCACCGAAACCGGCGGATGTCGTGCCGGACTGCGCCGCTGCCTGACCGGTGAGATCCTGGACCAGCGCACCGACCGGACGGCCACGACGAGCCGTGATGGCCGCTGCGAGTCCGGACAGGCTGGGCGTGATCGCGATGATCGCGTCGGATCGGTGACGCAACAGCGTGGCCGTTGCTTCGGCGAAGAAGCTGACCTCGAGCAGCGCACGGCCCTTGGCGTTCGGAACCTTGGGAACGAAGTGGCGGAGACGGGTGATGTTGATGTCACCGTCCTGCTCATGGAAGCTCAGCTTGCGCCTGTATTCAGCGGGCACGGTCCAGGCCGGGTAGTGCGGGACACCGGTGATGACATCGACCTTTGCGCCGGCCTCGGCCAACGACTCGGCGATCAAGGTGGTGTAGGGGGCGATGCCGGTCGGCTCGGGGGCGTAGTTGATGCCGACGATCGCAATGCGGGCGCCGGCGAGGTGCGGGCCGAAGCTGGCAGTGGTCGCTGGCCGAATCGCGGCGCGGTGGCGCGAGGCGGCTGCCGCACGCCTGTCATGGATCCCTGCTTGGCTGTTCGTCACCATCCGCCCTATCGGCACGAAAGCGTACGAACTCAAGCGTCGTCTCCTCGCCCCTGCTGCGATCTCCACACTTCTTCCATCCGCCGGTGTTCTCCGGTGCACAAGGCGGAGACGGATGAATGGATGATGGTGTCGAGTGGTGTCTCGCCGGAATCTCGAGACTGCCTGCCGGTCTCTTCACACGCCCGTGGGACTCGATCTTGGCGACCAACAATCAGGTGGTCACCAACCGGGACCGGTTGATCGCCACCGAGATCCGGATCCTGGCGAGCCCAGCTGTCGAGGACCAGGTCCGTGCGGACCTGAAGGTCAGCGGCGACATCCCGACGGTCAGCGGCAGCGACATCAGTTCCACCGACGTCGTTGCAGCGTCGGCGACACCCGAGCGAACCTGGTGATCTGCGCGGTCGGTACGAACGGCCCCGTCGGTCATCCGAGTGGGTTCGTGGACGGACGCAGCGGGCAGCCATTGACGCCTCACCGGTCGACGCCTGGGAGGCCATGTCTACAGCTGAGTGGGTGAACCACCCGCTGACATCGGCAATCGGAACCGCACGGCGCCGCGCAACGTCTGATCAGCCGGCGATCCAGCCGTTGGCGTCGACGAGGATGTGGGTCGGGGTGTTGGAGAACAGGCAGACCTCGCCGCTCGCGGACACGGGAACCATGACGGCGTTGGGCACGGTCTGACCGGCGCTGAAGTTCAGGTTAGACGCGTTGGGCCGCGTCCCGCACGGGTAGACGGTCACGTACCCGGATCCGACCGGACCAACGGCGGTGACGTTGAGTGACACCGCACCGACGGTGCCCAGGGGTACGCCGCCGACGCCGGCGACCTTGACCTTCAGTTCGGTGGCACCCCCGTAAGGGTGCTGATCCACGGCGACCAAGCCTTGCGGCGAACCGGGACGGGTGTCGAACACGCGCACCGGCGACACCGCGGTGAAGCCGAGACCCGCCCGGAACCATCCGTTGACATCGGCCAGCACGTGGGTGGGTGCGTTGGAGGCGAAGCTGATCTCGCCGTTAGCCGAGAGTGGCGCTACCACGGCGTTGGCCACGGTCTGCCCGGCGATGAAGTTCAGATTCGATGCGGTCGGCGGCGTTCCGCACGGGTACACGGTGAGGTAGCCCGAGGCCTCCGGGTCGATCACCGTCACGTTCAGCGACACTGCTCCGGCACCGTTGGCCGGCACGCCGAGCTTGCCGGCCACCTGCACGGTCAGAGTGGTGATGCCGCCGATCTTCGACTTGGCGACTTGCACGGCCCCGTTGCCCTCGGTCGGGTGGATCAATAAGCCTTCGAGCGACGACGCATATCCGTTGCGCCCGATCGACGACACACGCTCGTCAAGAATTGACCTGAATCTCGCGCAGTGAAGTGGTTCGGTCAAGCCGGTCTCGGATAGCGCCGATAGCTCCTTGAAGCATCTGCGGAAGGGACATTCGTGGCAGTTGACCGGGCTGACATCGCACACCTACTCCGTCGTACCGAGTACGTCGCACGGCCCGCACGGGTGACCGCGTTGGCGGCCGGCACGCTGGAGCAGGCGGTCGACGACATCCTCGACATCAACCCGGCACCGGTCGCGATCCCGACGACGTTGCTGGACCGGACCGACTCGAACCAGTGGAACACCTACGTCGCGTCGGTGCAGTGGTGGATGGACCGGATGGTCGATTCACCGAAGCCGTTGCAGGAAAAGATGACGATGTTCTGGCACGGCCACTTCGTCAGCTCGAAGAAGAAGATCAACGAGACGCACCTGCTTATGGATCAGAACAAGATCTTCCGCGACAACGCCATGGGCAGCTTCCGCGACATCGCGACGAAGGTCGCTGTCGATCCGGCGATGCTGCTGTACCTCGACAACACCGACAACACGAAGTGGTCGCCGAACGAGAACTTCGGGCGAGAACTGCTCGAGTTGTTCCTCCTCGGCATCGGCAACTACGCCGAGAGCGACGTCGAGGCTGCGGCTCACGCCTGGACCGGGCACGGGGTCAACTGGACGGCGGGATCCAGCTACCTCTCCTACTTGTTCACGGCCAACAACCACGACACCGCGAACAAGACCTTCATGGGCGTCACCCGGAACTGGAACGGCCCGGAGATCGTGACCCACGTCCTCGATGTCAACGCGACGGCGCGGCTGAACGCAGCGCGGCTGATCGTCGGCAAGCTGTGGGAGTACTTCGCCCACCCGGGCATTCCCACCGCCGTGCGCGATGCGCTGGTGCCCGGCTTCATGGCCGACTGGCAGATCAAGCCGTTGCTGCAGGCGATGTTCCTGCGCTCGGAGTTCTACACCGTCACCGCCAAGCAGGGCTTGACCCGCACCCCGACCGACTACACGGTCGCGTTGATGGCCAGCACCGGTCTGCGCAGTGCAGCGATGCACCCCGATTGGTACATGGACTCGATGGGTCAGGTTCCGCTGTCCCCGCCGGATGTGTCCGGTTGGAAGGCCAACGCCTACTTCATCAACACGAGCACGATGTCGGCCAGGGCCGAGATGGTCCGTCAGATCACGTGGACGCTGCGGACCAACGGTGGCTACGACAACCTGATGACTCTGCCGATCCCCGACGCCATCACGTTCCTCAGCGACCTGCTCTATCTGACCCCGCTGTCGACGGCGTCGTACAACGCGCTCGCCGGATTCCTGACGGCCCAGCGCGCGGCCACACCCGGCTGGCACAACTGGTGGGAAGCCACGAACCTGCTGTCGCTGGCGATGCTCGTGCCCGAGATGCACGCCGCCTGAGGGGATGACCGTGCCACCACACATGCCAGCACACGACATCTCGACCTGCGACGCACTGAACTTGCTGTCGGTGCGCGACGACGGGCCAAGCGCGCACAGCCGCCGCAAGTTCTTGCAGATGGTCGGCTGGGGCGTCGCCGGTTCGGCTGCTCTGTCCGCTGTCGACGACCGTCTCGGCGTCGTCCGCAAGGCACTGGCGGCAACGCCCACCCCGCCGAACGACGGGATCCTGATCCTGCTCGGTATGCACGGCGGCAATGACGGGCTGAACACACTCATCCCGTTCGGGACGCCACAGTACTACTCGTACCGGTCGAACATCTCGATCCCGGCAAACAGCACGTTGCAGCTGAACAGCAGCGTCGGACTGCACCCGAACCTGCCCTACCTGAAGTCGCTGTGGGACCAGCAGAACGTCGCCGTCGTGCAGGGCGTCGGCTACCCGAATCCCAACTTGAGCCACTTCGATTCGATGGCGACGTGGATGAAGGGCAGCGCGCTCGCCGGGCTGCCGACGACGGGCTGGATCGGTCGCTGGCTCGACGGTGTCGGTGGCGCGCCGAGCAACTTCACGGCCGCGACGATCGACAACCAACTGCCGCTGCACATGATCGGTACCGGACGCCGGGGCACGAGCGTGCCCGAGGGCGGCTACGGGTTCGGCGGCGGTACGTCTGCCGAAGACCAGCGTCTGAACAGCGCGATGCGCCAGTTCGCCGCAACGTCGGGTGGCCGCGGCCAATGGCACGACCTGACCGCAACGACCCAGCGCGATCAGATCGACGTCGCCCAGACCGTTGCACCGCTGTTCGCTGCGGCGCTGCCGACCGGCCGACTGGCTCGACGGATGGCGATCGCAGCACGTCTGATCAACGCGAACATCGGGATGCGTGTCATCGACACCAGTTACTACGACTTCGACTTCCACAGCGGTGAGGCTGTGAGCCACGGCAACCGGATGACCGAGCTGAACACTGCGCTGCAGGGCTTCTACAGCGCGATCAGCCCGGCGATGCGCTCGCGGGTGACGATCATGACCTACAGCGAGTTCGGTCGCACACCGTGGTCGAACGGTTCCGGCGGCACCGACCACGGCACCGCGAACGTGCAGTTCGTCATCGGCGACCGGGTCAAAGGCGGCCTCTACGGCACCGCGCCGTCGCTGCTGAAGACCAACGGCCAGCCGCTCGCGCAGCGGGACCGGATGGTCGCCACGACCGATTTCCGCCAGCTGTACGCGACGATGATCGACGGTGTTCTCGGCGGCGGGTCCTCGACCGTGCTCCAGGGCACGTTCGACAAGCTCGACCTGTTCAAACCGATCGCCGATGTTCCGCCGCCGACTCCTGCGCCGACCACCACTGCGCCCACGGTGCCGACTCCCAGCACGGTGCCGTCTTCGACGCTGCCCCCGATCGTCACGACACCGACCACCGTGCCGGCCGTCATCGCGCCACCGCCCTCCGGAACGCCACGGCGTGGCACCGGTTCGGACTTCACTGCCATCGTCCCCCGCCGCCTGCTGGACACTCGCACGACCGGCTCGCCGCTCGGCGCTGCGCAGTCGATCACGCTGAAGGTCGGCGGCGTCGGCGAGATCCCGGCCGGGGCGACCGCTGCGGTGCTGAACGTGACCGCGGTCGAGGCGACCAAGCGCTCGTACCTCACCGTGTGGCCGACCGGATCTGCGCAGCCGAACACCTCGACCCTGAACGTCAACGGCGGCGACGTCGTACCGAACCTGACGACCGTGAAGCTGGGCGCCGACGGCAGCATCGACATCTTCAACAACGCCGGCGTCGTGCACTGCATCGTCGACGTCGTCGGCTACTTCGTCACCGGGTCAGCGAGCCGGTTCACGTCGCTACAGCCGACCCGTGCGCTGGACACCCGCACCGGCCAGGGCGCACCGCTCGGTCCGGTCGGTCCAGCCGGATCGATCGACCTCCAGATCGGCGGCACCGGCGGCGTCGCCCCCGACGCGACAGCCGTGGTGATGAACGTGACGGTGACCGGACCGACAGCGAACGGATACGTGTCGGTGTGGCCGACCGGCACCGAGATGCCGACCGCCTCCAACCTCAACTTCGTGCCCGGCCAGACCGTGCCCAACCTCGTCGTCGCCAAGGTCGGCGCCGGCGGCAGGGTGTCGTTCTTCAACTCCGCCGGCTCGACCGACATCCTCGCCGACGTACTCGGCTACTTCTCTCCCGGTGGTACCGACGGCCTCGTCCCGCTCGACCCGGTCCGGCTGCTCGACACCCGCACCGACGGGGGCAGCGTCGGCGGCACTCCACGCGTGCTCGCCGTGACCGGCCGAGCCGGAGTACCTGCGGCCGGCGTGTCTGCGGTCGTGCTCAACGTGACCTACACCGCCGCCAGCGCCAACGGCTACGTCACCGTGTTCCCCAATGGCGGCACACCACCACTGGCCAGCAACCTCAACACCGGAACCGGCGACGCCCGCGCCAACCTGGTCATCTGCAAGGTCGGCACGGACGGCGCCGTCGGCCTTTTCAACAGCTCCGGCAGCGTTCACCTGATCGTCGACGTCGTCGGCTACTTCGCCGCATAGGGCGCCTGGGCTACAGGACGGGCTGGCGACCGTCATTCGCTTGCTCCACCGTACGTTGGGCTTCGACGAAGGAGGCGTTCAATGACCGATCAAGAAGTGCTGCTCCCCGCCGAGGCCGCACAACGGCTGGGCGTCGCAACTCGTGTCGTCGTACGGGCGATGAACGAAAGGCGGCTCCCGCGAGTCAAGCTCGAAGGCGGAACGCTCGGCATCCCCGCCGATTCGCTCAACTCCTTTCACGTCCACACTGCGTAGCGCAGATCTGGCGCTCGGGGCTACAGCGCAGCGGGTTTCCTTGTGTCGGTCGCAAGGATCAGATAATCTGATCCCTATGCCGGAAGTATCTGCAACCGAAGCCTCACGCAGCTTCGCCGACCTGCTCGACGGCGTCGAGCACCGAGGAGAGATCTACACGATCGTTCGCCGAGGACGCGTGGTGGCCCAGCTCGAACCGGCACACGCAGCATCTGGCAGCGACGTGAAGGCTCTGCTGCGGCGTCATCGCACCGATCGCGAATGGGCAGCCGAAGTAGTCGAGCTCCGACATTCGCTGGTCGTGGAGGAGCGGTTCTGACCTCCCTACTGCTCGACACGAGTGTGTTGATCGATGTCGAGCGAGACGGATTCGATCTCGACGACCTGATTGGCGACGATGACGAACCCGCCATCGCCGCGATCACTGTGGCCGAGCTCGGGGTAGGCGTCGAGGTCGCATCTGGCAAACGCAAGTCCGCTCGGAGGCTGTTTCTCGACGACGTCATCGCAACGCTGCCAATCATCGGCTACGACATCGGGGTAGCGCGGGCGCACACGGCACTGCTTGTCGCCGTTCGAAAGCGTGGCACGCCACGCGGAGCTCACGACCTGATCATTGCGGCAACCGCAAGGGCGACCGCCCGCACAGTTGTCACTTCAGACCGCACCGGCTTCGTCGACCTCCCTGGAGTACTTGTTCGCCACCCGTCGTGACCCGGGCCAACCCGGGACATCTGATCCGGCGGTACGGGGCATTGGGTCAGGCGATCTCGACGGTGCGCCAGCTGATGTTCTCGGCGTCGAGGATGCCGGGTAGGACACCTCGGGCCGCTTCGATCGACAGCAGCATCGTGGCATCGAGGACGAGTCCGGTCGCCGCTGCTTCGAGGTTCAAGAGGTTGAGGCGCGGGTGGCGCTCGGACAGCTCGGCCATCACCGGAACCGTCGACCGCGGATCGGGAAGACCGATCGTGTCGGGCAGCGACAGCAGACTCCGTATCGCCGTTGTCTGGTGGCCAGCATCGAGACCGAGAAATGGGCCCGAGAGGTGTCCCCCGGCTCCGCCGACGGCGGCACGGCAGGCCCGGTAGTACCAATACGTGGTGGTGTGGCGTTCGCCCTCCTCGTCGAGGCCGACGAGGAGCTCTTCGATCAGGAGCCGGTCATCGAGGACGATCCTGGGGACGGGGGCCACCTACTGATCGGCCAGGTCAGGGTCCCCGATGCTGGCGAGCCCGGCCTCGTAGCGGTCTCGGAGCACGCAGCGCAATTCGCTGCGCGCGGCCTGCACGCCGCCAGGGACGATCAGCGCGGCATCGCCGAGATCGATGATCCCGACTTCCCCGCCGTGTTCGATGCCCCACCGGTGGCGAAGCTCGGCAGGCAAATTGGTCTGGCCACGATGGGACACCTTGGCCGTCGAGGTACCGGACATGTCTGCATTGTACTGCGGGTTGACCTACAAAGCGTCGGTCAAAGCACCACTCTCGCCCGCAGAACTCTCCCTTGGGATACGTGCCGGTAGGGGGTCGACGACAATCACGCCGATCCGATTGACGGTCGACACGCTGCCTCCCGACGTTGTGTGCGGTTGCTGTGTCGAACGCGACATGGTGAGTCCACCAACTCGCCGTGGACCTGGCCGACCGCCTGGTCCCCGCTCCGCTCCTGCATCACGGTGAACTGCACACGACGAGCACCTGAACACCGTCCGAACTACTTCCGATCGCCAGCCATTCGCCTTGCCCGATCACGCCCGGTGCCTCAAGCTCAGGTGATGCGGAAGCGGTCACCGACACGTCTGATCGAAGTCGTCCTCTTCACCGTCTTGATCACCGGTTGCGGATCCGCTGCGTCCTTCGGCAGTCGGTCGAGTGAGCCCACAGTCGGATCCGACGAACCGAGTGCCGGTGCAACGTCCGCCGCTCCGCTGGCGTCCATGGCCTCATCATCCATCGCGCTGCCGGCCACCATCGGGCCACCGGCGTCCATGCCCGTCGGCATGCCCCAGACGACGCCCCCTCCGGTGATCAAGACTGTGACGTGCTCGGTGACGTTCACGCCGCACGACCCGGCCACGCCGCCGTCGACCCAATTGGTCGTCGTCGCCTCGCCCGGCACCGCGACGACTCCGATCGGCGATCTGCTTTTCACGACAAGGCTGACCGGCGAATCGTTCGCCAAGCGCGAGTTGACGCTGAGCATCGCCCAGAGCCCCGACTACCCCGCCATGTTCACGGCCCGCTACCGCTTTCCGGCCGATCCATACATCAACTCCTTCGCGGAGTCGAACGCAGGTTTCACGGGAGACTTGGAGGTGGTCGCGCGGACCTCGCTCTCGCGACTGTCGTTCAGCTGCACAGCGAGCTGACCCGGCCTCGGGGTCGGTGGATTCTGGTGCCGTCGACCGTCGCCATCGTCGGGTTGTCGGCGTGGCGGCGTGGCGGCCCCGCAGCGAAACTCCAAAGCCGGCAAGTAGACCTTCCTCGACGGCTCCCTCGTCATGATGCCAACGATGCTGATCGCGTTGTGCGCGAACGCTGAT
>JANXUX010000230.1 GCA_025351965.1 Actinomycetes bacterium | reverse complement strand
GCGCCGGGATGGGCGGCGAAGACCGCGTGCTCGGTGCGGACGATGCGGTACCCCTTCTCGTCCTCGGCAGCGACATCGACGGTCGGAGCATCCTCGTTGACGGGGACCGGCAAGCCGGCCGGCTCGTACACCCAGGGGTTCATCCAGCCGCGGTAGGCCGGCACTCCGCCGATACTGAGGAACCGACCGGTGTGGCCGACCATCAGATCGGCGATACGCCGCAGCCGGCCGTACATCACGATCGTCACGTCGAAGGTGCGGCCCTCGAGGCACGCCGCCAACGCCTCGACGTCATAGGGGTCCGCGTGCAGATGGGTCACCGACGCGGGCGTGTCGTCGTGCTCGTGCAAGCCACGGTGCAGGATCGTCACGTCGTGGCCGGCAGCGACCAAGCCGCGCACCAGTGGCAGCCCCGTCGGACCGGTGCCCCCGATGACGAGCACGGTCTCGCGCCTCTGCGATACCCCCATGGGCGGCGACAGTAGATGCGCCGATCGAAACGCTGCGACTCAGGGGAAGTGGCTGGCGAACCCGATCCGCAGCAGGCCCTGGAAGACCAGTTCGGTGGTGGCGTAGAGGGACCCGATGATCCGGTCCAGCTCGCCCTCGACCAACGCAGCGAGCGGGAGGTCGCCGCGCAAGAACACAGCGTCCTCGATGCCGATCGCGAAGTGCAGGCCGATCAACGACTCGTTGCGACGCAGCAGGTTCTCGTAGAGCTGCTCGGCGTTCTCCTCCGGCGCGGGCATCACGTACGCCTCGTAGCGCAGCGTGCGCTGACCGAGCGTGAGCCAGATCGTGGTGAACTCCTTCTCCTCGCCGCGCATCCGCACGTACCAGCGTGGCTCGGCACCGCCGGTACTGCTGATCTCGCCACGGTCGATGGCAGCGATGGTCGGATTGCCGTCGGCGAACGCCGCGAGCCATTCGTCGATACGTCGCTCGAACACGGCGACGGCCTGGGGGTCGAAGAGATCGCTCATCGGCAGGCCACCAACTCGTGCACGGCGAGGTCGGCATAGACACGCCGCAGCCGGGCGGCCGCAAAGCCCCACGTGTAGCGGCGAGCGCGGTCGGCGGCGCGCACACTCATCGCTGCGGCCAGGACGGGGTCGTCGAGGATCATCCGGATACGCGCGGCGAAGTGCGACGGGTCGCGCCCCGCGATCAGGTAGCCGGTCAAACCCTCGTCGACCAGGGTCAGCAGACCCCCGACAGCGCTGGCCACGACGGGGATGCCGCACGCCGCAGCCTCGAGCGCGACCAATCCGAAGCTCTCGCTGCGGCTGGGCACGACGACGACGTCGGCGGCGCGGTAATAGGTCGACAGGATGTGGTGCGGCTGCGGCTGGACGAAGCGGACCTGATCGCGCACATCGAGCTCGTCGATCAGCGCCATCACCCGGTGGACCTCCGCGCTGCCCTCGAGCCCGCTCGCGCCACCGACGACGAGCAGCAGCGCATCGGGCCGGCGCAGTTCGGCGAGGGCGCGGACAGCGACGTCGACACCCTTCAGCGGCTGGATCCGTCCGACGAACAGCAGCACCGGCCCCGCCGCCAGGCCGAGCGCGTGGCGCGCCCCACGCTTGTCACCGGGCGCGAAGAAGGCGTGCTCCACGCCCGGCGCGACGATCTCGATGCGCCCGGGCGGGTTGCCGTAGAGCCGCCGGAACTGGCTCTCCTCCTCGGTGCAGCTCACACAGATCGCGTCCGCGCAGTTGATGATGTCGGCCTCGGCGCGGTCACGCCACTCCGGCTCGAGGTCGCCGCCTTCAGCCTTGACCCGGGCCAGGGTGTGGAACGTGCTGACGAACGGCAGCTCCAGTTCGTGCTTGACGCGATGGGCGACGAGACCGCTGAGCCAGTAGTTGGCGTGCACGACATCGGCGCCGGGACCGTTCTCGAGGTGCTTGATGACTTCGTCGCCGAACTGCTCGACGACCGATGGAAGGTCTTCCTTGGCGAGGTCGAACGGGCCTGCCGGAAGGTGCACGACGCGGTGGCCGGGCTCGACCTGGACCACCTCGGGGAGATCAGGCCGCGAGGCCCGCGTGTACGTAGTGCAGTCGACACCGGCCTGGGCCAGCGCGGACACCAGCTCGCGCACGTATACGTTCATTCCGCCACTGTCGCCCGAGCCCGGCTGTGCGAGCGGTGACGTGTGGAGCGAGACTACTGCGACCCGTTGCACGATGGACGCAAACCTTACCCACGAGGTGGTCCAGGTCGAGCCCGGCCACCGCGTCGTGCACCTTCCGGCAGGCCCGTTCGACCTCGCCAAGGAAGAC
>JANXUX010000137.1 GCA_025351965.1 Actinomycetes bacterium | reverse complement strand
TGGCGGCTTCCACAGCTGAACTGAAGACGTCTTTCTTGTGCCGCTGAGTTCAGCGACCCTCTTGCGAATTGCTTCTAGATCGATTCCCATTTTCCTATTCCTTTTGTTTGATTCGTTTCATGATAGATGCTGCGATCGCAGAATCGCGCACTGCGGTGATGGTGAACTCGGCGATCGAGGTGTCGGCGAGCTGCAAGATGAACCCGTCGCCGACCTCGCCCGTGAGCGCGAGCGCCTTCGGCCCGTAGGCCGCGACCCAGACCTCGCAGCGGCTCTTGCCGGCCCACGGGAACCGGATCTCGGAGCCGTTGTATTCCACGCCGCGACCGTTGGCGAGCTCGCGGATGACGTGGACGGCCTCGCGCAACGTCTTCAGCGTCGTCGGCGCGCCGTTCGTCAGCCGCACCGCGCTGTCGCCGCGGCCGATGCCGCAGACCGTGCGGTTGCCGTACATCTCGTTGAGCGTCGCGTACGTGCTCGCGGTCACCGTCCAGTCGCGTGTGGCCGGATTGGTGACCATCGGGCCGACGGTGATGTTGCGCGTCTCGGCCAGGATCTGGCTGTAGATGACGTACGGCTCCTGCCACAGGATGTGGCTGTCGAAGGTCCAGACGTGGGTGAACCCGTACGTCTCGGCCTTCTTGGCGAGATCGACGACACGCGCCGACGGTGGCGTGGTCTGCAGGACGACTCCGAGATCCATGGGGTCCTAACGGTTGGTCGGGAAGCCGAGGTCGACGGATGACGTGCGGGGGTCCGGCCAGCGCGAGGTGACGACCTTGCTGCGGGTGAAGAAGTTGATTCCCTCCGGCCCGTACATGTGCTGGTCGCCGAACAAGCTGGCCTTCCAGCCACCGAAGCTGTAGTAGCTGACGGGGACCGGGATCGGCACGTTGATGCCGACCATGCCGACCTGCACGTCGAACTGGAACTGGCGGGCCACGCCACCATCGCGAGTGAAGATCGCTGTGCCGTTGCCGTACTGGTTGTCGTTGATCAGCTGCAGGCCCTCGTCATAGCTCTCGACGCGGGTGACGGTCAGCACGGGGCCGAAGATCTCGTCGTCGTAGACCTTCATCCCGGGCTTGGCGTTGTCGATCAGCGACGGCTTGAGGAAGAACCCGCCGCCGGTCGGTGCATCGATACGGCCGTCGACGACCAGGGTCGCGCCTTCGGCTTCGGCACCGGCGACGTAGGCGGCGACCTTGTCTCGGTGCTCGCCGGTGATCAGCGGCCCCATCTCGTTGCCCTCTTCGGTCGCCGGGCCGACCTGGATCGCAGGGATCCGGTCGGTGATCTTGGTGATCAGCGCATCAGCGACGGAGTCGACCGCGAGGACGACGCTGATGGCCATGCACCGCTCGCCGGCCGAACCGTACGCAGCGGAGACGACGGCGTCTGCGGCCATGTCCAGGTCGGCGTCGGGCAGCACGAGCATGTGGTTCTTCGCCCCGCCGAGGGCCTGGACGCGCTTGCCGTTGCGGGTGCCTGTCTCGTAGATGTACTTCGCGATCGGCGTGGAGCCGACAAAGCTGACGGCCTGGATGTCGGGGTGGGCGAGGATCGCGTCGACCGCTTCCTTGTCACCGTTGACGACGTTGAACACGCCGTCGGGCAGACCGGCCTGCTTGAGCAGCTCGGCGATGAACATGCTCGCCGACGGATCCTTCTCCGACGGCTTGAGGATGAACGTGTTGCCGCACGCGAGGGCGTTGGCGAACATCCACATCGGAACCATCGCCGGGAAGTTGAACGGCGTGATGCCCGCCACGACACCGAGCGGCTGCTTGATGCTGTAGACGTCGACACCGGTGGATGCCTGCTCGGAGAAGCCACCCTTCATCAAGTTCGGCACACCGCACGCGAACTCGATGTTCTCGAGGCCTCGGGCGAGCTCACCGAGCGCGTCGGACAAGACCTTGCCGTGTTCGGCCGACACCAGCGAGGCGATCTCCTTGCGGTTCGCGTCGACCAGTTCGCGCATGTGGAACATGACCTCGGCGCGTCGCGACAGGTTCGTCGCCCGCCACGCCGGGAACGCCGCCTTCGCCACGGCGATCGCCGCATCCATCTCCGCAGCGGACGCCAGATCCACCTCGGCCTGCTGCTCCCCCGTCGCCGGTTGCCAGATGACGCCCGTGCGTCCCGAAATGCCGGCGACGACCTTGCCATCGATCCAATGCGAGATCTTCTTCATGTTGTGTCCTTTGTCGAGAGAATGTCGGCCTGGCTCAGACCAGGTACTGCGAGAGGCCGCGCTTGACGAACCGGCCGTGGCCCTTGCGGCCGATGTATTGATCGTTCTGGATCACGATCGAACCACGCGACAGAACCGTGTCGACCTTGCCGTCGATGACGTAGCCCTCCCAGGAGGAGTGGTCGATGTTCATGTGGTGCTTGTCGTTGATGCCGATCTTGGTCTGGGTGTTCGGGTCCCAGATGACGATGTCGGCATCGGCGCCGGGGGCGATGATCCCCTTCTTGGGGTACATGCCGAACATACGCGCCGGGGTGGTGCAACAGGTCTCGACCCAGCGCTCGAGCGTGATCTCTTTGTTCACCACACCTTGGTAGAGCAGCTCCATGCGGTGCTCGACGCCGCCCATCCCGTTCGGGATCGCCGAGAAATTGCCGAGTCCGAGCTCCTTCTGGTCCTTCATGCAGAACGGGCAGTGGTCCGTCGAGACGATCGCGATGTCGTTGGTGCGCAGGCCCTTCCACAGGTCGGCGTGGTGATGGTGGGTGTCGTGAGCCGAACGGATCGGCGGCGAGCAGACCCACTTCGCACCCTCGAACCCCGGCTTGGCGAGCGTCTCCTCCAGCGTCATGTAGAGGTACTGCGGGCAGGTCTCGGCGAACACGTTGTGGCCGGCGTCGCGGGCTGCGGCGATCTCCTCGAGGGCCTCGCTGGCCGAGACATGGACGATGTAGAGCGGCGCGTTACCCGCGACGTGGCTGAGGATGATGGCCCGGTGGGTGGCCTCACCCTCCAGCGCCGAGGGGCGGGTGTAGCTGTGGTACTTCGGGTCGGTCTCGCCCTTGGCCAGCGCCTGCTGGACGAGCACGTCGATGGCGATGCCGTTCTCGGCGTGCATCATGATCGTCGAGCCGATCTCGCTGGCGGTCTGCATCGCGCGCAGAATCTGCCCGTCGTCGCTGTAGAACACGCCGGGATAGGCCATGAACAGCTTGAAGCTGGTGATGCCCTCGTTGTCGGTGAGGTAGCGCATCGCCTTGAGCGCCTCGTCATCGATGCCGCCGACGATCTGGTGGAACGCGTAGTCGATCGCACACTCCCCCGACGCCTTGGCGTGCCAGGCGGCGAGGCTGTCGATCACGTTCTCGCCGTAACGCTGCACGGCGAAGTCGATGATCGTCGTGACGCCTCCCCACGCAGCGGCGCGTGAGCCGGTCTCGAACGTGTCGCTGGCGTTTGTGCCGCCGAAGGGCAGCTCCATATGGGTGTGCGCGTCGATTCCGCCGGGGATGACGTACTTGCCGGTCGCGTCGAGGGTGACGTCGGCCGTGACGCCCTGCAGTTCGGCCTGGCCCGGCGCGTACATCGCAACGATGGTCTCGCCATCGATGAGGACATCGATCAGCTGCCGACCGGTCGGGCTGACGACGGTTCCGTTGGTGATGAGTGTGCGTGCCATGGATTCTCCGGATCTGGTGCGGGCGGGATCTGCAGGTTGACGGATCTGCAGGTAGACGGGTGGTCAGCGACGCACGAGCTCGTCGTATGCGTCGGGGCGACGGTCACGGTAGAACGCCCAGCGGTCGCGGATCTCGGCGAGCTTGCCCATGTCGAGGTCGCGCACGACGATCTCGGGCTTGTACGGATCGCCGACATCGCCGACGAACTTGCCCTCGGGATCGACGAAGTAACTCTGCCCGTAGAAGTCGTTCTCGCCGAGCTCTTCGATGCCGACCCGGTTGATCGCGCCGACGTAGTAGATGTTCGCGACCGCGGCGGCCGGCTGCTCGAGGCGCCACAGGTACTCGCTCAGGCCGCGGTGTGTGGCCGAGGGGTTGAACACGATCTGGGCGCCGTTCAGGCCGAGCGCCCGCCAGCCCTCGGGGAAGTGGCGGTCGTAGCAGATGTAGATGCCGACCTTGCCGACCGCCGTGTCGAACACCGGGTATCCGCCGGTGCCGGGCGTGAAGTAGAACTTCTCCCAGAAGCCTTTGGTCTGGGGGATGTGCTGCTTGCGGTACTTGCCGAGGTAGGTGCCGTCAGCGTCGATGATGGCCGCCGTGTTGTAGTACAGCCCGGGCTGGACGATCTCGTACATCGGCAGGACCATGACCATGCCGAGCTCCTTGGCCAAAGCCTGGAAGCGCTTGGTCGTCGGACCGTCGGGGATGTACTCGGTGTAGCCGTAGTACTCGATGTCCTGGACCTGACAGAAGTACGGGCCGTAGAACAGCTCCTGGAAACAGATGACCTTGGCGCCCTGAGCGGCGGCCTCTCGAGCGGCGGCCTCGTGCTTGTCGATCATCGCCTCTTTCGAGCCGGCCCAATCGGTCTGCACCAATGCTGCGCGAATGATCTCTGCCACGGGGCCCCCTTCGAGTGATTCACACGAAATGTCCGCGTCGGGCGACGCGTCGGGCGCGACTGTATATGTCACAGGATCGTGCTGACAATGCTCGGTTTGTTACCGTACATTGCTTCACAGGCCGTTCACACTCGTGGGCCGGACCGACTCGCACCCCTGACAGGCGCCAGATGCTGACAGACATCGTCGAAGCCGTTGACGACCGCAGCGCACGCGGCATCGCAGCCGCCATCGGGCGGATGGTCACCACCGGCGCGCTGACGACCGATGCCCGGCTGCCGACCGTGCGCGCCCTGTCCCGGGCACTCGGCGTGTCCCCGACCACCGTCAGCGAGGCGTGGCAGACCCTCGCTGCAGTCGGTGCGATCGAGGCGCGCGGTCGGCTCGGCACGTTCGTGCGCCAGCCCGTCGGCCCCGGCGGTCCGCGCCGATACCGGCGCGTCACCGAGGGACCTGGCCACTTCGCGCTCGACCTGTCCTCGGGCACGCCGGACCCGGCGCTGCTGCCCGACCTGGCCAAGGTCGTCGCCAAGGTCAGCCGCCAGTCACTGACGAGCAGCTACCTCGACCAGGCCGTGCTGCCCGATCTGAATGAGTACCTGCGCCAGGACTGGCCGTTCGTGCCCGAGCAGCTGACGGTGGTCGACGGCGCGATGGACGCTCTCGACCGAGTCGCCCAGGTCGTCGTGCGCCTCGGCGACCGTGTGGTCGTCGAGCACCCGACGTTCCCGCCGCTGCTCGACCTGCTCGAGCAGCTGGGCGCCGAGGTCATCGGCGTCGATGTCGACATCGAGGGCATGTCCGTGGAGGGCCTGCGGGCCGCGCTGGAGATGCAACCGTCGGCGGTCTTCTTGCAACCGCGGGCGCACAACCCCACCGGCGCGACGATGTCGCCCCGTCGCCGCAAGGCACTGGCGACACTGCTCGCCGCGTCGTCGGCCGTCATCGTCGAGGATGATCACAGCGGTGACATCGCCTCGGGCCAGCTGGTCAGCTTCGGCTCCTCGATGCCGTCACGAACGGTGCACATCCGCAGCTTCTCCAAGAGTCACGGCCCCGACCTGCGCCTGGCCGCGATCGGTGGCGCGGGCAACGTCGTCAGCGCGGTCGCCAACCGGCGACTGCTCGGTCCCGGCTGGAGCAGCCGCATCCTCCAGGCCGTGCTGGTCGGGCTGCTGATCGATCCGGCGACGGCGATCACACTCGAGCGGGCCCGCAGCGAGTATGCCCGTCGGCGACAGCTCGTCGTCGAGGTGCTCGCCGAGCACGGAGTGCCCACGGCAGCGGGCGATGGCATCAACCTCTGGATGCGTGTCGCCGACGAGCGCTCGGCGCTGATCACGCTCGCAGCGCAGGGCATCGGCGCGGCTCCCGGCGAGCCGTTCATGGTCCGCCCCGACGCTGACTCGCTACGCCTCACCGTCGGCCTCCTCGACGGCACCGCGGACCAGATCCGCGCCACGGCTCGGCGCCTCGCTGACGCCGCCGGCTTCACTCCGTCACGCGCCGGCCAGCGCTGACAGGGCGACGGGTGAACTGGCTGCAGCGGTTGTTCGGGATGAATCGTCCCGGGCCGGCGGAGGTGGATCCGGACAACGTCGTGCACGTCGCGACGCTGCCGCTGTGGCAGGCACCGTTGATCGTGATGGGACTCGAAGAGCAGGGCATCCGCGCCACGTTCGCCGAGATGACGTCGCCGAAGACGGCGATCTCCGGACGCATCACCGCCCGCGTATTCGTCGTCGAACGTGACCGCCTCGTCGCCGAAGAGATCATCGCCGAGCTCACGGCCGACTGACGACGGGCACCCGCCGGTCGGCGGCCAACGAATGGGTGCTCACAACGCCCACTTCCGGGCCGATCGCACACCCAGATCCGCGATGGCGGCTACATCGCGCTGGTGCGCAGCAGCTCCGGGGCCATCGGGCATTCGGCAGCCAACGCCGACGGGTCCGGGTCGCGCAGTCCCTCAGGGCTCATGATCGCCGTGGCCATCGCCAGCGGGACGCGCTCGACCTCGTGGTCCCAGCCCTCCTCCGCGTCGTCGAGGCGCTGCAGCATCGTCTTCCACATCGGCTCGGGGAGACGCCGACCGCGGCCGACCACGAACCAGACCGGGATCTCGCTGCAGTAGGCCACTGCCGCAGCGGCGTGCGAGCCGATGGACGCGACGATCCCGTCCGGCCCGGCGGCGAGCGCTTCGACGATGACCAGGTCGCTCTCCAGGACCGCAGCGGCGGTACCGGTCGCGTTGATCTCGGTCGCGTCGACATCGACCCGCTGGAGCCGACGGACGAGGGAGTTGCCGGCATCGTTCGAGTCCACGACCAGCGCAGTGATGTCGCCTCGTCGGATCAGGGCCTCGCCGGCGAAGTCGGGCCAGCCGACGACGCAGACGGTCGCACCCTCGGGCAGCGCGTCCGCGATCTGGTCCGCCGTCGGATCCTCTTCGATGTGGTCCGACAGGCCCCACGCCTCACGGAACGGCTCGGGCGAGGTGACCAGAGATGCGCACAGCCACCACAGCGGGCCCGACGTCGGATGGCGCTCGACGATGCGTCGGCACGACACCACGAGGCCGGCCGGATCGAGGTTCAGACCGGAGATCGCCGTGGCCGTTTCGCGCACCAACATCCGCTGATCGCCGCCGGATGAACGGGCGACGTAGCGCAGTCGTTCGATGGGATGCACAGTCGGCAACCTACTGGCAGGTGTCCGCGTCCGCCAGTACAGCCCGACGAAGCTGGCAGCGCCAGCCCGGCGCGCTACCGTGGCGTCCGTGGCCAGCAATCCCTCGCTCGATGTCGTTCTCACCGCACTGGATGGGGAGAGCCGCCCACTCGAGGAGTGGTTGACGACGTTCAACCTCGCCTGCGTGGTCCTCGATCCGTACACGAACGAGAGCTCGTGGATCCTCAAGACGGCCGCCCGAATCCTCGACGGATTCCGTGGCGCCGACGTGCGGGTCAACTTCGTCGTCACCTGCGGCGCCGACGATGCGAAGAAGTTCCTCGGCCCGCTCGCCGAGGAGTTCCTCGTCTACACCGATCCGGACCGCACCTTCGTCAAGTCGCTCGGCCTGGCGACGCTGCCGGCGTTCGTGTTCGTGTCGATGGACGGCCACGCCGCCGCTGCCGCCGAGGGTTGGAACGGCGCCGAGTGGCGCAAGGTCGCCGACACCATCGCCAAGGCGACGGCCTGGTCACGCCAGACCATCCCCGCCGGCGGCGACCCCGTGCCGTTCGTCGGCACGCCAGCACTGGCCTGACCGCTCGGCGCCCGCCGAGCCGGCGACCGTGACCCGACCGCCGTGACCCGACCGCAGGACGTCCGTACCGATCTCCCGGTCGAGGAGGTCATCGGCGGCGTCGTCGACGCGCTGTCGACGGGCCGCTCTGCGGTGCTCGTCGCACCACCCGGCGCCGGCAAGACCACGCTCGTCCCGATCCGCCTGATCGACGAGGCCTGGCTGGACGGCCGCAAGATCGTGATGCTCGAACCGAGACGCCTCGCAGCTCGCGCAGCCGGGCACCGGATGGCGCACCTGCTCGGCGAGGACGTCGGTGACACGGTCGGGTATCAGACCCGCGACGAGCGCAAGATCGGCCGGCAGACGCGCATCGAGGTCGTCACCGAGGGCGTGCTCACCCGCCGCCTGCAGCACGACCCGGAATTGCCCGGCACCGGGCTCGTCATCTTCGACGAGGTGCACGAACGCAACCTGCCCACCGACGTCGGACTCGCGTTGGCACTCGACGCACGCCGCAACCTCCGCCCCGATCTGCGCATCCTGGCGATGTCGGCAACGGCCCAGGCCGAGACGCTGTCCGCCCTGCTCGGCGGTCCGGACGGTCCGTGTCCGGTCATCACCAGCGACGGACGGACGTATCCGATCGAAGTGCGCTGGTCGCCGCCGTCGAAGGGCCAGAAGCTGGAGCAGGCCGTCGCCGAGACCGTGCTGCTCGCGCTACGCAACGACATCGGTGACGTGCTCGTATTCCTGCCCGGGATCGGCGAGATCACGCGTGCGTACCAGGCCCTCGACCGCGCCGTGTCCGCCGACGTCGATCTGTACCCGCTCGCCGGTGCACTCTCGTTGAGCGACCAGGACCGGGCACTTGCACCCTCCCCCGCCGGCCGTCGACGGGTCGTGCTGGCGACCGACATCGCCGAGACGTCGCTGACCGTCGCAGGCGTACGGATCGTCGTCGACGCCGGCCAGGCACGTGTGCCTCGCTACGACGTCCGCACCGGCATGACGCGCCTGACCACCGTCGCCACGAGTCGCGCCTCGGCCGACCAGCGCGCCGGTCGCGCCGGTCGCACCGAACCCGGTGTCGCCTACCGGATGTGGAGCAAGCTCGAGCACGCCACCCGCCGCGCCCACCTCGAGGCCGAGATCACCCAGGTCGATCTCGCCGGCCTGGCGCTGGAGCTCGCTGCGTGGGGCACCCCTGCGGCCGAGCTGGACTTCCCTGACCCCCCGCCGCCACGGACGCTCGCACAGGGCGCCGAACTACTGCGGATGCTCGGCGCGTTCGACGACAGCGACGCCATCACCGCGACCGGTCGGGCCATGCTCGGCGTGCCGGCGCACCCCAGGCTCGCACGCATGGTTGTCGACTCGACGGCGCTCGGCCAACAATCACTGTCATGTGTGATCGCAGCGATGCTCGACGACCGTGACATCCTGCGCGGTCGGGCCGACGATCTTCCCGCCGACCTCGCTCTTCGCCTGCGGGTGGTCATGGGCACCGAGCGCCACGAGCGCGCTGATCGCGGAGCCGTCGACCGGTTGATCCGCCGGGCACGCGACATCGCGCGACGCGTCGGCACGTCACTCGACCTCGACGACATCGACCCGGACCGAGCCGGCGCCGTGCTTCTGCTCGCCTACCCTGATCGCCTCGCCGTCCGTCGCTCGCAGCCTGGGCAGTTCCAGCTCCGGACCGGTTCCGGCGCGTGGGTGGCCAAGGACGATCCACTCGCCAACGAGCCGTTCGTGGTCGCCGCCGATGTCGACGGGGATCGCAAGAACACGCGTCTCCGCCTCGCGGCCGGCATCGACGCGGACGAGGTCGCGACGACGCTCGGCGACGCGGTCGAGACCCGCCACGTGCTGGTCTGGGACAAGGACCGCGGCGACATCGTCGAGCGGATGGAGCGCCGGCTCGGCAACATGAAGCTCGACGAGCGGGTGCGCCGACCCGGTGCCGGGCCCGACACCACCGCGGCGCTGATCGACCGGATCCGTGTCACTCGTCTCGCGCCACTTCGCTGGACCGACGGCGCGATTCAGCTCCGTCGGCGGGTCGAGTTCCTGCATCGCGCTGCGGCAGCCGGCCACGGCGCCGATGCCCGCGACGAGTGGCCCGACTGGAGTGACGCCCGTCTGATCGCGACGCTCGACGACTGGCTCGCGCCGTACCTCAGCGGGATGACGAGCATGGCCGACGTCGCCGGGCTCGACCTGACGATGGTGCTCCGTGCCGGCTTGACGTGGCCGCTCGGCGCCCGGCTCGACGAGCTCGCACCGACACACCTCGACCTCGCGTCCGGCCGCTCCGTGCCGCTCGACTACAGCGGCGCCCAGCCGGCGGCGTCCGTGCGCGTCCAGGATCTGTTCGGCACGAAGGAACATCCGGTGGCTGCGGGAGCGCCCGTGCTCCTCCACCTGCTCTCTCCCGCCGACCGACCGATTCAGATCACCGCCGACCTGCCGGGTTTCTGGTCCGGCTCGTGGACCGAGGTCCGCAAGGACATGGCCGGGCGCTACCCCAAGCACCAGTGGCCGACCGACCCGGCCAACGCCGCCCCGAAGCGGATGAACGGCCCCGGGCGCAGCTGAGCCTCAGTCGACGACCTCGAACCGGGACCTGCCGTACCGCCCACCCGTCCTCTCAATCCGTGACACACAGCCTCTATATCACCAACAACGCCGGAGTCTGGCGGCGATTGTCGTGACTCAGACGCGCGACGCCGGACCCTCGCCGAGAGCTGAGCGCGTGTCGCCAACCAGATGGGACGCCTGTCGCACGGCGGGAGTACGGTTTTCTCCATGCCGGAGTTCGAGTTCAGCGAGATCCTTCCCCTCGGTCATGACAACACCGAGTACCGCCTGCTCACCACCGAAGGCGTCTCGACGTTCGACACGCCCGACGGCACGTTCCTCAAGGTCGACCCTGCGGCGATCACGCTGCTGACCCAGACGGCGATGCGCGACATCGCCCATCTGCTGCGCTCCGCCCATCTGCAGCAGCTGGCGAACATCCTCGACGACCCCGAGGCCAGCGACAACGACCGCTTCGTCGCGCTCGACCTGCTCAAGAACGCGAACATCGCCGCCGGTGGCATCTTGCCGATGTGCCAGGACACGGGAACGGCGATCGTCAAGGCCAAGAAGGGGCAGTTCGTACTCACCACGGACGGGACTCGGGTCGGCCACGACGAGGAGGCCATCGCCCGCGGCATCTTCAACACCTACCAGACATCCAATCTGCGTTACAGCCAGATGGCTGCGCTGAACATGTACGACGAGGTCAACACCGGCAACAACCTGCCCGCCGAGATCAAGATCAGCGCGGTCGATGGTGACGCCTACAAGTTCTTGTTCATGGCCAAGGGCGGCGGCAGCGCGAACAAGAGCTACCTGTTCCAGGAGACCAAGGCACTCCTCAACCCGAAGACGTTGCTGCCCTGGATCTTCGAGAAGATGAAGACGCTCGGCACCGCGGCCTGCCCGCCGTACCACCTCGCCGTCGTCATAGGCGGAACCTCCGCCGAGTTCGCCGTCGAGACCGCCAAGCTGGCCAGCACCAAGTACCTCGACAACCTGCCGACGCAGGGCTCGAAACTGGGTCACGCGTTCCGCGACCTCGAACTGGAGCAGGCGGTGCTCAAGCTCTCGCAGGAGACAGGTATCGGCGCCCAGTTCGGCGGCAAGTACTTCTGCCACGACGTTCGTATCATCCGCCTGCCCCGCCACGGAGCCAGCTGCCCGGTCGGAATGGCCGTCAGTTGCAGTGCCGATCGCCAGGCACTCGGCAAGATCACCAAGGACGGCATCTTCCTGGAGGTCCTCGAGACCGATCCGGCCCGGTTCCTGCCCGATGTGACGCAGGATCACCTCATCGAAGGGGACGAGGACGCCGTCGTGCACATCGACCTCACCCGGCCAATGACCGAGATCCGTGCCGAGCTGAGCAAGTACCCGGTCAAGACGCGCGTCATGTTGACCGGGCCGATGGTGGTCGCCCGCGACATCGCTCACGCCAAGCTCAAGGAGCGGCTCGATGCCGGCCTCGGGATGCCGCAGTACATGCAGGATTTCTGCGTCTACTACGCCGGCCCGGCCAAGACGCCGGAGGGCTATGCGTCGGGTTCGTTCGGGCCGACCACGGCCGGGCGGATGGACAGCTACGTCGACGAGTTCCAATCCAACGGCGGGTCGATGATCATGCTCGCCAAGGGCAACCGCAGCAAGCAGGTCACCAACGCGTGCAAAGAGCATGGTGGGTTCTACCTCGGCTCGATCGGCGGCCCGGCGGCCCGCCTCGCACTGGACTGCATCACCAAGGTCGAGGTGCTCGAGTACCCCGAGCTCGGTATGGAGGCGGTCTGGAAGATCGAGGTCCAGAACTTCCCGGCCTTCATCGTGGTCGACGACAAGGGCAATGACTTCTTCGACCTCGTCGACAAGGCCTACGTCGGGACCCCAGTCGCGATCAGCTGATCACGCCGGGTGCGCGACTGTGCATCAGCCGCCGCGCCGGCAGCCGGCCTCGATCGCACCGCGCAAGGCCACGAGCTCGGGCGAATCCACGCCCAGCAACTCATGCACGACCAGCCGCTCGCTGGCTCTGGTCACCAACTGGCCTGCGACGCACTCGGCGATCGTGTCGCTGTCACCCTCTGCTGTGAGCACCGCGGCGACCGCGACAATCGATGTGTCCGGGTCGGCGGCTGCGAAGACGGCATCGGCCCGCTGCTGCATCGTGGTCGTGCCGGTCACGAACGGGCACGTCGTGCCCTGCGCCGGTACGGCCTGTTGCACGAGGTAGTCGGCGACGATGTCGGTGATGCAGGCGCTCGTCAGCGTCGCCGTATGGCCGGCTCCCTCCCACTCGATCGCGACGGCGTCGCCGAGCGCAGTCGCCATCCGTGGCGCATACCGCCCGGGCGTCGCGGGATCGTCCTTGGTGCCGACGACGAGGATCGGCGTTGCGATGTCGACCGCCGTGATCACCGGCAATGGATCCGCGGTCTCCGGGAAGCGACGGCAATCCGACGAGCCTGGGCCGCGATGGGCGAAGTCGGCGCAACGGATCGCGATGTTGGCGAACTCCGCGTCGGCCTCGTCCGAGGTATCGGCGGGGTAGCCGTGCAGCAGCCAGCTGTAGAGGGCCGACAGTGTTGACGCATCGCCGTTGTCGGCGTCAGCGAGGGCCGTTGCCAGGATCGGCCAGTCGAACGCGCTGTACATCGCATTGACCAGGATGTCGTCGACATCACTCGGCGACAACGGCCCGCTGCCACCCGCGAAGCCGGCCGTCGGCAGGTCACGGATCTCTGCGCGGACACGTTCGATGAGGTCGCGGGTGTGCGGGCCGGCAGCGCAGGCAGCCGCGACGTCGCACAAGTCCTCGAATGCCGAGATCGTGCCGTCGAAGTCCTGGTCCGCGTAGAAGTCGCTGCCACCGCCGGCGGCGGTGTTCGACAGCCCGGCATCGGGATCGACAGCGCCGTCCAGCACCATCGCCCGCACGCGACCTGGGAAGAGGTCGGCGTACACGGCGCCCAGTACCGTGCCGTAGCTGAACCCGAGGTAGCTCAGCTGCTCGTCGCCGACTGCTGCGCGGATCTGGTCCATGTCTCGAGCGACGTTCGGTGTGCCGAGATATGGCAGCACGCCGACGTTCGAGTCGATGCAGTCGTCGTAGGAGTTGCGCTCCGGGTCGAAGCTGGTCGGGCATGTCACGGCTGCCGACGCACCGACGCCACGAGGGTCGAAGCCGACGATGTCGAACCGGTCGAGCACGCTCTGCGGGAACGTCTCACCTTCGTTGTAGGCGAGCGAGATGCCGGAACCACCGGGACCGCCGGGGTTGACGATCAGCGACCCGACCCGCAGCGAAGGATCGGCCGCAGGTAGCCGGATCAGTGCGATGTCGATCGTCGAGCCGCTGAGGTTCGTGTAGTCGAGCGGAACCTGCACGGACCCGCATTCGAACGGCGCCTCATAGGCCGCGCATGGCGCCCATGCAACGGTCCCGAGCGAGGACGAGTCCTGACCGGACACCGTCGCCGTGGTGCCGGGATCGGTGGTCGTGTCGGCCGTCGCCGTGGCGGGCCTGCGTTGATCGGACCGGGTGATGGCCACGCCCGACGACGCGCACGACGCCAGCAGCGCGCCCACGACCGCCAGGCCGGTGACGGCGCTCGCAGCGCGGGCTGAGCGCCGTCTCATCGAGCCGAGCCTATGCCGACGCAGCGTTCCGCGACCGTCGCGACGGGACACGTCAGCTCCGTAACCGTCGAGCCGAGATTCGTCGGGTCACGCAGTCCGGGCCTGGAAGGGGCGAGACCCGGCGGGCTACAGGAGTGACTGAAGCACCAGGCGCGTCTCAGCGACCTCGTCGGGATCGCCGCCGAACTCTGCGGCGGTGAAATCGGTGACGCCGACCTCGGCGAGCGCGCTGATCCGGTCGCTGACCTCGGCGGCATTGCCGACGATCGCGATGTCCTCCGGGCCCGCCGCGCCCTCTTTGTCGAGCATCGCTCGATAGCTGGGCAGGTAGCCGTACATCTGGAACAAGGCAGCCGCCCGGGCGATCGCCGCAGCCCGATCCGCGGTGACGCACACGGGCAGCGCTGAGATGATGCGCGGCGTCGGTCGCCCGGCAGCCTCTGCGGCTGCCACCAAGGTGGGCACGGTATGCGTGCGCAGGGTCTCTGGTCCTGTGCACCAGGTGACGGTGCCATCGGCGAGTGCAGCGGTGACCCGCAACATCTGCTC
>JANXUX010000089.1 GCA_025351965.1 Actinomycetes bacterium | reverse complement strand
CAACCACGGGATCGGCGAGATCATCACCGCGCTGCTCCGTGTGGGGATGGAGATCACGGCGTTCGAGGAGCACGACTCTGTGCCGTGGCAGGCCCTCGGTCGCGACCAGATGGAGTCGCTCGGCGGCGGCGAGTACCGGTTGGTCGACCGTCCCGAACGCGTCCCGATGAGCTACACCCTCCAGGCCGTCAAGCACTGACCCGTCCGGGAGACCGGCCGGATGCGAGCGCCGGCCCGAGCTGTGCGGTCCGGAACATACGACCCGGGACGAAGCGCGCCCTCGAGCGCGGGAGGTCCCGCCGGGCGGGACGACAGCGCCCCGAGGGCGCGGAACGTCCCGGCGCGAGGGAGGCTGTCGACCACTGACTGGGCCGGGCCGGGGCGATCGACCGGTCCTGGCGCCACCGCTCGAGCGGACCGCTGGCAGACTGTGCGGATGTCCGACCGCGTCTCGATCACCATCACCGACGGCATCGCCGATGTCCGCCTCAGCCGTCCCGACAAACGCAATGCGCTGGACAACGCGATGTTCGGCGCAATCGCTGCGGCGGGTGAGCAGATGAAGGCAGATCCGTCGGTACGCGTCGTGGTGCTGTCGGGCGACGGCCCCTCGTTCTGCGCCGGTCTCGACTTCAGTTCGTTCCAGCAGATGGCCGGCGGCGCACAGACGGCCGACGAGGTGGTGTCGGGCGAGGGCCCTGGCGCGATGCAGACCGGGCGGATCACCCACCTCGGCCAGCAGGTTGCTTGGGCGTGGCAGGAGGTGTCGGTCCCGGTGATCGCCGCAGTGCACGGGCATGCGCTTGGTGGTGGTATCCAGATCGCGCTCGGCGCCGACATCCGCATCGTGCACCCCGACACCAAGCTGTCGGTGCGCGAAGTCCACTGGGGCCTGGTCCCGGACATGACCGGCACACAGGTGCTGTCGAGGTTGGTTCGCCCCGACATCGCCAAGGAGCTCACGTTCACTGCGCGCATCTTCTCCGGCACGGAGGCGTTCGAGCTCGGCCTCGCGACCCGCCTCAGCGGCACGCCATTCGACGACGCGATGGCGATGGCCGCAGAGATCGCTGGACGCAGCCCGAGCGCGATCCGCGGCGCCAAGGAGCTGTTCAACCGGGTGGTCAATGCGGGTGCGGCCGAGCAGTTCGCGGAGGAACGCCGTGTCATCGGATCACTGATCGGCCGTCCCGACCAGGTCGAGGCCGTGACCGCCAACTTCGAGAACCGGCCCGCCCAGTTCGGGTGACATGAGCGCGGTGCGGGCGGGTGCTGGGGGCACCAGCCACAGCCCGGAAACCGTGTTGTCGAAGCGGCGCGCAATCGCGTAACATGCTTGCAACCGTTCGGGCCAGCGTCGTCCTGAACGTCCACCCAAGCCAACCGACTTCAGTGGATGTGGACGATGCCAAACCAATACCCCGCGCCCCCGCTCCAGCAGCAGGGCCTGTACGACCCACGTTTCGAACACGACGCCTGCGGCGTCGGGTTCGTCGCGAGCATCACCGGGCAGGTGAGCCGCACCATCGTGTCGATGGGCATCGGCGCGCTGTGCAACATGGAGCACCGCGGTGCGACCGGCGCAGAACCCGACACCGGTGACGGCGCGGGCATCCTGATCCAGGTACCCGACGCGTTCCTGCGCGCCGTCGTCGATTTCGAGCTCCCGGCGGCCGGTCATTACGCGGTCGGTCTGGCCTTCCTGCCGAGCGAGTCCGAGGCTGCGCACAAGGCAACCGGGTCGATCGAGGCGATCATCGCCGACGAAGGCTTGACTCTGCTCGGCTGGCGGGACGTGCCCGTCGATGCGGCGACGCTGGGAAGGAGCGCCCGTGCGGTCATGCCTGCGTTCAAGCAGCTCTTCGTCAGCGATGCCGGTGCCCAGGCGTCCGGCATCGAGTTGGACCGCAAGGTCTTCATCGCGCGCAAGCGGATCGAGCACGAGCTGCCGGCCGAGCAGAGCACGTACTTCTCGTCGCTGTCGAGCCGCACCCTGATCTACAAGGGCATGCTCACCACGCCGCAGCTCGCGGTATTCTTCCCCGACCTCGCCGACCAACGCGTCGAGAGCGCCGTCGCTCTCGTGCACAGCCGGTTCAGCACGAACACGTTCCCGTCGTGGCCACTGGCCCATCCGTACCGCTACATCGCCCACAACGGCGAGATCAACACGGTCCAGGGCAACCGCAACTGGATGCGTGCTCGCGAGGCGCTGCTGCAGAGCGAGAAGTTCCGTGGCCTCGAGCGGGCATTCCCGATCTGCACGCCCGGTGGCTCGGACTCGGCGACCTTCGACGAAGTCCTCGAACTGCTCCACCTGTCGGGTCGCTCACTGCCGCATGCGATGTTGATGATGATCCCCGAAGCGTGGGAGAACAACGAGATCATGGACCCCGCCAAGCGAGCGTTCTACCGCTTCCACTCCTCGATGATGGAGCCGTGGGACGGTCCCGCCGGCGTTGCCTTCACCGATGGCACGGTGATCGGCTCGGTCCTCGACCGCAACGGGCTGCGCCCCGGTCGCTACTGGATCACCGACGACGATCTCGTCGTGATGGCCAGCGAAGCCGGTGTGATCGAGATGGATCCGGCCAAGATCGTCGAGAAGGGCCGTCTGCAGCCCGGCAAGATGTTCCTGGTCGACATGGCCCAGGGTCGGATCGTCTCCGACGAGGAGGTCAAGGCCACACTCGCCGCAGAACACCCGTACCGGGAATGGCTCGACACCGGTCTCGTCGAGCTCGTCGATCTGCCGGACCGCGAGCACATCGTGTTCAGCCACACGAGCGTGCTCCGCCGCCAGCAGGTCTTCGGCTACACCCACGAGGAACTGAAGATCATCGTCGCGCCGATGGCCAAGGCGGGCACCGAGCCGATCGGATCGATGGGCACCGACACCCCGCTCGCGGTCCTCAGCGACCGGCCGCGATTGCTGTTCGACTACTTCACCCAGCTGGTCGCACAGGTCACCAACCCGCCTCTCGACGCGATTCGTGAAGAGGTCGTCACGGCTGTCGGCTCCACCCTCGGACCGGAGCACAACCTGCTCGAGCCGGGACCGCAGAGCTGCCGCCAGCTGGTGCTGCCGTTCCCCATCATCGACAACGACGAGCTGGCCAAGATCATCCACATCAACGATGACGGCGCGTACCCGCACCTCAAGGCGGTCACGATCAGCGGTCTGTTCCGCATCAACGGCGGCGGCCTGGCACTCAAGCGCGCCCTCGATGCGATCCGTCACGCAGCGAGCACGGCGATCGACAACGGGGCGCGCATCATCGTGCTCAGCGACCGCAACAGCGACGAGGCACTCGCACCCATCCCGTCTTTGTTGCTGACCGCCGCAGTGCACCACCACCTCGTCCGGGAGAAGAAGCGGACCCAGGTCGGTCTTGTCATCGAGTGCGGCGACGCCCGCGAGGTGCATCACATGGCACTGCTCGTCGGGTACGGCGCCGGAGCGATCAACCCGTACCTCGCGTTCGAGTCGATCGAAGACATGATCGTCGAGGACCTCAACGGTCTCGGCGGGATGGACTCGACCAAGGCGCTCAAGAACTTCATCAAGGCGAGCGGCAAGGGCGTGCTCAAGGTGATGTCGAAGATGGGCGTCAGCACTGTCGCGTCCTACACAGGCGCCCAGATCTTCGAGGGCATCGGCCTCGGTCGCGAGCTCGTCGACGAGTACTTCACCGGCACTGTCAGTCGTCTCGGGGGCATCGGTCTCGACGAGATTGCCGCCGAGGTCTTGGCTCGCCACTCCATGGCTCACCCGGCCCGGCCCGAGGAGCGCGCCCACCGCAAGCTCGAGCTCGGCGGCGAGTACCAGTGGCGCCGCGAGGGCGAGGTGCATCTGTTCAACCCGGAGACCGTCTTCAAGCTCCAGCACGCGACGCGGGCCAAGCGCTACGACATCTTCAAGCAGTACACGTCGCTCATCGACGACCAGTCGAAGAAGCTGGCGACGCTACGCGGCCTGTTCGCGTTCGCCGAAGGAATCCGGGAACCCGTCTCGATCGACGAGGTCGAGCCCGTCGAGGCGATCCTCAAGCGTTTCTCGACCGGAGCGATGAGCTACGGCAGCATCAGCGCCGAGGCCCACGAGACGTTGGCGATCGCGATGAACTCGATCGGCGCGAAGAGCAACACGGGTGAGGGCGGCGAGGACGCCGACCGGCTCTACGACCCGGCTCGGCGGAGCAGCATCAAGCAGGTCGCCAGCGGCCGGTTCGGTGTGACCAGCGAGTACCTCGTCAACGCCGACGACATCCAGATCAAGATGGCCCAGGGCGCAAAGCCCGGTGAGGGCGGTCAGCTGCCCGGCCACAAGGTGTACCCGTGGATCGCCAAGACCCGGCACAGCACGCCCGGCGTCGGCCTGATCAGCCCCCCGCCGCACCACGACATCTACTCGATCGAGGATCTCAAGCAGCTGATCCACGACCTCAAGAACGCCAACCCTCTGGCACGCGTCCACGTCAAGCTCGTCGCCGAGATGGGCGTCGGCACCGTCGCTGCCGGTGTCAGCAAAGCCAAGGCAGACGTCGTGCTGATCTCGGGTCACGACGGTGGCACGGGCGCCTCGCCATTGACGTCGCTGAAGCACGCCGGCGGGCCCTGGGAGCTCGGACTCGCCGAGACCCAGCAGACGCTGCTGCTCAACGGCCTGCGTGACCGCATCGTCGTCCAGGCCGACGGCCAGCTCAAGACCGGTCGCGACGTCATCGTCGCCGCGCTGCTCGGCGCGGAGGAGTTCGGATTCGCGACCGCACCGCTCGTCGTCAGTGGCTGCGTGATGATGCGGGTCTGCCACCTCGACACGTGCCCGGTCGGGATCGCCACGCAGAACCCGGAGCTGCGCAAGCGCTTCTCGGGCAAGCCCGAGTTCGTCGTCAACTTCTTCGAGTTCATCGCCGAGGAGGTGCGTGAGTACCTCGCCGCGCTCGGCCTGCGCACCCTCGAAGAGGCCGTCGGTCGGGTCGACCTGCTCGACGCGGCCAAGGCCGTCGACCACTGGAAGGCGTCGGGGCTCGATCTCACCCCCATCCTGATGGCTCCTGTCGCTCCTGAAGGTGCCGTGCGACACCGGGTGGCCGACCAGGACCATGGGCTCGATAAGGCGCTCGACCATCAGTTCCTGGAAGCATGCCGACCGGCCATCGAGGACGGCACCCCGGTCGCGGCCGAGTTGGAGGTGACCAATGTCAACCGCACCGTCGGAACCCTGCTCGGCT
>JANXUX010000072.1 GCA_025351965.1 Actinomycetes bacterium | reverse complement strand
CTGGGTGCACATCGAGCGGGCCATGCCCCGGATGCGGACGAGCGCAGGGCCGTGCTGCTGGGCGACGAGGTTCGGATCGGGATTCATCCCCCAGATGAGTAACACATTGAAACGCCGGCGTCACGGTCTCGGCCTCGATTGACCGACCGGAACTGCCGATCGGATCGGTGGACACGAGCGACGGGATCGGGCAATCTGGGCGCTTGAGAGCCGTGCCTGCATGTGTCGCTCTTTGGCTGACAGCTTGCGCCTCATCGGAACAGGGGTACGCTGCCACGACCAGCACCCTGGCATCCCAGGAACAGGTTTCCGCTGCCGCCTTGACGACCTTGGCGGTGTCGGAGCAGGGCACCGCCGTCAACTCTGCGGCTTTGGTGCCGACGAGTCCGGACGCATGTGGGCCGAGTGAAGAGGTCTACGTCAGGTCGGGACTCTTCGCTCGTCTGCCTCCGGGAACCACGCTGAACCTCCGTTCCACAGCCGACGAGGTGCCGCACGCGGAGGCCGGGGCAACGCTCTCGATCGGAGGAGCCGACTTCGAGATTTGGCGGGCCTTGCAGTACCGCCCAGATGCGGTCCCGGGCGTTGCGGGACGCATTGACAATGGAGTCAGCGTGTTTGTCCGGGGCGAGGATCCGGTCGAGCAGGCCTGTGTGCTCGCCGGGTTGCGTTACGACCCCGACCGCGACGTGGACTGACCGACGGTGCCTTTGCAGATGGCGCCAAAACTGCCGTGATGCGCTGCCGGGCCCGAGCGCTCGTCGGCGCAGAACGACGGCTGCGGAAGCGGCGGGGGAAACGATGCGGCCGCGACTCGGGGATGCGCCTGAATTGGGCGCAGGAGACCTTCGATCACAGGATTGATCTACTCGTTGAGTGGAGCCGCTCCTACGACCAGATCGCCGCACCGTCGCGCACGTCATGCTCATGGGTGACAGCGTCAGTCAACAGCATCGCCCGCATCAGCGGGTCGAACTTCGCGATCATTGGTTCGACGATCGCACTGCAACGTGCCCACTCTTCGAGCAGCTCGCCGATCGGGACGTCCCTCCTGGCATTCCAGCTGGGCGCCGGTCCACTCATCGCTCGCCACATCGGCGAGGTTGCCGGAGGCGATGTCGGCTGTGCCGCCCGCAAGGTGGGCCAGAACATCGCGAACCCGCCATCGGAATGCTGAGCGCCGATTGACCGCAGCAGCCTGCGTTTGCGCGGTCGACAACGCACGACCGAGCCATCGATACGTACGTCTGCGCATGGCCCCATACGTGCCGCACTCCCAAACGTCCGGCTACCGATCGCCAGCGCGTCGAGTGGCTATCGGCGCGCCGTCGCTCATGACCACAGTGGGCAGAATCCGATGTACGCCGACGGGCGGCGTGTCCACGCCGTTCTGATCAGCTCTGCATCAGCTCGCCGGGTGGAAGTAGATCGTGCGCCCGGTCTGCAACCGGGCGAAGCCCGACGCCAGGCCCGTCGACACCTCGGACGAGCCGAGCATCAGCACACCGTCGCCCTTCATCTGGTGACGGATGCCGGTGAGGATGCTCTGCTTGGTCGTGTCGTCGAAGTAGATCAACACATTGCGGATCATGACCAGGTCGAAGCCGCCCATCTGGGGCAACGACGAGGGCACGACGAGGTTGGCGGGGCGGACCTCCACCATCCGGCGGATCTTTTCGTCGATGCGCCATTCCGCACCGTCGCGGGTGAAGTGCCGCATGAGCATCGCGGCCGGCAGTCCGCGGTTCACCTCGAGTTGGGAGAATCGCGCATCGCGGCAACGGGTGACCATGGTCTCGCTGAGGTCGGTGGCCATGATCCGGATGTTCCAGCTCGAGGACTCCTCAGGGAAGTCGTCGCGGAGCAGCATCGCCAACGAATAGGGCTCCTGCCCGCTCGAGCAGGCTGCGCACCAGATGTTGAGGCGCCGAGTCGCCCGTCGCGCCGCGATCAGGTCGGGGATGATCTGCTCGCGCAGCGTCTGCCACGGATGCACGTCCCGGAAGAACGATGTCTCGTTGGTGGTCATCGCATCGACGATCTCGGTGCGCAGCGCGACGCCGGGTGTCGTGGCCAGCCGCTGGACGAGATCGCCGACGGACCCGAGTCCCTCGCGGCGAGCGATCGGTGCCAGGCGGCTCTCGACGAGGTACTCCTTGCCGGGCTCGAGCACGATCGCCGATTCGGATCGGATCATGTTGCAGAGGAAGTCGAACTGGGTGGCGGTCATGGTCGTCATCGCGCCACTGCTCCGATCCGGGCCGATGCGGCCACGAGTGATGCGATGCGGTCGCCCACATCGTCGAGTGCGAGCTGTTCATCGGCGAGACCGGCCTGGGCGACGGCGCCGGGCATGCCCCAGACCACGCTCGTCTCCTCGTCCTGGACGATCACCGTTGCGCCGGCAGCCTTGAGGCTCCGGCAGCCGTCACGACCGTCGTGGCCCATGCCCGTCAACACCACGGCCAAGACGTTGCCCTGGTGCGCAGCGGCGAGTGAATCGAACATCACATCCACCGCAGGGCGGCAGAAGTTGACCGGGTCGCCGTCGTCCAGACGCACGACGGACGAGATCAGCCCACGCTCGATGCGCATGTGGCGATCGCCGGGGGCGATCAGGACGAGTCCCGGCTCCAGCAGGTCGCCGTCGGCGGCCTCACGCACCCGCAGCGCAACCGAGCTGTCGAGGCGTTGGCCGAGGAGCCGGGTGAAGACCGGTGGCATGTGCTGGGTGACGACGATGGGCACCCGGAGGTCTCCGGGGATGCGCCCCAGCACGGCCGACAGCGCCACGGGTCCACCCGTGGAACACCCGATGGCGACGACGTCGATGCGGCTCGTGCGGCCGCGGATCGTCGACGGCCGCGCCGACTGTGGAGGACGGGTCGATGTCGCCGGACTCGACGCAGTACGGGTCGGCGCGACCTGACGTGCGCACAGCGCCTTGATGCGTGGGATGAGATCCTCGCGGACCCGTTCCATCGCGGCGGCGACGCTGCCGACGTTGGCCGGCTTGGTGACGTAATCGGACGCCCCGAGGCTGAGCGCTTCGAGCGTCGACGCGGCGCCGCGCTCGGTCAGGGTGCTGAACATGATGATCGGGATGGTGCGGTTCGTGGAACGGATCGCCGCCAACGCCTGCAGACCGTCCATCTCCGGCATCTCGATGTCGAGGGTGACGATGTCGGGCTGGAGCTGCAGCACCTTGGTGACGGCCACTGCGCCGTTGTGAGCGACGCCGACCACCTCCAGCTCCGGATCGGCCTCGATGACCGAGGTGAGCAGGCGGCGCACGACGACGGCGTCGTCGGCGATGAGAACCCGGATGGGGGCCCTGCCTGCGCTCACGACAGACCCAGCAGCTGCATCTTGTCGTCCATGATCTCGGAGGTGATCGGCTTCATCGCGTATTCGTCGGCTCCGGCCTTCAGCGCCTCGTAGACGATCCGCGGACTGGACTCGGACGTGACGATCATCAGCTTGACCCGGTCGTATTCGCGCTTCTCGCGCACGGCCTTGATGAAGTCCAGTCCGTTCATCTCCGGCATGTTCCAGTCGACGAGCGCCAGCTCGGGAACGAAGTCGCCCATCTTGCCGAGGGCGTCGCCACCGTGTTCGGCCTCGGCGACGTCGGTGTACCCGAGGCCGGCGAGCATCCGTTTCAGGATCATCCGCATCGAGCGGGAGTCGTCGACGATCAGGATCTTCATGGATGCACCTCTCGGGAACGAACGTGTGGGGCGAGCGACAGGACCGTGGGCGGGGCCGGAGCCGGGGCCGAAGCCGAAGCCGAAGCCGAAGCCGACATCAGTACGTGAACTGGCCGACGAGCGCCTGCAGGTCAGCGGACATGCGGGCCAGTTCGGTGGCGGCACGCTGGCTGTCCGAGGCTCCGGATGCCGTGCTGTCCGCCGCGTCGGCGACAGCCTGCATGTTCGCCGTGATCTCGGTCGAACCACGGCTGGCGTCGTTGACGCTGCGGGCCATCTCGCTGGTGGTCGCAGCCTGCTCCTCGACGGCGCTGGCAATCGTGTCCTGGTACTCGGCGATCTGATTGATGATGGTCAGGATCCCGGCGATGGCGTCCACGGAGCGGGCCGTGTCGGACTGGATCGCCTCGATCTTCTGGCTGATGTCCTCGGTGGCCTTGGCGGTCTCCTTGGCCAGCTCCTTCACCTCGTTGGCGACGACTGCGAAGCCCTTGCCGGCCTCACCGGCGCGGGCGGCCTCGATGGTGGCGTTCAGAGCCAGCAGGTTGGTCTGCTGGGCGATGCCGGTGATGACCTTGACGATCTGGCCGATCTCGGCCGAGCTCTGGCCGAGCTTGGCCACGGTCTCGTTGGTCGCCTGTGCCGCATCCACAGCCTGACCAGCGACCTTGGCCGCATCGCTGGCATTCTTGGCGATCTCCTTGATCGAGGCGCTCATCTCCTCGGCGCCGGTCGACACCGTCTCGACGTTGCGGCTGACCTCCACCGATGCCTCCGACACCAGGTTGACCTGGTTCGAGGTCTCGGCCGAGTTGGCCCCCATCTGCTCCGACACGACCTGCAGCTCCTCGGCTGCCGCGGCGAGTGCCTCCGAGTTCGAGGCGATCGAGGACACGCTGATCCGCAGGTCGCCCAGCAGCTTCTTGAGTGCCGTGCCCATCTGTCCGACCGCATCGTCGCCCTCGACCGTGACGGCGACGGTGAGGTCGCCGCCGGCGGCTCCCGCGAGCGACACGAGCATGCTGTCGACCTTGGCGCGCAGCTCAGCGGCTGCGATGCTCTCACGTTCGGCTGCCGAGAGCCGCTGCAGGCTCTGTGAGACGAGGTTGCCGACCGAGCGCAAGGCGTCGAGGCGGCCGGGGCTGGGATCCAGCGTCTCGGTGGCAAAGAAGTCCATCGTGCCGACGACGGCACCGTCGACGATGATCGGGAAGCAGACACCACTCTTCACGCCGGCACGCTGGGCCACCGGAGCCCGCACACAGTCGGTCATCTCGCCGATGTCACGGGTGAAGAACAGGTCGCGATTGCGCCAGGCACGACCCGACAGGCCAACACCCTCACGGAACGTCGCCGCCAGGGTCACCGCCCTGAACTCCGGGCCGGCATCGCCGGACTCGACTCCGAAATGCAGAGCGTTGTCGCTGGGATCGACCTTCCAGTACGAACCGTACGCCCAACCGAACGCACTACGCACCGTGTCGAGCGCGCCGCGCAATGCAGCGTCCGGGGTCGTCGCCCCGGCGAGTGAGGCCATGACCTCGCTGACGGCCTGGGTGTCCGTGGCGGTGCGCCGGTCTCTTTCCTGGCCGGCCAGGCGCTGCAGGCCCTGTGAGACGAGGTTGCCGACCGAGCGCAAGGCGTCGAGGCGGCCGGGGCTGGGATCCAGCGTCTCAGTGGCGAAGAAGTCCATCGTGCCGACGACGGCACCGTCGACGATGATCGGGAAGCAGACACCACTCTTCACGCCGGCACGTTGGGCCACCGGAGCCCGCACACAGTCGGTCATCTCGCCGATGTCACGGGTGAAGAACAGGTCGCGATTGCGCCAGGCACGACCCGACAGGCCAACACCCTCACGGAACGTGGCGGAGAGGGTGACGGCACGGAACTCGGCGCCGGCGTCGCCGGACTCGAGTGCGAAGTGCAGTGCGTTGTCGGCCGGGTCGACCTTCCAGTACGAGCCGTATGCCCAGCCGAATGCGCTGCGCACCGTGTCGAGCACGAGGCGAACGGCCTCTTCGGGACTGGCCGCACTGCCGATCGTGGACATGACCTGATTGACCGCTTTCGCGTCGGTGGCCATCTCGGCGGTCTCCAGGCTGAGACGCTCGCTCTCGGCGGCCTGGGCCTTCGCTGCGGTGACATCGGCGAAGATGACGGTGTACCCGAGCACCTCGCGACCTTCACGGATCAGGTTGATCTGGGTTGTGATCGTCACCGGACCGAATGCGAACGAAACCTCGCGGGGGAAGGTGGCGAGGTCGGCGAGGGCTCGCTCGACACGGGCCGGGTCCTTGTGGAAACGGTGGATCGAGCCGTGCAGGATCTCGCTGACGGGCACGCCGAACGCATCGAGGATGTGCTTCTCGAGCGAGGCGAGCGTGGCGAGAGCAAACGGGTTGGCGTAGACGATGTTGAGGTCCATGTCGGCGACAAGGATCCTCGCTTGCATCGTGTCGAGGATCGAGAGCAGCGGCTGCACTTCGTCGAGCAGGGCGGAAGGGGTCAGGACGGCGGTGCCGTTGGTCTTGGCGTTCATGGCGGTTCTCCAGTGCAGAGTGTTCGGTGGGCTGGCGTTCGGTGGGCTGGCGTTCGGTAGGCTGGTGTTCGGTGGCTGGTGTTCGGTGGCTGGTGTTCGGGATCAGAATCGAGTGTTCGGGTGTGCCGGTCGGAGATACCCGCGATCAGCGGTTCGGCTCGGCGTCCTGCTCGTGGTGGGCGTGGACGGTGTGGTTCGGCGGCGGAATGTCCAGCAGGCGGTCCGTGTCGAGGATCAACAGCAGCGCGTCGTCGAGCTTGTAGATCCCCGAGACGAGCTCTCGGCAGGTGCCGCGCAGCGTCGCCGGCACGGGCTCGAACTCAGCGTTGCCGACCTCGAGCACGTCACGGATCTCGTCGACGAGGATGCTGACGACGCCCTCGTCGCTGCGGATCACGACGTTCATCGATTCGATGCCCGTAGCGAGCGGTGGCAGTTCGAGACGGCGGCGGAGGTCGATCGTCGTGACGATCTCGCCACGCAGGTTCATCAACCCGTTGACGACGGCCGACACGAGGGGCACCCGCGTCCGCTCCTGAGCGCGGATGACCTCTTGGACCTTGGTGACCGGTACGCCGAGGTACAGATCGCCGAGGAAGAACGTGCAGAAGCGACGGTCGGACCCGGTCCGGTCGGCACCGATGCTGGACAGCGTGGACGTCGTCATGCTGCTGCCACCTCGCTCGTCCGGTTCGTGGTGTGCCGGGCCAACAGCCCGGGCAGTGCGGCGTCGAGGATCCCACGAACGTCGATGACGTCCGTGACCAGGCCCTGGATGACCGCCGTCCCCTGGATGCCGTTGACCGACGAGCGTTGGGTCACCTCGAACGACTCCTCGACGATGTCGAAGATCTCGTCCACGACGAGCCCGACAGAGACGTCGCTCTCGGTGTAGACCACGACCTGCATCGGCTGGCCGTCGACTCGGGCCCGCGGGATGCGCAGCTCTTCGCCGAGATCGACGAGGTTCATGATCTCGCCGCGATACTGCACGACCGGGCGATGGTTGGAGATCTCGACGTCGCGTGCCCGGAACTCCTCCAGTCGGGCAACCGCCTCGAGCGGCAGGCCCAGCCGGCGGTCACCGAGGCTGAACAGCAGCAGACGACGACGGTCGAGCGCCGCGTCGGCGGCTTCGGCGTTCGTGGCGGCGTGGCGACCCGCGCCGCGCTCTCCGGACGTGATGCCGACGTGGTTGGCGATGCCCATCACGTCGAGGATCAACGCAACCCGTCCGTCGCCCATGATCGTCGCACCAGCAAAGGCGTCGACGTGTTTGAGCAGGCGACCGAGCGGTTTGACGACGATCTCAGCGGTGTCGCTGATCTCGTCGACGACGAGCCCGAACTGATGGTCGTCGGCCTGCACGACCACGATGTTGTAGGCCTCCCGATCGGCGACGGCGCTCGTCGTCTGGTCGCCACCGAAGACCTCGTCGAGGAAGACGAGGGGCAGCAGCCGGCCGCGAAGGCGGTGCACCGGCACACCCTGGATCCACTCGATACCGCCGCCACCCTGTCCGTTCGGTCCGCTCTGGGCGTGGTGCACGTCGAGCCGGACGAGCTCGAGCAGGCTGACCTGGGGAATGGCGTAACGGTCGCCGCTGACCGTCACGACGAGCGCCGGAATGATCGCGAGCGTGAGCGGGATCTTGACCTTGAAGGTGGTGCTCCGACCGAGCACCGTCTGGACGTCGACGGAGCCACCGATCCCCTCGATGTTGGTCTTGACCACGTCCATGCCGACGCCACGCCCGGAGATGTTGCTGACCACTTCGGCCGTCGAGAAGCCGGGTTGGAAGATGATGTTGAGCATGTCGCGGTCGCTGCGTCCGGCGGCCTCCTCGGCGGTGAGGAGTCCCTTCTGGACGGCCTTGCGGCGCAGCACACCGGCATCGATGCCCGCCCCGTCGTCGGAGATCTCGATGATCACCTGACCGCCCTCGTGATAGGCGCCGAGGCGGACGACGCCTTCGGCCGGCTTGCCGGCGGCGAGTCGCTGCTGCGGCGTCTCCAGACCGTGGTCCACTGCGTTGCGGACGAGATGGGTGAGCGGGTCCTTGATCGCCTCGAGCAGCGTCTTGTCGAGCTCGGTGTGCTTGCCCTCCATCTCCAGACGGGCCTGCTTGCCGCATCCGATGGTGAGGTCGCGCACCACCCGGGGGAACTTGTTCCATACGTTCTCGATCGGCTGCATGCGTGTCTTCATCACCCCGGCCTGGAGCTCGGTGGTGATCAGGTTGAGCCGCTGCGATGTGGCGTTGAACGACGGGTCGCCCTGGTTCTGGGTGAACTGCAGGATCTGGTTGCGGGCGAGCACCAGCTCGCCGACGAGGTTCATCAGGTCGTCGAGCAAGCTCACGTCCACGCGGATCGTCTCGTTCGCGGTCGGACGGTCCTCGACCTGGGTCTTGAGGCCCTCGCGGACGTCCTTCGGCGAGAGCGCGTTTGCCTCGACGAGGATCTCACCGAGGCGACGTGTGTCGCCGTCGTCCTGCTGGCGCAGTGCTGCGGCGAGCTGGTCCTCGGAGATCTTGTGGTCCTCCAGCAGCTGGAGGCCGAGCATGCCGACGGTGTCGACCGGCTGATCGTCGAGCGACTCGGTCTCGACGAGGACCCCCGAGTCGTCCTTGGCCGTGGACACCGTCACGACCGGCAGGGTCCGGGGCGCACGTTTGCGGGGCTTCTTGGCGGCCCCGCCGGCGATGGCCCGCAACGGTGCCGGCTCAGACGCCGCAACGACGGGCACCGGTTCGGGCTCGACGGGCGCTGCCGGCCCGTCGTTGAGTTGGGTCAGGCGGACGACGAGCTCGGGATAGGCGAGGCTGCCCTCCGACCCGTCGCCAGCGACCGAACCGAGGATCTCGCGCACCGCGTCGACCATCGCGAGCAGCGCCGAGGTGATCTCGGTCGTCACGGGGAACGCCCCGTCACGCAGCTTGGACAGCAAGCTCTCGCCGACGTGCGTCACCGACTCCAGGGTTCCGAAGCCGAGGAACCCCGACGTGCCCTTGATCGTGTGGATCGTGCGGAAGATCCGTGCGACCACTTCAGGGTCCTGGTTGTGTTCGAGGTGCACGAGCTCCTGATCCAACTGATCCAGGTTCTCGTGGCTCTCGGTGATGAACTCGTTCACCACCTCGTCGAGCTCGCCGTCATCCATCGTAGGTCTCCCTCTCGTCTCGGCCCTCGAGCCGCAAGTCTTCGTCAAGCAGTGGTGAACGTCCGGTGACCGGCGAGCTGCGCACGCAACCTCACTGCATCACGAACTCGACGAAGAACACCTCGTAGACCTCGCCGGGATACGCCGCAGAGATCTGTTCCGTGAGCGTCTGCTTGGCTGCCTCGCGGCCGGCCGCCGTGGCCAGATCCGTCATCGTGGAACCACTGAGCGTGGACACGACGATGTCCTGCGCCGGCGCCGACATGAACTCCTCGGGTGTCGCCAGGACCACGTCGACGCACAGGCCGAGCGAGATCGCGACGCGAAGGTAGTGACCGTCAGCGAGGTTGATGCTGGTCTCGGCGAGGTTGACGACCATCGCCGGTGCACCCGGCTCGGGCTCCGTGTGACAGCCACCGATCAGCGGGATCGTGGTCGTCGTGGTCGGTCCGGCGTCGACGCCCGATGCCGGCGCGGCCGAGCCCTTCCCGATCACGTAGGCGCCGGTGGCGAGGGCAATGACCACCACGATCACGATGATTTTGCCCTTGCCCGACTTCTTCGCCGCCTTGCCGTCCTCGGCATCGGCATCGGCAGCCTTCTTGGTTCCCTTGTCAGCCATTACGTCCGTGTCCTTCCCGACGGCTCCCGGTCCGTGGGAGCACACCCCTGAACGTCCGGGTTGCGGGTGCGCCGCGCCCGCATCCCGGGTCGGGCGCGCGCTCGTCAGCCGGTCGCCAGGATGGGTGCGAGCGACACCGACGACAGCACCACGATCTCGACTCGCCGGTTATGCGCTGCGCCGGCGACGGTCGCGTTGTCGTCGATCGGACGGGTGTCGGAGTAGCCGGCGGCCGAGAGCCGAGCCGGATCCATGTGGTGGGCGTCGATGAGGTAGCGCAACACCGACGTCGCTCGAGCCGTCGACAGCTCCCAGTTCGACGGGAACCGCAAGGTCGAGATCGGCTTCGAGTCCGTGTGGCCCTCGATCGCGATGTCGTTCGGGATCGTGCTCAGCGCGTCGGCCACGAGGTCGAGGATCTCGACGCCGCTCGTTTGTAGATCGGCGCGACCCTGATCGAACAACACCTGATCCGTGACGATCCTCAGGACGAGACCGCGGGGTTGGAGGTCGAAGTCGACTTCGTTGCCGATGCCGTTCGCGTCGGCTCGGGCCTGCAGGAAGGCCTGGACCGCAGCGAGTGAGTCGGCAGACTCCTGGGCCTGCTCGACAGCGAGCTGCTGCTCGGCCAGGGCGCGGTCTGCGGGTGTGGTGGTGGTCGTGCCACCGACGTTCGTCACCGGAGGAAGGCCTGCCGGACCGACCTGGACGGGGATGATCGCCGACGTCAACCCGGTGGTGGGCACGGCGGCGCCGGCGTTGTCGAGCACACCGTTGCCGCCGACGATCGGCCGATTCCCGACTCCGCCGAGCGACACCACCTGTGCGGTGCCGTTGAGCTGGCTCTTGAACGACTCGGCGGCGAGCTTGGCCTTGGCCGCATCGGTGCGGCCGATCGCGAACAGGACCAGGAACAGCGCCATCAACAGGGTCAACATGTCGGCGTACGGGATGACCCACGCCTCGTGGTTGACGTGCTCCTCGTGCTCCTCGTGCTCCTCGTGACGCTGCGCGCCGTGTCCCTTAGCCACCCGAGCCCGCGTCCCGGATCGCCGCGGCTTCCTTCGGCGACAGGTAGCTGATCAGCGTCTCCTCGATCACTCGAGGGTTCTGGCCGCCCTGGATGGCGAGCACGCCCTCCATGACCAGTTCGCGGCCCTGCACCTCCTGCGCGGACAGGCGCTTGAGCCGGTTGGCGAGCGGCAACATCACACCGTTGGCCATGAACACGCCGAGGAACGTGGCGACGAACGCGGCAGCGATCCCTGCGCCCAGCTTCTCGGGGTGGTCCAGTTCGGCGAGCGTGGCGATGAGGCCGATGACGGCGCCGATGATGCCGAACGTCGGGGCGAAGATGCCGTACGACTGGCACCAATCGGCAGCCACCTTGTGGCGCACCTTCATCGCCTTGATGTCGGTCTTGAGCACCTGCGCGACCGCTTCGGGATCGCTGCCGTCGATGGCCAGCTGCAGCCCACGGCGCATGAAGACGTCGTCGACCTGGGCAATCTCGGATTCCAGCGAGAGCAGTCCCTCGTGGCGGGCCTTGCGCGCGAACTCGACGAGGATCCCGATGTTGACGGCGCCGTCGGGCAGGCCCTTGGGCAGCATCGCCTTCATGATCGCCTTGAACACCCCGCTGGTCGCGCTGATCTCGAAGCTCGCCATCGTTGCGCCGAGTGCGCCGCCGATGACGATCAGCAGGGCCGTGACGTTACTGACGAGGAAGACCGGGCTCACTCCGTGGGTGATCGCGCCGAGCATGACGCAGGCGAGCGCGACGAGGATGCCGACGAGTGTGGCTGGCATCGTCAGCCGCCCGATTCGGCGGCCGGCGCGTCCACGGCGTCGTCCGCGGCAACGGCCACGACCGGCAGCATCCGCTCGAGCCGCGAAGCGAGGGCCAGGAGCTGGGCACGCTGTTCGTTGACCAGCCGGACGATTTCCTCCGCCGTCTCCGTCACCACGTACTCGGCGCCGTTGAACATGCGCACAGTGGTCTCGTGGTTGCTGTCGAGCCGTTCGATGTGATCAGGGTTGATGTACAGCGGATTCGGATTGCGCAGCCTGGTGAGGCGGATCATGCACCGAACTGTGCGGTCACGCGACCGATGCGCAACCAACCCGCCGCAACTGCCCGCCCCCGACGGCTGCTGGCTCCGTGCCCGAAACGCGCAGCGCTGGACGGTCACCGGGGTGGACGCTGCCGAGGACCTCTCCCACCAGCTGTGGACGATGCGCGAGCTGCTCCAACATCTGGTCTTCAAGCTCGAGGTGCAGGGTCTCCTGTTGAGCACGAGTCGCACCCGGTGGGTGCCGTTCGCTTCGGCCGAGGTCGACGCGATCCTCGAGGCCATCGACGAGGTGGAGCGCGCTCGTGCCGCGGCATCTGAGCGGCTCACCTCCCAGCGCAGCCTGCCGATCGACACCCGTCTCACCGACCTGATCGATCACCTCGGTCCGCCGTGGGGACCGCTGCTCGGTCAGCACCGGCTGCACCTGCTCTCGCTGCAGGCAGAGATCGAGGAGATCTCCCGCGCCAACCACGAGTCGGCTCGGCGCGGCCTGATGCGCAGTCGCGAAGTGATCGCGGCGATGGGTGAGGCCGCCGTCGACGTCTACGACCCCAACGGAGCGTCGATCTCGCTCGTCTCCGCTTCTCAACGTCTCGATCGGAGCGTCTGACATGACCGCACTGTCATCCCTGTACACCGCGTTGTCGGGCATGAACGCCCAGCGCAAGGTGATGGACCTGACCGGGCACAACGTGGCCAATGCGTCCACCCCCGGCTACCACCGTCAACGCGCCGAGCTGCAGGCCGTCGGTAACGGCACCTCCGGGCTCTACGCCGGCAAGGACACCCGCAACTTCGGCGTCAAGGTGGTCAGCACGGCGCGTTCGTTCGATGCGTTGCTCGAGACTCGTGCGGTGCGCGAGGAGGCAGCTCGATCCACGACGACGCTGACCAGCTCCACGCTCGGCCAGCTCCAGTCACTGATGCCGGAGCCGTCCGACACCGGCATCGCCGCCCAGCTCGATGCGTTCTGGGCGTCGTGGACCGACGTGGCCAACCAGCCCGACGGCGTCGCCGTGCGTACGCAGCTGCTCGCCAATGCCGACGCGCTCACGACATCGCTGCACCGCACAGCTGGCGACATCACCTCGCTCAAGGACACCGCGGTCAGCGACGTCGTTGCGCTCGCCGGTGATGCAAACAGCCTGGCCGACCAGATCGCCACCCTCAACAAGGCCATCATGGCCAATCCCACCGGGGCGCTCGACCTGCTCGATCAACGGGATCTGGCGGTCACATCCCTCGCCCGGCTCACGGGCGCCGTCGCTCGGCCGACCTCGAGTGGAACGATCGACGTCTACATCGGCGGACGCGCCGTCGTCGCCGGAACCCAGTCGTTCAGGCTCGATGGCGCCGGCGGCACCCTGCGCTGGGCCACGGACAACCAACCCGTCAACGCTCGATCGGGCAAGGCTGCTGCGCTGGCCGCAACGATCAACGACATCGTGCCCCGATATACCGCGGCGCTCGACGATGTCGCTGCGAAGCTCGTCAACGCGGTGAACGCGCTCCACTCGGTGGGCTACGACCAATCCGGCGTCACCGGTCACCAGTTCTTCGACCCGACCAAGCTCACCGCGGCGACGATCACGCTGTCCGTCGATGTGGCCGGCATACTCGCGAACATCGCCGTCGGAGCACCCGTGCTACCCGGTCCGACCGCACCCGGCCCGCTCGACGGCGAGCAGGCCCGTGCCATCGCCGCGCTCGCCGAGTCGGTCACCGGTCCGGATTCCTCGTACCACGCGCTCATCGCCGGCCTCGCCGTCGAGACGAGCACGGCATTTCGCCGTGCCGATCTGCAGGACCAGGTGGCCGATACCGCCAAGCAGCAGGCCGACTCGGTCGGGGCAGTCAGCATCGACGAGGAGATGGCCAACCTCACGGCCGCACAGCGGGCGTTCGAAGCATCGGGACGGGTCCTGACCGCGGTCGACGAGATGCTCGGCTTCCTCATCGAGCGCACCGGCGTCGTCGGACGATGAGCGACATCGCCAGGGAGCGGAGGCGCCTCGCATGCGCGTGACCAGTTCGATGATGGTGCGCACCACCTTGCGCGACCTCAACCAGTCGCTCGGCCGGCTGCAGACGACCCAGACCCAGCTGTCGACCGGACGCCAGCTCACCAAGGCCTCCGACGACCCCTCTGCTGCAGCGAGCGCGATGCGCATTCGCAAGCAGCTGAACCGAGCCGACCAGCGGTCGCGTTCGCTCGAGGACGCGAAGGGCTGGCTGCAGAACGCCGATGCCACGCTGACGTCGGGGCTCGATCTGATGTCCAAGGCCAAGGAGATCGCCGTGCGCGCTGCGAACAGCGGCGGCCTCACCGACGCCAATGCGCGGCTGGCGATGGCAACCGAGCTGCGCTCCATCCGCGCCGACGTGCTCAGCCTGGCGAACACCTCCTACGGATCGCGCTCGCTGTTCAACGGCACGGCTGCCGGCGCCGCGTACACCGTCGCCGGTGCGTACGCAGGCAACGCCTCCACCGTCATCCGCGACGTCGCTCCGCAGACGAACCTCGCGGTCAACCTCACCGGACCGCAGATCTTCGGTGTCGCCGGCGGCCCGGTCGGCGACATGTTCGAGGTGCTCGATCGGCTCGCCAACGCCGTTGCCTCGGGTAACGACACTGCCATCGCCACCGAACACGCAAATCTCGACACCGCGACCCAGACGCTGAGCGCGGCGACGGTCGAGATCGGCTCACGGGCCGCCCACCTGGAAGGCATCACTGCCCGGGCCCAGGACGAGCAGCTCCGGCTGAAGACCCAGCTGTCGAGCATCGAGGACGTGGATCCGGTCAACGCCCTGGTGACCGAGAAGGCCCAGGAGAACTCCTACCAGGCGGCCCTGCAGGTGGCGGCGAAGATCCTGCCGCCATCGCTGCTCGACTTCATGCGCTGAACCGTCCCAACGGGTGTCCATCTCAGTAACATGCCACGGGGTGGACACGGAAGGGACTGATATCGCCAGCGACGTGTCCGATGCAGCTATCACCGTGCTGGTGGTCGATGACCACCGCATGTTCGCGCAGAGCCTCGCCCGGCTCCTCGGCGACGAGCCGGACATCGTCGTCGTCGGCGTCGCCCACAACGCGGTCGAGGCCAGCCAGATGATGGGCATCCACCGGCCTGCGGTGCTTCTCGTCGACTACCAGCTGCCGGATCGCAACGGCGTCACCGTCATCACCGAAGCCAAACTCGCCCATCCAGCGACGATGGTCGTGATGCTCACCGCGTCCACCGAGGATCGCGTGCTGCTCGATGCGATCAACGCCGGATGTTCGGGGTTCTTGACCAAGGACCGAGCTGCTGGGGAAGTGGCCGACGCCGTGCGTGGGGCCGCCGCCGGCGAGGCCCTGATCTCGCCGGCCCAGCTCGGTCGCCTGCTCCCGAAGTTGAAGCGGACCTACCATTCGATCGGTTCCGACATCACCGACCGGGAGCGCACCACGCTCGAGCTACTGGCCCGTGGACTGCCCAACAAACAGATCGCCGAGGAGATGCACCTCAGCCACAACACCGTGCGCAACTACGTGCAGTCGCTGCTCTCCAAGCTCGGCGCGCACTCCAAGCTCGAGGCGGTCGCCACTGCGGTGCGAGAGGGCATCATCGATTATTCGGCCGCCCCCGGGCAGCAGACGCGAACGCGCTAGTCCGGACGAGTCGTTCGCGAGTCTGCGGTCGGTCCGAATTGCTCTGTTGCGAGCGGGCCGGGTGCACAAACCTGGAGTCATGAACGAGCTCGCTCTCCACCGTGTCGTGCCCGGTGTCTGTCTGACGCGTCGCTCGACGTGGGCGTCGTGGGTCGTGGTCACGTGGCGCACCGTCATGCCGCGCGGTCGCAACCTCCGCGAAGCGTCGTGGCGCAGGCGCCACCGCAGTCTGGTCGCCCTGCTGTGCCTCATGCTCGCAGGCACCATTCCCTTCAGCAGCGGCGTCCGGATCGGCCAGGTCTGGTTCATGGTCATCCCGGCGTACATCGCAGTCGCCGCCGCCCATCTCGTGCGCGGCCGGGAACTGCAATCGGTGTTCGTCACGTGTGGACTGTTCGCGTGCGCATCGACCTACGTGACCCTGGCCGGCGGCGCCACCGAGGCGCACTTCTTGTACTTCGTGCTGATCGGTGTGATCTCGCTCTACCAGGATTGGCGCCCCTTCCTCGTCGGCATCTGCCTCGTGCTCGTCAACCACATCGTGCTCGGGATGCTCGTGCCAGGCGCCGTGTTCGGCGGCCACGCAGCCACGATGTCGTCGTCGGAGGCGATCCGGCTCGCTGGCATCCACACCGCGTTCCTGTTCGCCTCCACCGTCGCGAGCATCGTTGCCTGGAAGGCCAGCGAGGCGCAGCTCCTGCACGACGATCTGACCGGCCTGCCCAACCG
>JANXUX010000070.1 GCA_025351965.1 Actinomycetes bacterium | reverse complement strand
GCGCCGGTGAAGAAGGCTGCCGCCAGCAAGGCTGCGCCGGTGAAGAAGGCTGCCGCCAGCAAGGCTGCGCCGGTGAAGAAGGCGGCCGCCACCAAGGCTGCTCCGGTGAAGAAGGCCGTCGCCACCAAGGCTGCTCCGGTGAAGAAGGCCGTCGCCAAGAAGTCCGCAGCCGCGAGCTGATTCGTTGAGTCGACGTCGTCGGCTCGACGCCGAACTGGTGCGACGCGGTCTCTCCGACAGTCGCACCCAGGCCTGCGAGGCCATCGACACCGGCCGCGTGCTGGTCAACGGCACCGTCGCGGACAAAGCATCGCGCCAGGTCGATCCCGGCGATGCCATCGTCATCGAGGGTCCGCCACCGCGCTTCGTCTCTCGTGGCGGCGAGAAGCTCGACGGCGCGCTGGCGACGTTCGGCATCGACGTCGCCGGACGACGCGTCCTCGACGCAGGCGCATCCACCGGCGGGTTCACCGACTGCTTGCTCCAGCGCGGCGCGGCGACTGTTGTCGCAGCCGACGTCGGACATGGGCAACTGCATCCACGGATCCGCAACGACGACCGAGTGGTCGTGCTCGAGCGTTTCAACGTGCGCAGCATGCAGGCGGCTGACATCGGCGGACTCGTGGACGCAGTCGTGGCCGACCTGTCGTTCATCTCGCTGAAGCGGGTGATCGCAGCGCTCGTCAGTGTGTGCGTCGACGGCGCGCCGCTCGTGCTGCTCGTCAAGCCGCAGTTCGAGGCGGGGCGCCAGGAGGTGTCCAGGGGTAAGGGGGTGATCACCGATCCGGCGATCCACGACCGCGTACTCGCCGAGGTCGCCGAGGCGATCGAGGCCCAAGGGTGCACGATCGCTGGTTGGACGACCTCGTCGCTCACCGGCGCTGACGGCAACCGCGAATTCCTTGTGCACGCGACAGCGGCTCGGCAAGGATCGCAACCGTGACTTCCGTGTTCATCGTCGCCCACCACGAGCGCACCGACGCAGCCGTGCTCGCCCAGGCGGCGGTTGCGTGGTTGCGCGAACGTGGCCACGAGGCCTGGATGTCGGTCGACGATGCCGATGCGCTTGCGGTGCGCGAGCTCGGCAGCGATCGCTCGCCGAGCGAGGCCGGGCTGGCGGTCTGCCTCGGTGGCGACGGGACGATGCTGCGGACGATCAAGTGCCTCGACGGTGCGCCGGTCCCGGTCATCGGCGTGAACGTCGGTGTGCTCGGCTACCTGACCGAGATCGAGCCGCCTGCGCTCATTCCGGCGCTGGAGCGCTGGTTCGCGAATGACGAGACGTCGGGGGAATGGCACATCGAGGAACGGATGATGTTGCAGATCACCGTGAAACGAATCGGCGCCGACGATCCCTCGGAGTCGTGGCGGGCGATGAACGAGGTCGTCCTCGAAAAGGGTGAGTCCGGCCACACCGTGCATCTCCTGGTCAGCATCGACGGTGCGCTGTTCACGTCCTACGCGGCCGATGGCCTCATCGTCGCGACGCCGACCGGCTCGACGGCGTACTCGCTGTCAGCCCGTGGTCCCGTCGTGTCTCCGCAGCACCGGGCGATGCTGTTGACCCCAGTGTCGCCGCACATGCTGTTCGATCGGTCGTTGGTCCTGGATCCGAGCGAACCGATCGACATCGAGGTCACGGGCTACCGTCCGGTCGAGGTCTCGGTGGACGGTCAGCGGGTGGTCACGCTCCGCGAGGGCGATACCCTGACCTGCGTCCCGGCGGTTGCGACCGCCCGTTTCGTGCGGTTCGGTCCGCGCCGGTTCCACCAGATCCTGAAGGCGAAGTTCGGCCTGACCGACCGCTGACCACAACACCCATCTGGCACGCTGATCCGGACCCCCGTCCGACCCGCCTTTCGAAAGGGAACGTTCGCCGATGCTCACCGAACTGCACATCGAGGATCTCGGTGTGATCGCCACGCTCGACCTCGTGCTGGGCGAGGGTCTGACCGCGCTCACCGGCGAGACCGGCGCCGGCAAGACGATGCTCGTCGAAGCCATCAACCTGCTCGTCGGCGGCCGCGCCGACACCACGATCGTGCGGCCCGGCGCTGCCGAGGCGCGTGTCGAGGGCCGGTTCGTGCTCGACTCCGGCGACGAGTCTGCGGGCCACGACGCAGGTACCGAATTCGTGCTCGCCCGCGTCATCCCCGTCGAAGGCCGATCACGGGCGTACGTCAACGGGCGCCTTGCGACCGTCGCGACACTCGCCGAGATCGGCGCCCGTCTGGTCGATCTGCACGGCCAGCATGCCCACCAGAGCCTGCTCGGTGCCGCAACCCAGCGCGCCGCGCTCGACCACTTCGGTTCTATCGACCTGACGCCGCTGCGTGAGGCCCGTGCCCGGCTGACCGAGATCGATGCCTCGTTGGCCGCACTCGGCGGCGACGTCCGGACCCGGGCCCGGGAGATCGATCTGATCCGGTTCCAAGTCGGCGAGATCGGCGCCGCCGCACTGGAGCGCGATGACGAAGAAGCCGAGCTCGACGAGCTGGAGGACCTGCTCGCCGGCGCGGTTGCGCATCGGGAGTCGGCGCAGACAGCGCTCGCCATGCTGCACGACGACGACGGTGCGCTCGATGCGCTCGGCGCGGCCATCTCTGCGTTGGGGGCCCGCCCACCGTTCGCCGACATCGAAGAACGACTGCGTAACAGCGCTGCCGAGCTGACCGACGTCGTCGCCGAGCTGCGTGACCGTGCCGACGGCATCGACGAAGACCCCCAGCGACTCATCGAGGTGCGCGAGCGTCGCCAGATGCTGCGCGATCTGCGGCGCAAGTACGGCGACACGCTCGGTGAGGTCATCGAGTTCCATGCGTCGATCACCGAACGCCTCGCCGAGCTGGAAAGTTACGACGCTCGGGCCGAGGCGCTCGAACACGAACGCACCGCTGCGCTGCGCACCGAGCGGGCCGCTGCCGCAGCGGTCGCCAAGCTGCGTCGCGCGAGCGCGCCGCAACTGGCGGCCGCTGTACAGGCCAACGTTCGTGAACTGGCGATGCCCAACGCCGTCATCGAAGTGTCCGTCGGTGACGATCCGGGCGACGACGTCACGTTCCTCCTCGCTGCGAACCCGGGTTCGCCCCCATTGCCGCTGAACAAGGTCGCCAGCGGCGGCGAGCTGGCGCGCAGCATGCTCGCCCTGCGCCTCGTGTTGTCCGAGGAGCCGAGCACCCTGGTCTTCGACGAGGTCGACGCCGGTGTGGGCGGGAGCGCAGCGGTCGCGGTCGGCCAGGCGCTGGCCAAGCTCGGCGAGCAGCACCAGGTCCTCGTCGTGACCCACCTGCCCCAGGTCGCAGCATGCGCCTCGACCCAGATCGTGGTCACCAAGCACGTCCACCGCAACGTCACCACGGCAACGGCGATTCCGGTCGCAGGCGACGAGCGGGTCGACGAGGTTGCCCGGATGCTGTCCGGGATGCACGCCAGCAAATCGGCACGCGAGCATGCAATGGAGCTGCTCGATCGCCGCCAGCTCCCGCGCTGAACTGCGCAGTTGTGGGCGCTGACGACGAGCCCGGGTTCCAGAGATCGCGAACAGGCTGGTCACGGATGATGCGAATCGGCGCCCAGCCAGCGGTGATGCGGTACACTGATATCCCGTCGTGGTTGTCGTTGACGGGAGTGGCTGAGTATGCCGAAACACATTTTTGTGACGGGTGGAGTGGCCAGTTCGCTCGGTAAGGGCTTGACGGGATCGTCGCTCGGCCGATTGCTGAAGCTGCGTGGTCTGCGGGTCACGATGCAGAAGCTCGATCCGTACATCAACATCGATCCGGGCACGATGAACCCGTTCGAGCACGGCGAGGTCTTCGTCACCGATGACGGGGGCGAGACCGACCTCGACCTCGGTCACTACGAGCGGTTCATCGACGAGCCGCTGAGCCGTAACAGCAACGCGACGACGGGCAGCATCTACCAGGCTGTGCTCGCCGCCGAGCGCCGCGGTGACTACCTCGGGCGCACGGTGCAGGTCATCCCGCACATCACCGATGAGATCAAGCGCCGGATCAAGCGGCTCGCCACCGACGACGTCGACGTCGTGATCACCGAGGTCGGCGGCACCGTCGGCGACATCGAGATCCTCCCGTTCCTCGAGGCGATCCGCCAGTTCCGCAAGGAAGTCGGACGCGACAACGTCTGCTACGTGCACGTCACCCTGGTCCCGTACATCGGGCCGAGCGGCGAGCAGAAGACCAAACCGACTCAGCACAGCGTCACCGAGCTGCGCAGCCGCGGCATCCTGCCCGACGTCATCGTGTGCCGCAGCGAGGAGCCGCTCAGCCCGAACCTCAAGCGCAAGATCAGCAATCTGTGTGACGTCGACGAGCGCGCCGTCGTCAACGCCGCCGATGCTCGCAACATCTACGAGCTGCCGCTGATCCTGCACGACGAAGGTTTCGACGACATCGTCTGCGAGGTGCTGCGCATCGACGCGCCGGTGGATCTGTCGTCGTGGGAGAAGGTCGTCGCCAACGTCGAGGCTGCGACCACCCCCGTGAAGATCGGCCTGATCGGCAAGTACATCGACCTCCAGGATGCGTATCTGTCCGTCGCCGAGAGTCTCCGCCACGCCGGCTTCCAGCACGGGGCGAAGGTCGAGGTCGACTGGATCCAGGCCGAAGACGTCGAGGGTCTGCTCACCGCCGGTCGCCTCGCCGAACTCGACGGGATGATCATCCCGGGTGGCTTCGGTGCACGCGGCATCGAGGGCAAGATCGCCGCAGCCGAGTACGCCCGGCTCAACGACGTGCCGTGCCTCGGGATCTGTCTCGGCATGCAGGTCATGACGATCGAGTTCGCCCGCCACGTCCTCGGCTTGACCGACGCCAACTCGACCGAGTTCGACACGACCACGCACCATCCGGTCATCGACCTGATGGTCAGCCAGCGCGACATCAGCGACAAGGGCGGCACGATGCGCCTCGGTGCCTACTACGCCGTGCTCACCCCGGGCTCCAAGGTCGCCGAGGCGTACGGCGAGCCGGTCGTCAGCGAACGCCACCGCCATCGCTACGAGTTCAACTCGAACTACCGCAACCGATTCGAAGCGGCCGGGTTCGTCTGCAGTGGAACGTCGCCGGACAAGCGTCTCGTCGAGTTCATCGAGCTCGCCGACCATCCCTTCTGGGTCGGCACCCAAGCCCATCCCGAATTCAAGAGCCGTCCGGATCGGCCCCATCCGTTGTTTCGCGAGCTGATCGCAGCCGCGCTCGCACATCGGGCCCAGCGCGAAGCTGCCGAGGCCATGCCGGAGCACTTCGGCGCGCCGAGCGTCACCCAGATCGTCGCGTGAACGAATTCCGCCATCTCGGCGACACGATCGTCCACAAGGGTCACATCTGGCATGTCGCGGTTGCCTCCTTCGTCGCGCCGGATGGCACCAGGTTCGAG
>JANXUX010000102.1 GCA_025351965.1 Actinomycetes bacterium | reverse complement strand
TGTCGCCGCCGCAGGCCGTCAGCAACAGCGGTACGACCATCGCGAAGGCGAGCCGAGCCACCCGACGTTCAGAATGGGTTGTGGTCATGGCCTCTCCTCGGTTGGTTGTCGGCGACGCGAGTAGGCGACGGGTCCCATCTTGCACGTTTTCGGCAACTGTTTCGTGACTCATCCGACGGCTCGCATAACCTTGACCCCATGCCGGCCACCGAGCTCGACCAAATCGTCAACCTCTGCAAGCGCCGCGGGTTCGTGTATCCGTCAGCGGAGATCTACGGCGGTTTCCGCTCGAGCTACGACTACGGCCCGCTCGGTTCGCTGATGCTGCGCAACGTCAAGGACGCGTGGGTCAAGGCGATGGTCCAACAGCGCGACGACGTCGTCTTGATCGACGCATCCATCCTCTCGCCGCCGCAGGTCTGGGAGGCCAGCGGCCACCTCGCCAACTTCACCGACCCGCTCGTCGATTGCACGAGCTGCAAGCAGCGGTTCCGCGAGGACCACCTGACCGACCCGGACGTGTGCCCGAACTGTGGCGCCAAGAAATCGTTCACGCCGGCTCGCGCGTTCAACCTGATGTTCAAGACCCAGGCCGGCCCGGTCGAGGGTGCGGGCGCTGACGTGTACCTGCGCCCGGAGACGGCGCAGGGTATGTTCCTCAACTTCGCCAACGTGCTCCAGACCAGCCGCAAGAAGCCGCCGTTCGGCATCGCCCAGGTCGGTAAGAGCTTCCGCAACGAGATCACGCCGGGCAACTTCATCTTCCGCACCCGCGAGTTCGAGCAGATGGAGATGGAGTTCTTCGTGCCGCCGGCGGAGGGCCCGAAGTGGTACGAGTACTGGTGCAACGAGCGTCTCAACTGGTACGTCGACCTCGGCATCCCCGCCGAGATGCTGATCCTGCGCCCCCACGACGCCGACGAGCTCAGCCACTACTCGGCCGGTACCTCCGACGTCGAGTTCATGTTCCCGTGGGGCTGGGGCGAGCTCGAAGGCATCGCCCAGCGCACCGACTACGACCTGAAGCAGCACGCCCAGCACAGCGGGCAGAAACTGGAGTACTTCGATCAGGCCTCGAACGAGCGGTACGTGCCGTTCGTGATCGAGCCTGCCGCAGGTGCGACCCGCACGATGGCCGCATTCCTCCTCGCCGCATATGACGAGGACGAGGTTGGCGGCGAAAAGCGTGTCGTGCTGCGCCTGCACCCCCGACTCGCGCCGTACAAGGTCGCAGTCCTGCCGCTGTCGAAGAAGGAGACGCTCACACCGCTGGCCAAGAAGATCTATGCGATGCTCGGTGACCGGTACATGTGCGATTACGACGAGACCCAGTCGATCGGTCGCCGCTACCGCCGCCAGGAAGAGATCGGGACGCCGCTGTGCGTCACGGTCGACTTCGAGTCGCTCGAGGACGACGCCGTGACGCTGCGCGACCGTGACACGACCGAGCAGGTCCGCGTGCCGATCTCGGAGTTGCTGGCCACGATCACGGCCAGGCTCGGCTTCTAGCGCCGACCAAGAGGCCAGCGTGTCACCAGTTCGCGAACGCCCCGTCGATGACGCGGCCGGCGGCGAGCACGGAGAGAGCTGCGGCGACGGTGACCACCCCGGGCCACGTCCGCCGGCTCGCCGTGACGAGGCACCACACGCTCAGCGCTGCGGCGAGGATCAACTCGGCGACTCCGCCCCGGCGCAACGCCGGGTTCCCCACGAACCACGTCAGGTGCACCCCTTCGCCGGCCAACGTGCCGGCGAGCAGTGACCAGGCGATCGGTCTCCGATGGACCCGCGCGCCCGCGAGTTGGCCTGCGTACCCGAACACCGACCCGGCAACGATCCCGGCGGCCGACCAGATCACTGCACCCTGCGGCCCGGAGCGGATGCCCTCGAACCACTCGACGGCCAGATAGTAGGTCCACGAGGCGATGACGAGCTCGATCGCTCCGCCCACGACCGCCCAGCGCATCGTCGGCAGCAGATGCCCGAGTGCGAAGGCGCCGAAAGCCCACATGACGCCGGAGTTGGCGAGCACGCCCCAGCCGCCGGGTAGCGCGCCCTGGAGGACCTGGGTGCCGATGCCGAGGACTGCGCCGGTGACCACGACGAGGCCAGCGATGAACGGCCACGATGCAGGCCATGCTGGGCGCGCATCGCTGCAACGGACTCGAGTGACGGCGGTCGCGGTCATCGCGCCCCGGTGACACAGCGACGCATGATCCGGAGCTGCGGATGGTGGTCGATCAGGGCTCGGTGGCAGGTGCTCGTCTCGTCCCAGATCACGAAGTCGCCGGCGCGCCAACGCCAACGCATCTGTACGTGCGGATCATCGAGCCGCCTGTTGAGCCGCTCGAGCAGATCGCCGTCGGCACCGGCCGGTCCGACGATGCCCGGCATCGACAGGGGCGAGAGGAACAGGCTCCGCCGGTCGGTCTGAGGATGGCGACGCACGAGCTGGTGCTCGATCGGAGGGTGCTCGCGCCGCAGCCGAGCGGCGATGCCGGATCCGTGGTGCCGCTCGATCGAGGCGAGCAGCGTCCGGTCGGGCGCATGCATCGCGGTGAGATGGTCGCAGCGCATCCGCTCGTCCTCGGACAAGTCGTCGTAGATCGCTGCCGTGCTCGCCCACAGGGTGTCGCCGCCGTAGTCGGGAATGGTGACCGCGTTGAGGAAGCCCAACGACGGCGTGGCGCGAACCCAGCTGAGATCGGTGTGCCATCCGAAGCCGGCTGGAGCGCGTTCGGCAGTGTCCTCGATGGTCGACACCTTGCGGGTGATCCCAGTGAGCCGATGTACCGGCGACGTCTGGATCGGCCCGAAGGACTCGGCCACGGCGACGTGCCGATCGACCGCCAACATCTGGTCGCGGATCACGACGACGTGGTGGTCGGCGACGGCCCGTTCGATCATCGAGACATCGCTCGGTCCGAGGGGGTGGCGGAGGTCGAGTCCGGCGATCTCGACGCCGATCGTGGCGGTGATTCGGGTGAGGACGGTGTGCATACGACCATCATCGGGATCGCGTCTTCCGCGCACATCGACCGGTCGACCGGTTCTGCGGAGTCGAGGATCGTCCGATCGGCCGAGGGCAGACACGCATCGGCATCGCTAACGTCGGTTTCCGTGGACCTCAATCGAGCCGTGTTACCACTCGGTGTGGTCCTGCGTCTCGCGTTCGCCTCGGTCATCGGCGCGGCGCTGCTGGTCGACCTGTGGGTGCTCGGCGTGTCGCGCTCGTACCAGGTGCCCTTCGACTCGTCGATCCTGAGCGCGCGGGTCGGGGCCGTGCTCTGCATCGCTGCGCTCGGGCTGTTCTGGGCACGCTGGCCGCAACCAGCGTTGTGGGCGGCGGCGGTGGCGACCGCAGCGACGTCGATCCTCGCAACGACACGCGTCGGGTACGACGGGACCCGGTTTGCGTTCTTCACCGAGTTCGTGGTGCTGCCCGTGCTGTTCGGCGCCGTGCTCGCCCGATCGACGCTGTGGCGCTGGCCGCTGGCGGTCGGGCTGGCCGTCGTCGCCGAGTCGGTGGCGTTCCGATCGGACGAGAGCGCGATCCGCTGGATCGTCGCGATCTCGATGCTGGTCCTGCTCGGCGCGGCCGGCAGTGCTGTCGTCTACATACGGCTGCGCGACCACGAGCGACGATCGAGCATCGAAGTCGCCCGCCAGTCCGAACGTCTGGAACTGGCCCGCGAGCTGCACGACGTGGTCGGCCACCACGTCACGGGCATCGTCGTGCTCGCCCAGGCGGCGCAGTTCACCGCGGCGGGCGACGGAGTGGCGGGTCGTATCGTCGATGACAGCGTGCTGGCCGACATCGAGGCCGCTGGACTGGAGACACTGACCTCGATCCGGCGTCTCGTCGGGATGCTCCGCACGGACGCCACGACCGCCGGCCCGCCGCGGCTGGCCGACGTCGAAGCGCTCGTCGACGATCTCCGCCGAACCCACTCCGTGGTCGATCTCGTCGTCGACGAACGGACGCGACGCGACTGGGTGCCTGCGGACCTGGCGACGACGGTCCTGCGCCTCGTGCAGGAGGCCACCACCAACGTCCGCAAGCACGGCGATCCAGCCGCGTCCGCCCGCTTCGAACTGAGCCGCTCGGCGACGGCGTTCGTGCTGGTCGTCGAGAACGGTCTCCTCGACGACGCGACGGCTGCATCTGGCTACGGCCTGCTCGGGATGCGCGAACGGGTCGATGCTCTCGGCGGCTCGATGCAGGCCGAGGCCGACGCCGACGCTCGACGGTGGATGCTGCGGATCACGCTGCCCCTCGTCGTCGGGGTGGGCCGATGAGCGAGGATGCAGCGATGCCGCACGCGACGGCCCCGCCCATCCGCGTGCTGCTCGCCGACGATCAGGCGATGGTTCGCGCCGGGTTCCGGATGATCATCGACAGCCAGGCGGACATGACGGTGATCGCCGAGGCCGAGAACGGGCGCGACGCCGTCGAGTTCGCCCAGCGGCTCCGCCCCGACGTGAGCATCTTCGACATCCGGATGCCCGTCCTCGACGGTCTCGCAGCAACTCGACTGCTCGCCGGCCCGGGCGTCGAGCGCCCGCTGAGGATCGTGATCGCGACGACGTTCGACTCCGACGACTACGTCGAGGGGGCGCTGCGCAACGGCGCGATCGGATTCATCCTCAAAGACAGCGGTCCGCAGCTGTTGCTCGAAGCGGTGCGCGCCGCTTCGACGGGCGATGCGCTCATCTCCCCCTCGATCACGGTGAGGTACCTCGACCGGTTCGTCGGTCGGTCGGGACCACTGGCCGCTGCGGTGCACAGCCTGTCCGAGCGCGAACTCGAGGTCGCCCGAGCAGCCGCGCGAGGCCTGAGCAACGCCGAGATCGCCGCCGATCTGTTCATCTCGCTGTCGACGGTCAAGACCCATCTGACGAGCGTGCAGATCAAGCTGCACCTGCGCAACCGAGTCGAGATCGCGATCTGGATCCACGAGAACGACCTCGGCCGCTCGCGTGGGTGACGGACTGTCTCATGGTTGGGCGAGGGGTAGGCGCACGGCGAAGCGCGCCCCGCCGGTTGGTGATCGTGCAGCCATCACCGAGCCGCCCATCGCCTCGACGAGCTCTTTGACGATGGCCAGCCCGAGCCCGCTCGAGCTCTCGTGGCGCACCGGTTGTGAGCGGGCCACGTAGAGCCGGTCGAAGACGTGGGCGAGATCGGCTTCGTCGATGCCCGGTCCGTCGTCGTCGACGGCCAGTACTGCCCATGGGCCGTCCTGCGTCGTCGTGATGGTCACCTCCGACCGCGCGTACTTGAGCGCGTTCTCGAGCAGGTTCGCGGCCACCTGGGCGAGTCGATCATGGTCGGCCATGACCGGCAACTGCCCGGCACCGACGTGGCGGATGGTGAGGCGGCGTTCGGCGGCGTCGGGCTCGAACCCCTGTCCGGCGACGATGCCCAGCCCGACCAGGTCGACGCGTTCGGCGTGCAGCGAGAAGCCCTTCGCACGCAACTTGGCGAGGTCGAGCAGATCGGCGACCAGACGCTCCAACCGGCGGGCCTCGCTGCGGATGATCGCCGCAGAGTGCTGCGGATCCGCGGCGCCGTCGCTGATCGCCTCGGCGTACCCGCGGATGGAGGTGAGCGGCGTCCGCAGATCGTGCGAGACCGAGAGCAGGAACTGCTGCTCGAGAACCCGGGCCCGTTCCAGTTCGGTGGCCATCACGTTGACCGAGCGGGCGAGGTCGGCCAGCTCGTCGTGCTCGTCGGCGCCCGGTTGCGGGAGCCGCGTGGACAGCTCACCGCGGGCGATGCTCATCGTCGCGGCGCTCGCCTGACGGATCGGTCGGCTCAGCCTGCGGCCGAGGATGATCGCTGCGCCGACACCCAACGCAAGTGTCGCCAAGGCAGCCAGGAAGAATGTTCTCCAGGCCGCCGGGAGCGGCGATGACACCTGCCGGTACAGAACGACGACGATGAGCCGACCGGTCGGCAGCACCGAGGGCGCCGCGGCGAAGACCAGCTTGCCCTTCGACCCGGAGACCATGTTGCCACTGCGGAGCCGAACCTCGGAGAACATCGAGATGTCGAGCTGCGCCGGAAGCTGCTCGGCACCTTTCAGGCCGTCGCCATTCGCAGTGAGCACCGCGATGCCGTCGAGGTTGAGCACCTTGCGGAACACGTTGAGCTGACGCAGGGTGCGACGCAGGGCGGCCGGGCTCTGGTCCGACGCGGCGGCGAGGATCTCGTCGACGCTGGCCGACACGTCGATGGTCTGGCGACGCACCTCGACGAGGGTTGTGTGCCGGGCCCGCAGGCTCCCGACCGCGATCGTGCCGAGACCGGACAACACGAGAGTGAACACCACCACGCCGGTGATCACGAGTGCGAGCCGTCGAGTCATGGGAAGCCGCAGCCTGGTCGGCGCATGTGAGGGAAGTGTTAACCGAGCCGGTAGCCGACGCCCCACACCGTGGCGAGGGGCAGGTCGTCACCGAGCTTCTTGCGCAGCTGACGCACGTGGACATCGACGGTGCGGTCGTCGCCGTACCAGTCGACTCCCCAGACGCCGTCGAGCATCTGCTGGCGCGACATCGCGATGCCCTGGTTGCGGGTCAGGAAGGCGAGCAGATCGAACTCCCGGGTCGCCAATCCAACGACGCTGCCCTTGACCCGCACTTCGCGCCGGCCCAGGTCCACCTCGTAGTCGTCACCGACGGCGAGGACCGTGGCATCGTCGGCGGGAGCGATCTGGCCACGGCGGAGGATCGCCTTCACCCGGGCCACGACCTCACGGGGCGAGAACGGCTTGGTCACGTAGTCGTCCGCACCCAGTTCCAGACCGAGGATACGGTCGATCTCACCATCTCGGGCCGTCAAGAAGAGCACTGGCATCGTGCTCTTGGAGCGGATCTGGCGGCACACGTCGAAGCCGTCGATGTCCGGCAAGCCGATGTCGAGGATCGCCAGGACGGGGGCGTGTTGATCGATCAGCTCGAGTCCTCGGGCGCCGGTCGGCGCGAGCAGAACCCGGAAGCCGGCCGTGCGCAGGTACGTGTCGAGGAGATCGGCGATGTTCGAATCGTCTTCGATGACGACGAGTGCCTGTTCGGTGACCACGGCGTACATCGTTGCACCTCGATCCCGCCGTGCGCAGGATCGTCTGTGTACGGTTCACGATTCATCGGGCGGCTGGTCACGGCCGCCCCGAAACCGGAGGCACACACATGTCCAAGGTCGCAGTCATCGCCAAGATCCCCGCCCAGCCCGGCAAGCGCGACGAACTCGTCGCCGCCCTGCAGGCAGCGCTCGACAACGCGGAGGGCGAAGCCGACACGCTGACCTACATCCTCCACGAGGACCTCGCCGACGCCGACGTCGTCTGGTTCTACGAGTTGTACACCGACCAGGACGCGCTCGTCGCGCACGGCACCAGCGACGCGTTCAAGGCCATCGGTGCAGCACTGCGGCCCTTCGCAGCCGGCCGCCCGGAGCTGACCATGCTCAAGCCTGTCGGCGGCAAGGGTCTCTAGCCGTTTTTCTCCGCCGCTAGCCGACGGACGGTCGGAGCGCCACAGCGCGGGTTCGCTGCGGGATGCTGACCGAGACATCGACGCCGGGTGAGTACTGCACGACGGGGTCGCCGGTCGGCGCCGGCAACCCTGCAGCGGGGATCAACTGGTCGTCGTAGCGCAGCAGTTCCGCAGTGTGCAGCGGCCAGCGGAGATGATGCGCCCGAGCTCCCCAGCCGGTGCCGAACATCTGGCTGTACAGCCGCCACCGTGCGGACAAGAAGTGGTCGCGCTCGACGAGCCCGTCGTCGAGCGCGGCGCCGACCCCAACGGTGACTCCGCTGGTTGCGCCACGCGGGCCTGGGAACCGGCGCACGCAGTCGTAGGTGGCTGTCGATCCCGGGGCACCTCCGCCGTCGACGTCGACGGACATGCGCGACCACATGTACGGGAGGCGGTAGCCGACCCGGGCCGCAGTGACCGCGGCGAGACGGGCAGCATCGAGACTGAAAAACCAGATGCCCTCGGTGCCGTCCGCGGCGGTGACGTATGTGCGCACGTTCGTCTCCGCGAACACGCTCAACCACGGGACTTCGCCGACCACCGGGAAGCGAACACGCATCGTGAACGGCACGAGCGACACCCACGCCCGGTCCTCGAAGAGCTGCACGGTCAATCCTGGCGGGAGCAGCCGCTGGACCGCGGCTGGGTCGTACGCCCAGTGCACGAACGTCAGCTCCTCCCAGCCCATCCGCATGATTGGTCGTGGCACCTCGACAGTGGGATCGGGACCGTGGGACACGTGCTCAGGCTACGCGGCTCGCGGAGCCGAGCGCGAGTGGCGCAGGGCTCACTGGTCCGAGCCGGTAGCGTCGCAGGCGCATGGCGACCTACCTCGACCGCATCCTGGCCCGTCACCGTGAAGTTGCTGCCACAGACACACGCGACCTCCTCGAGGCAATGACCGCTGCGGCAGCGATGACGTCGGTACGACCGTTCGCTGCATCGCTGCGCCGATCCGCTGAGGCCGGTGAGCTCGGTGTCATCAGCGAGATCAAGCGTCGCTCCCCGTCCAAGGGCGCGCTGAACGCCGAGCTCGACCCAGCGGCGATGGCGACTCGCTATGCCGACGGCGGCGCCGCGGCGATGTCCGTGCTGACCGATGAGGAGTACTTCGGCGGCTCCGTCTCGGATCTGCAGGCTGCTCGATCAGCGGTGCACCTGCCGGTTCTGCGCAAGGACTTCACGGTCAGCGAGCTCGACGTCTGCGATGCGCGTCTGATGGGTGCGGACTGCGTTTTGTTGATCGCCGCAGCACTCACCCGCCCCGAGCTGATCGCACTGCACGCGGTCGCCGATGAGATCGGGATCGAGGTCCTGGTCGAGATCCACGACGAGCCCGAGCTCGAGGTCGCCCTCGCCGCCGGGGCGCGGATGGTCGGCGTCAACCAACGGGATCTGGTCACGTTCCACGTGGACCACGACCGGGCCGTTCGGATGGCTGCTGCCATTCCCGGCGACGTCGTCAAGATCGCCGAGAGCGGAGTCCGTGATGCCGCCGATGCGCGTGCGCTGCAGCAGGCCGGATACGACGCAGTTCTGGTCGGTGAGACGCTCGTGACGTCCGCCGATCCCAGCGCCACCCTGCGTGAGCTGCGCGGCGTCTGAAGTGCGGCGTCCCGGTTCCGGCCGCCGCCCTGGCCTCGACCGACGTCGATAAGGTTCCGCCTTTCACCGACTCGGCGCGGTACCGTGCTGGACGAGATGTTCGTCAAGATCTGCGGTATCACCAATGAGGACGACGCCCTTTTCGCCGTTGCGATGGGCGCCGATGCAGTCGGTTTCGTGTTCGCGCCATCGACCCGTCAGATCGCTCCGCAGCAGGTCTACGACATCACCCGTCGCCTGCCGGCGGAGATCCTCACCGTCGGTGTGTTCCGTGACGAGCACCCGAGCCGGGTCATCGACATCGTCAATCGTTCTGGCGTCCGCGCTGCGCAGTTGCACGGCCATGAATCACCCGCCGATGTCGCAGCCGTGATGGCGCAAATCCGTCGCGTGATCAAGGCATTTCCCGCCGGGAGCCCCGATGCGCGTCGTGCCGATCAGTTCGGTACCGACATCATCCTCGTCGATGCCGCCACCCCCGGCTCCGGGGAGATGTTCGACTGGTCGCTCGCTGACGAGGTCCCGTCCGGCCCGCGCCTGATCCTTGCCGGCGGTCTCACCCCGGACAACGTTGCCTCCGCCGTGCGTCAAGTGCGTCCGTGGGGAGTTGACGTCTCGTCGGGGGTCGAGAAATCGCCCGGTAAGAAGGACGCGCTGAAGGTCAAAGCCTTCATCGAGCGTGCTCGCGAGGCGGCGCCCGTGCAGTATGTGGGCCCGGACGAAATGCCCTACGACTGGGCAGACGACGAATAGCTCCCTCGGGAGCCCGTGAAAGGACGAATTGTGTCGATCATGGCCGAGCCCTCTGCTGAGGGTCGCTTTGGTGAGTTCGGAGGGCGCTTCGTGCCCGAAACCCTGGTACCCGCCTGCCAGGAGCTCGAAGCGGCGTTCCGGGAGGCCTGGTCGGATCCGTCGTTCATCGCCGAACTCGACAACCTCCTGCGTGAGTACGCCGGTCGGCCGAGCATCCTCACCGAGTGTCACAACCTCGGTGCGCAGCTCGGTATCCGCCTGCTGCTCAAGCGCGAGGACCTCAACCACACCGGGTCGCACAAGATCAACAACGTGCTCGGCCAGGCGCTGCTCGCCAAGCGGATGGGCAAGACGCGTCTCGTCGCCGAAACCGGCGCCGGTCAACACGGTGTGGCCAGCGCAACTGCGGCTGCCCTGCTGGGTATGACCTGCAAGGTCTACATGGGTGCAGTCGACGTCGAACGTCAGGGCCTGAACGTGTTCCGGATGCATCTCCTCGGCTCCGAGGTCGAGGCGGTCCACAGCGGCAGCCGCACGCTGAAGGATGCGGTGAACGAGGCGATGCGGGACTGGGTCGCGAATGTGGGCGAGACCCATTACTGCCTCGGCTCGGTGATGGGCCCGCACCCGTATCCGTGGATGGTGCGTGAGTTCCACAGGGTGATCGGCAAGGAGGCGTTTGCCCAGTGCAACGACCTCCTCGGCTCGCCCCCCGATGTCGTCGTTGCCTGTGTCGGCGGTGGATCGAACGCAATGGGGATCTTCAGCGGCTTCGTCGACACGCCCGCTCGCCTGATCGGCGTCGAGCCCGCCGGTGGCGCGGCTGTCGGGCGTGGCATCCCCGGCGTCGTGCACGGGATGCGCAGCTACTTGATGCAGGACGAGTACGGCCAGGTGCAGGAGGCCCATTCGATCTCGGCGGGTCTCGACTATCCCGGTGTCGGCCCCGAGCACTCCTACCTCGCATCCATCGGCAGAGCCGAGTATCCGACCGTGACCGACGCAGAAGTCATCGAGGCGTTCCAGATGATGGCTCGGTCCGAGGGCATCATTCCTGCGCTCGAGTGCGCCCACGCAATGGCGTGGATCGCACGCGAGGCGCCGACGATGCAGGGCCAGACCGTGCTGATGAACCTGTCCGGTCGCGGGGACAAGGACGTCAACCAGATGATGGAGATCCTCGGCGGATGACTGCCACCGACACCACCTTCGGACGCATGGAGACCGAGTTCCGTGCCAAGCGCGCCGCCGGGCGCAAGCTGCTCGTCCCGTACGTCACCGGTGGACTGCCAGGGTGGCAGCAGGCCATCCGCGCCGCGGCCGCTGCCGGAGCGGACGCGATCGAGATCGGGCTGCCGTTCTCGGACCCGGTCATGGACGGTCCGGTCATCCAGGAGGCATCGCAACGTGCGCTCGACGCCGGTGTGAACATCAACATCATCTTCGACCAGGCCCGCGAACTCGACGTCGAGATCCCGCTCGCGGTGATGTGCTACTACAACACGATCCACCACGCCGGCCACGAACGCTTCGCGCACATGCTCGACGTCGCCGGCATCGTTGCTGCGATCGTGCCGGACCTGCCCCTCGAGGAGTCGGCCCCGTGGTGCACGGCCGCCGATGCCGAAGGCATCGAGACCGTGATGCTCGCCGCTCCGACGGCCCCCGACGAACGCCTACCACGTATTGCTGCCCGATGTCGGGGCTTCGTCTATTCCGTCGGTCTGCTCGGCGTCACCGGTGAGCGCACGTCGCTCGCTGCCTCGGCGACCAACCTCGCCGCTCGCCTGAAGGCCATCACCGACGTGCCGGTCCTCGTCGGTGTCGGTGTGTCCAACGCAGATCAGGCGCGAGAAGCGTGCCGGGTCGCCGACGGTGTCATCCAGGGCGCCAGCGTGGTCAAGCGTCTCATGGACCACGGGCCGGAGGCCGTCGGCGAATACGTCGCCGAGGTGCGGGCTGCGATCACGTTCTGACCCCCACCGTGGCGGACACTGCGCACTGTGACCTCTGCGAGGCGGCGCGCATCACTGCATGGTTCTTCGAAGACGACGTGTGCTGGGTGGCCGAGTGTGAGTTCTGCTCGGTCCCGATGGTCGTCTGGCGTGTGCATGATCCATCCCCGCCGGAGGCCGTGAGGGCATACATGCTCGCTCGCCTCGAGGAGGTCATCACCGCCCAGGGCGGCTTCGCGCACTTCATCGACGACACGATGCGCAACATCCCTGACCACTATCACGCCCATGCGAGACGACGACATCTCTGAGCATCTGCTCATTCGAGATCGGGACGGCAAACGCTTCGGACCCGGTCTCCAGCCGACAGGCGAGACTCGCGGGTCCGACATCTGGAGTCCACATGCCTCCGTCGGTTGTTGTGCTACTCAGCAGGGGCGAACGATGAGACCACGCATGGTGATAATCCTTTCAGTGGGGTGATGAGCACAAGGAGTGAGCTTTTCAGCAGGGGCGAACGATGAGACCGCGCATTTGCAGACCAATCCTTTCAAGATTGACAACACTCGGTGGTGAACGAGCTGTCGCTGCCCACTTCCTACCACGCGGGGTGGTGGGTATGCAAGGTCTCGATGGCTGAAACATTCAGCAACAGGTGACCACTCTCTGTCAGGTGAGCACGGAAAGTGAGCCGAATTGTGTTGATCGAGAGATTTGGCGCGGACGGCGGACAGGATTGTCGGCCCGAGTCGGATCAGGGTGGCGCAGTAGGGTCGAGCGCATGCTCTCTCCTGGTGACAACGCTCCCACCGCTGACCTGCTGAACCAGGCGGGAGAGACGTTCGACTGGACGTCGATCACGGGCCATCGCACGCTCGTGTTCTTCTATCCCAAGGCCTCGACGCCCGGTTGCACACAGCAGGCATGCGCCCTGCGCGACATCATCGGCCAGGTCGGCGACACCCGGATCGTCGGGGTCAGCCCGGACAAGCCGGCCACACAGTTGAAGTTCGCCGACAAGTACGAGCTGACCTATCCGTTGCTCGCCGACACCGAGCACGTCCTCGCCGAGGCGTACGGCGTGTGGCAGGAGAAGGTCAACTACGGCAAGCGGTACATGGGCGTCGTCCGCTCGGCGTTCTTGGTCGACACGACGGGAACGCTCGAGCAGGTCTGGTACAAGATCAGCCCCAAAGACACCCCGGTCAAGCTGCTGGAAGCGCTCGCCCTGTGAGCGGGTTCCCTCGTCCGCAGGACATCATCGCTCATCGTCCGCCGTTCCTCTTCGTCGACGAGGTCACGGCGCTCGAGCCCGGCTTCAGCGCCACCGGGCTGTGGCACCTCACGGGTGACGAATGGTTCTTCGGCGGGCACTTCCCGGGCCGTCCGACGCTGCCCGGCGTCTTGATGTGTGAAGCGATCGCTCAGGTCGGCGCGATCGCCGTGCTCACCGATGCACGTTTCGCCGGCAAGCTCCCCCTCTTCGGGGGCCTCGACAGTGCGCGGTTTCGGCGTCAGGTCGTGCCGGGGGACACCCTCGAGCTCTCGGTCGAGCTGGGCCGGATGTCGGCGCGCGCCGGCAAAGGCACCGGCAAGGCCGTGCTCGACGGCGCCGTGGCGTGTGAGTGCTCGCTGATGTTCGTCCTCGTCGACGCCTGACGTCTGCCCTGCAACCCATCGAACTCAAGTCCGCGCAGGTTTCGGCCCTCTACGAGGTACCGAAACCTGCGCGGAATCGAGCGATCTGGGGTGTCAGCGGCCGGGGCCGATGATGACCGAACCGTTGTGGCCGCCGAAACCGAAGTTGTTCGAGATGGTCGGTCCGGGCTCCCATGGGCGGGGCTCGCCGATGACGAGATCGATGGCCATCTCCGGCGACAGTTGGGTCGTGCCCGCTGTCGGGGGGATGAGACGGCGGTCCATCGAGAGCAACACCGAGGCCGCTTCGAGGGCGCCGGCGGCGCCGAGGGCGTGACCCGTCACACCCTTACCACTGGTCATCGGCGGCGGGGCGGCGCCGAACACCGCAACAACGGCCTGCGCCTCTGCCTCGTCGTTCAGCGGCGTCGAGGTGCCGTGTGCGTTGATCTGGCGGATGTCGCCCGGCTGCAGTTCGGCATCGTCGAGGGCGAGCTCCATACAGTGGATCGCGCCGACGCCGCCCGGAGACGGAGCGGTGATGTGATGGGCGTCTGCAGTGCTGGCCGCACCCAGGATCTCGCCGTAGATGGTGGCTCCTCGGGCGACGGCGACATCCCACGCCTCGAGGATGAACGTGGCCGCGCCCTCGCCCATCACGAAGCCGTCACGAGCGACGTCGAAGGGTCGGCTCGCACCGACGGTCGAGAGCGCCGTCATGTTGTTGAAACCGGCCATCGCCGACGGCGTGCCGGCGGACTCCGCGCCACCGGTGACCATTGCGTCGCAACGGTCCCACGCAATGAGTCGCGCCGCGTAGCCAATGGCATGGGTGGCCGCTGCGCACGCCGTGCAGATCGTCTCGTTGGGTCCCTGCAGCCCGTAGCGCATCGAGATCGCCGCGCCGGACGCATTACCCATCATCATCGGGACGAGAAACGGCGAGACGCGCCGCTCACCCTTCTCCAGCCGGATCTCGACCTGGTCCTCGAGGGTCTGCAGGCCGCCGATGCCCGTGCCGTAGATGATGCCGAAGCGACGCGGGTCAACGTCCGGTCGGCCGGCGTGGTCGAACGCCTCGGTCGCGGAGGCGATCGCGAACTGCTCGACCTTGTCGGCTCGGCGCGCATCTTTGGGACTGTCGTAATACGGCATGGGGTCCCAGTCCGTGAACTGGTAGTTCTTGGTGCCGGTGATGGCAGGGCCGAGCAGGCCCTGCCAGTACGCGTCCTTACCGATTCCGCACGGCGTGGCCACCCCGAAGCCGGTGATGGCGACACGCCGTCCTCGGCCCTGCATCAGAGCTTGCCGACGACCAGGTCATACGCCTGGCCCACGGTGTCGATGCCTTCCAGTTCCTCTTCTGGAACTTCGACGCCGAACTCCTCTTCGAGTGCCATCACGAGCTCGACGAGGTCGAGGCTGTCCGCATCGAGATCATCAGCGAACTTGGCCTCGGGCACGACCTGGTCGGGGGACACCGACAGAACATCGACGGCGCACTTCTTGAATCGGTCGAACTTTTCCTGATCCACTGGATTCTCCATTTGCTTGTTGGGATGAGATGGTTGGAATGAGGCTGCGGGCGGCGCCGGGGCGGGCGCGACGCGCTGATCGTAATTCGTGGCCTGGGTCAGTGCCCCATGCCGAGGCCGCCGTCGACGGGGATGACGGCGCCGGTGATGTACGCGGCATCGTCAGACGCAAGGAACGCGACGACCCCGGCGATCTCCCCGGGTGTGGCCATCCGCCCGAGCGGCACCGCCGCCGTGAGCTCGGCGAGACGCTTCTCGCCGAGAGCGGCGGTCATGTCCGTGGCGACCGGGCCGGGTGCGACGACGTTGCATGTGATGCTGCGTGAGCCGAGCTCGCGCGCCAGTGATCGAGCGAGGCCGACGAGTCCCGCTTTGCTGGCGGCGTAGTTCGCCTGGCCGGCCGAGCCGAGCAGCCCGACCACCGACGACATGAAGATCATCCGGCCCGAGCGCGCTCGGAGCATGCCCTGTGCGGCGCGTTTGGCGACCCGATACGCAGCGGTGAGGTTGGCGTCGATGACCTCCGTGAACGCGTCCTCGCTCATCCGCAGCAGCAGACCGTCCCTGGCCATGCCGGCGTTGGAGACGAGGACCTGGACGGGCCCGAACGTCGCTTCGGCGAAGGCGAACGCGGCGTCGACGTCGGCGGCCGAAGTGACGTCGCACTGGACGCCGGCGAGCCCCTCAGGCGGCGGGGAACTGTTGTAGGTGACGACGACGTTGTCGCCGAGCGCGGCGAACCGCTGCGCGCAAGCGAGGCCGATCCCACGAGATCCGCCGGTGACCAGAACGGTGCGGCTCACTGTTCGTCGCCACCCCAACGCATCAGCGCGCTCGCAGCCGTCATCCCGGCACCGAACCCGACGAGCAGGATCAGGTCACCAGCGTGGATGCGACCGGCGTCGAGGGCGCTGTTCATCGCCAGCGGGATCGATGCCGACGACGTGTTGCCGGTGTATTGGAGCACGGTGGCCGCCTTCTCCATCGGGATGCCGAGACGGCTGCACGCGGCTTCGATGATACGGATGTTGGCCTGGTGGGGGATGACCATCGCGATCTCGTCGGCGGTCACTCCGGCGTGCGCCATCGACTTCGTCGCCGAGTCGACCATGATGCGTACGGCCCGCCGGAAGACCTCCTTGCCCTCCATGTGGATGAACCCGCCGATCTCGGCGTACAGGAACCGCTCGGCGGTGCCATCGGCATCGAGGTCCCACCCGAGCATCTGCCCGCCGCCCTGCTCCACGGCCTCGAGGACGACAGCGCCTGAACCGTCGGCGAACAGGATCGCCGTGTTGCGGTCGGTCCAGTCGGTGACCCGGGCAAGGGTGTCGGTGCCGATCAGCAGGATCTTCTTCGCGCCCATTGCGATGAGACCGTGGGCGTTGACGAGGCCGTAGACGAAGCCCGAGCAGGCGGCGTTGATGTCGAACGCGCCGCACCGCAGGCCGAGTTCGTGCTGCACCGTCGCCGACGACGCAGGAACGGCGCGGTCGGGGGTGGTCGTGGCCAGGATCAATCCGTCGATCTCCAGCGGATCGATGCCGGCCATCTCGATCGCCCGGCGACCGGACTCGATCGACAACCCAACGGTGGTCCCGCCGACATGGCGTTCGTGGATGCCCGTGCGCTCGACGATCCACTCGTCGCTCGTGTCGAACATCTGCTCGAGGTCGGCGTTGGTGAGGATCTTGGGCGGCAGCGCCGAGCCCCAACCGGTGATGACCGCTCCGCGAACTCCTCCGGGAATTTTCGGCATTGTTCTAGACCGTCCTCAGCCAGGCGATGGGTTGGCGGGGGATGATGCGCTCACCGGTGACGGCAATGTAGCTCTGCAGGATGCCTGCGAACGCTGACCGCACCTCGACCTCGCCCACGTGACCGAGCACGGTGCCGACCGTGTTGGTGGAGCCGTCGGCGATGTCGGGCAGCGGCGTGAAGACGCCGGCGGCCGGACTGACGACCAGCCGTTCGGAAGCGAAGAGATGCTCGCCCTCGAACTGCGAGCCTCCACGCGGGGAGCCGGCATTGACCCACTCGATCAGCTTGTCGAGTTCTTCGGGGGTGGACACCGAGATCGTCCGGGCCGATTCGACGGTGCGCTTGGCCATACCGGTCAGGACGCCACCGGGACCGAGCTCGGCGAAGCCGGTGACACCGAGCTCGGCGAGTGTGAGCAGGCTGTGCTTCCAGCGCACCGGACTGCTGAGCTGGGCCGACAACAGACTCGACCACGCTTGGCCGGTGTTGTGGGCCTGGGCGTCGACGTTCGACACGACGGGGATCTCGGTGTCACGCGGGTTCGCCTCGGCAATTGCCTTGCGCAGCCGGTCACGGGCCGGGACCATGAACGGGGTGTGGAACGCTCCACTGACCTGCAGCGGCATCACCTTCTTGGCGCCGAGCTCCTTGGCGACGATCCCGGCTGCGGCGACGCCATCGGGAGAGCCGGCGATCACGACCTGACCCGGGGCATTGAAGTTGGCGACCCAGACGTCACTGTCGGCCCGTCGACAGGCGACCTCGACGAGGTCGTCGTCGAGGCCGAGCACTGCGGCCATCGTGCCGGGGTTGTCGAGGCCGGCCTGGTGCATCGCATCGGCGCGTTCGCAGACCAGGTGCACGCCGTCTTCGAAGCTGAGCGCGCCGCTGGCCGTGAGGGCGGTGTACTCGCCGAGGCTGTGGCCGGCGCAGAAGCTGGGCTCCAAACCGAGCCGCTCGACGGCGTCGAGCACCATCAGGCTGGACACGAAGGTGGTCAGTTGGGCGTTGCGGGTGTCACGGAGCTCCTCGGCGTCGGCGTCGAGCAACAGTCGGGCGACGTCGCGCTCTGCGTGAACCGACGCCTCTTCGACGAGTTCCCAGCTCTCGTGATCTGCCCACGGACGGCCCATGCCCGGCCGTTGAGAGCCTTGGCCGGGAAAGGTGAAGGCAAGCATGGTGTGGTGTCAGGTCTCCTCGTGCGGCCGGGGGAGCGGGCCCCCCGGGGGAGAGGCTAGACCCTCTCGTGCCGCCGCGCGTTGCTACCGCCGGGTAGGCAGCGCACGCACCGAGAACGAATGGGTGGACCGGTTCTGCCCCTCGCTACACTGGCGCAGCTACTTGCCCGAGTGGCGGAATGGCAGACGCGGAGGACTCAAAATCCTTTGTTCGAAAGGACGTGTGGGTTCGACCCCCACCTCGGGCACAATTCACGGCCATCAGAGCAAGGCGCAGTCGGCCGGACGATATGTCAGCGGCCGACGTGCCGTCTGGAGTCAGTCGTGGCCGGCGGAACGCGAGATGACCTCGAGGAGCGCCGCTTCCAGGGCGGGCTGGGTGAACGGCTTGGTCAACACGGGTGGCAGGTCGTCGTCGGTGAGTTCGGAAGCGAGGCTGCCGGTGATGACGAGCATCCGTCGGCTCGATCCCGGGCGTACCGATTCGAGCATCAGCCGGACCTCGGTGAACGTGGTCGTGCGTGAGAGCCGGTAGTCGACGATGAGCACGTCGAAGGATTCCGATGCAAGCAGTTCAGCGGCCTCATCAGGTGTGGAGGCGACCGCTGCCGTCCAACCGTCGCGACGCAATATGGTCGCGAGCGTCTCGCGCAACATCGGCTCGTCGTCGAGGATCAATGCTCGACGCGCTGCAACCACCGGCACGGAGACGTCGGCGACCGTCCGATCCGGCGCGGGTTCGCCCGGGCGAGGCGGCGGCTCGGCGACACGCAGCGTCACGGCGAACGTCGTGCCGGACGCACTGGTGGCGAGGAGTTCGAGGCTGCCCCCGAGGTCCTCGGCGAACCGCTGCGCCAGGGGCAGGCCGAGGCCGGTCCCACCCGACGGCGCATGCGAGGTGACGAACGGCTGGAACATGGTCGGTAGCAACTCGACCGGCACCGTCACCGGACCGTTCGTGGAGCAACGTACGGCTCGACCGACGGCGATGGTCAATTCCTCGGCGACGCGAACCATCCACGACGTCAGCTCGATCGGTCCAACTTCGATGTCTTCGGTGCGCACGAGATCGAGGATGCCGCGCACCATTCGTCCGACACGGCCCACAGTGGTGGAGATGAGGGTCGCATGCTCGGCCACCCACGCCGCCGCCAGTTTTTGTCCTGGTTCCGCACGAGTCAGCGGTCCCGACGGATCGATCATCTTGGACACGATCAGGTCGGCGGCCATCCCGATCGTTGACAGCGGATTGTTGATCTCGTGGGCCAGGCTGGATGCCATCGTGCCGATGGCGGCCAGCCGTTCGAGACGACGCAGACGAGACTCGGCGGTGTGCAGTCGCTCGTTCAACTCCTGCGCGCGCAGAAGTTGACGACGCCAACGATTGCGGCTGGTTCCAGGGCCTCGAATGTGAGCCGGTTGAAACGGCGCTCGAACGAGCGCGAGGGTTCGCGCGGCGGATAGGCCGCAACGGCTCGTGCGATGACGTCGGCGCGTTCCGGATCGCCTGTGGCAGCCTCGACGAGGACGAGATCGCACAGGTCGCTGATCACGGTCGGATCGAACGTCCACGTCGCGTCGAAGAGGCGATCCATCTCCTCGACGTGCGCGGCAGGGTCGTCGACTCCGTTGTCCACGCCGAACAACGCACACGAGAACCGCGACCGCTCGATCATCGTTGCCGGCGAGTCGCTCGTAGCGGCGCACCTCCGAGGCCCAATTGCGCGAGTTCTGGAATCCGGTCATCACCACGCCGGGCAGATCATCGTCGAGGAACAGATCCTCGAGGACGTGGGACAGATCGACAAGGGTTGCCTTGGACAGACGGCTGAGTTCCAGACGATCGCCCGCAACAGCGGCGAAGGAGTCGAACATCGGACAAGCCCGACCTTGAACTGGCGAGAAGTCACCCGGCGACGATACTCCGCGATGCAGCGCCTCCTGAGACGGCCGAGCTCAGGATTCGCCCGTCCGCGTCGCGCTCGCGACAAGCGAACCGGTGCGGGGTTCTTCGGAGATCACGGTGCACACGACTCGACCGGTCTTGGTGCTGCCGACCAGGAACCCGGCGCTGGTCCGGGCGGTACGGGCGAGCAGGTCGAGGATCCGCCGGTCGACACTCGTGCGGCAGATCCGGATGATCTCGGGGTCGTGGACGGCGTCCATCCCGGTGGCGAGGGTCGCGGATGTCGTGCCGACCGCGTAGACCTCCTGCACATGGGGCCCGGCGCAGTCGACCGTGGTGATCTTGGTGAAGCCGGTGGCATCAGGTGCCTCGATGCAGTCTCCGGGTTGCAACCCGGACAGGCCGTTGCCGTCGGCCTCGGAACCGTTCAACAGCGCGATCACCACGATGACCGCCACCACCGGCACGACGAAGCCGAGGCGGAGCCACCGCTGCCGCCGCCGAGCACCACCCACCGGCCCGAGGCCAGCGCCCGGCACAGGCAGTGTGGACACGTCGGGCGGTAGCGGGATCCCCGCAGCCGATCCGTACGGTGGTCCGGAGCGCTCGCCCAGGTCACTCACCTCGACACCTGCGCACCCACGTCGGGCAGCACCAACTGATCAACGGGCAGCGGCAGCCGGCGGCACCAGTTGACGTGATCGACTGTGCCCGGGTGGTTGGGTCGCTCGGCGGCGCCGCACACGTCGTCCATCGCCAGCAGGCGCAGTCGGGGGGGAGCAGCGAGCAACGCAGCGTGCACGTCGGCGACGACGTCCGCCACAGTGGTGCCGCCGCTGACGGCGGCGAGCCGGTCGCGTTGGTCGGCATCGCCGTCGGTGCCGTGGAAGACGCCGGCCACGGTCGGCAGGTCGTGGGTCGTGATGGTCGCCAGGCTGTGCTCGGGCCACGAGCTCGGGTGATCCTGCTCGAACCACAGCACCCGCGTTCCGGCAATGTTCGTTGCGGCGAGCCGCTCGCGCACTCCCGGCTCGACGGTGCCGAGGTCCTCGCCGACGACGTATGCGCCGGCGCGGGTGGCCTCGATGCAGATAATCGCGAGCAGGTCGTCGGCGGGGAAGGCGACATAGGCGCCGTCCGCTGCCGGTGAGCCGGCAGGGATCCAGAACTGTCGAAACAGACCCATCACGTGATCGATGCGCAGACCGTGCACGCCCCGCAGCGTCGCCCGGATCGTGTCGATGAACGGCTGGTAGCAGGCATTGCGCAGCCGCCATGGCGTGAACGGCGGGATGCCCCATTCCTGGCCATCCATGCTGAACGGATCGGGCGGGGCGCCGATGCGCACGTCGAGCGCGAGCAGGTCCTGGAATTCCCATCCATCGGCGCCGTCGGGCGAGAAGCCGACCGCCAGGTCGCCGATGAGATCGACATCGGTCGCGTGCAATGCGGCGAGCTGGTGGCCGATTTCGGTCTGGCACCAATCGTGGAACGCGACACGAGCCGCGAACTCGAAGTCGCCATGGATCCGGGCGTCGACGGCCGCTGCGTCGAACCGGCCCCACGGCTCTGGCCACTGACGCCACCGCGGACCGAATTCGTCGCACAACGCGTTCCAACACGCGATGACCGACGGGTTGCCGGCCGCTGTGGACGTCTCGTCGCTGCGTCGAAAGGCGACCTCCAAAGCCTCGCGCTTGGCCGTCCAGACTGCATCCCGGTCGACCAGCGTGTCCGCTGCGCACCGCAGGTGCTCGGGCACGGGGTCCGTCATCGCGAGCAGCAACGGGTTCCAGGCCCGCCGGCTGCTCGGGTAGTAGGGACTGTCCTGCTGCGGCAACGACGGTGCGGGTTGGTGCAGCGGACTGACGAGGATTGCCGCACCGCCGGCATGCTCGAGGCGTCGGGCGAGATCGCCGAGGTCGGCCAGGTCGCCGATGCCCCACGACTGATCCGTCCACAATGCGTACAGCTGGGCGGCGAGGCCCCACGTGTCGGGGATCTGCGGGCACCGCGCAGGATGGATGATGAGCCGCGTCGTCGGGCCGTCGTCGGCGGGCACGAGGTCGTGGTACCCGATCGGCAGATCGGCAGGCAACACAGCGCTCGGCGCAATGACCCGGCCGTCCTCGAGCACGAGGCCGCACGGGCCCAGCAGTTGGTGGCTGTGCCCGGCTGCGACGAACCAGAGCGGCGGGCCGGCCACGGGCGTGCCCATCGCCGCACGTAATGCTGCGCGGGTGTGCTCGGGCGTCGCGTGCCAGGTCCCTCCGACGTCGAAGTACCCGTCGCTGATGGACCAGTCGTCGTGCACCTTCACAGTCTGCCCGTCGTCATGTCGCGGCGCGCTGTTCTCCGGCCAGATCTGCGCGTGCAGGTTCCTAGACTGCTCGGGTGGGCACCTGGCTGGTCGAACGTCGTCTGAAACAGGCGAGCGCGCGCCTGCGCGGCCTGCGCGAGGAGCTGCGGGTGATCGACGAGCAGCTCGCCCAGCTCGCCGACGAAGCCGGAGACATGGGCATCCGGTCCCTGGTCGCCGAGACGCCGGGCGCGTCGTACGAATACCACCATGCCCAGGCTCACGCCGACGCCATGGCCAAGCACCGCGCCCACGTGGTTGCCTCGATCGCCGAACTCGAAGTGCGTCAGGACCACCTCCTCGACCGCATGGTCGGCTGACAGCGATGGAGTGCGGTACCGGCGGGCATGGTTGAATGTCCCTGCGCACTGGCCCGCAACCGAAAGGACCATTCGTGACCATCCGTGTGGTGATCGCCGAAGATGAAGCCATCATTCGGCTGGACTTGAAAGAGACCCTCGAAGAAGAGGGTTACGACGTCGTCGGCGAGACCGGCCGCGGCGACAAGGCGGTCGAACTGGTTCGCGAACTGAAGCCGGACCTCGCCATTCTCGACATCAAGATGCCGGGTATGGACGGGCTCGAGGCCGCGGCGTTGATCAACGCCGAACGACTGTGTGGGGTGTTGATCCTCACTGCGTTCAGCCAACGCGAGATCATCGAGCAGGCCCGTGACTCCGGCGCGCTGGCCTACCTCGTCAAGCCGTACCAGAAGGCCGATCTGATCCCTGCGATCGAGGTCGCGATCGGGCGGTTCCGTGAACTGCAGTCGCTCAGCGGCGAGGTCGACGCGCTCGGCGAGCAGTTGGAGTCGCGCAAGATCATCGACCGTGCCAAGGGCATCCTCTCCGACGAGTGCGGCCTGAAGGAGCAGGAGGCGTTCACCTTCTTGCAGCGCACTGCGATGAGCGAGCGGGGCCGGATGCGCGATGTCGCCGAGCGCGTGATCGCCGGCACCCTGCGGCCCGCTGCCCCGACCGAATAGGGCGCCGATGGCGAAGCTGCTCATCCTCGACGGCAACTCCGTCACGTACCGCGCCTTCTATGCACTGCCGACGGACATGGCCACCGCGAGCGGCCAGGTCACCAATGCCGTCTTCGGCTTCACGTCGATGTTCATCAACCTGGTCAAGGAGCACACACCCGACGGTGTGCTCGTCGCGTTCGACCGCCCCGAGCCGACGTTCCGCCACTTCGCCAACCCGGAGTACAAGGCCCAGCGCGAGGCTGCACCCGACATCCTCCGTCAGCAGATGGGCCTGGTCCGCGAGGTGCTCCAGGCACTCGGAGTGTCGGCCATCGACCTCGTCGGCTTCGAGGCCGACGACATCATCGGCACGATCGCCACCCAGGGCAAGGCGCTCGGCCACGAGATCATCATCGTCACCGGTGACCGGGACAGCTACCAGTTGGTCAGCGACCCGCTCGTCAAGGTGCTCTACATGAAGCGCGGCGTCAGCGACTACGCGTTCTACGACGAAGCAGGCATCCTCGACAAGACCGGCGTGACGCCGGCCCAGTACCCCGAGTACGCCGCGCTCCGTGGCGACAGCAGCGACAACCTTCCGGGCATCCCCGGCATCGGCGAGAAGACTGCGGCAAAGCTGATCCAGACCTACGGTGGCCTCGACGGCATCTTCGCCAACGTCGACGCGCAGACGCCCAAGCTCAAGGCGTCGCTGATCGAGCACGAGCAGCGGGCCCGCCAGAACCACGAGTTGATGGTCATCGACGTCAACACGCCGATCGAGGTCGACTACGACGCGTTGGGTTTCACGCCGAACGAGCCCGAAGTCGACCGGCTGTTCGAGTTCCTCGAGTTCCGCAGTCTGCGCGACCGGCTCAACGAGGCGCTCGGCATGGTCGGCAAGTCGTCCGGGAGCGCTTCGTCGTCGGCGGAGGTGCTCGAGGCCGAAGTGGCGGTGAGTGCGTCGTCGGAGGAGAGTGCTGCCGTGATCTCGGTGCTGCCGACGGTCGATGTCGCTGCGCGCTGGGCGGGTGCTCCGGGCCGGAGTGAGTTGCTCGGGTTGGCCGTGGTCACCGATGCTGCTACGGCTGAATGCCTGTGGATCCCGGCCGAGCATCTGTCCGATTCGGATCTCGGATTCGCGCTGCAGAACCTGTCGAACGTGCGCGGCCACGACGTCAAGGCACTGATGCGCTGGATGCTCGATCGCGATCTTGTGCTCGGCGGTCTGGTCCTCGACACGGCGATCGCGGCCTACCTGATCGATCCCGCTGAATCCCGCTACGCCGTGGCGGATCTGCTCGAGAAGTACACGGGGTTCCGCTTTCCGCCCGACGAGCCGGGGTCGAGAGGCCAACTCGACTTCGGCGACACCGGCGTCGACGATGCCAAGCGCGCCGGACGCGACGCGCTGGCGATCTCGCACCTCGCGGATGCGCTGCAGGCCGCGCTCGAACAGCAGGGCATGAGCGATCTGTACGCGACGATCGAGAATCCGCTCGTCCAGATCCTGGCTGCGATGGAACACGTCGGCATCGCGGTCGATCGCGTCGAGTTGCAGCGATTGAGCGACCGCTTGTCCGCCGAGGTGCAGCGCCTGAGCGCCGTGTTGCAGGAGGTGGTCGGCAAGCCGTTCAACATCAACTCGCCGATCCAACTGCGCGAGATCCTCTACACCGACCGCGGCCTGATGCCGGGTAAGAAGACCAAGACCGGGTACTCGACGGACGCCGCGACACTCGAGAAGCTGCGCGACGAGTGGCCCGAGTTCATCGTGCCCCTCCTGCAATACCGCGAGGTCGAGAAGCTGCGCAGCACCTACGGCGAGGGCTTGCTCGCGGAGATCGCTGCTGACGGCCGTATCCACGCGACGTTCAACCAGACGGTGGCGCGCACGGGCCGGCTCAGCAGCGATGCACCGAACCTGCACAACATCCCCGTCCGCTCCGAAGAGGGTCGGGCGTTCCGGCAGTGCTTCGTCCCCGGCCCCGGCTGCACCCTGCTCGTCGCCGACTACAACCAGATCGAACTGCGCTGCATCGCCCATCTCGCAGCCGACCCCGGTCTGATCGACGCGTTCGAGAGCGGCCAGGACATCCACAACGCGACCGCAGCGAGGGTGTTCGGGGTCGACCCTGCGGACGTCAAGCTGGACCAACGTGCCAAAGCCAAGATGGTCTCCTACGGGCTCGCCTACGGGATGGAGGCCTACGGTCTCGGTCAGCGACTCGGCATCCCGACCGAGGAGGCCTCGGTCATCCTCGACGCATACTTCGTGGCGTTCCCCAAGGTCCGCGCGTACATGGACGCGACCGTCAAGGAGGCCCGGATGCGCGGCTACACCGAGACGCTGTTCGGTCGGCGCCGCCCGATCCCCGAGCTGAGCAACTCCAACTTCCGGATCCGCCAGGCCGGCGAGCGCCAGGCGATGAACGCCGGCATCCAGGGCCTGGCCGCCGACATCTTCAAGGTCGCGCTCGTGCGCATCGACGCCGCCCTCGTCGCCGGCGGCTACGAGAGCCGGGTCATCCTGCAGGTGCACGACGAAGTCATCGTCGAGGTTCCCGAGATCGAACGCGACGTCGTCGGACCCCTGATCATCAACATCATGCACGGCGCCGCACACCTCGACGTGCCGCTCGAGGTCAACGTCAGCTGGGGTGGTACGTGGGCAGCGGCGAAGGGCTGACGCCCGAGGCCGGTCCCGACCGCCAGCACTGGTTCGAGCCGTTGGCCGAACACATGGGCCCGGCGTACCTGCGCTACTCGTTCACGAAGGGGACCCGGCAGGAGGTCGAGTTCCTTGTCGGTGCGCTCGCCCTGGTGCCCGGGATGCGGGTGCTCGACGTCGGCTGCGGACCGGGACGGCACGCCCTGGCCCTGGCCGAACGGGGCATCGAGGTGCTGGGTATCGACATCAGCCAGTGCTTCGTCGAGCTCGCCAACGCCGCCGCGATGGATCAACCACTGGCCACCTTCGAGCGGCGCGATGCGCGGGCGCTCGGGTTCGACGCAGAGTTCGATGCGGTGATCTGCCTCTGCCAGGGTGCGTTCGGGCTGATGACGGCGAACGGCGATGACGTCGTCGTCCTGCGTGGTATGGCCGAGGCACTACGGCCCGGCGGCCGGCTCGCGCTGAGCGCCTTCAGTGGGTACTTCGCAGTCAAGTACCACGAGGCCGCCGAGTTCGACGCCGACACTGGGGTCAGCCACGAGCGGACCGAGATCAAGGACGAAGACGGACGAGCGATCGAAGTCTCGCTGTGGACCGG
>JANXUX010000023.1 GCA_025351965.1 Actinomycetes bacterium | reverse complement strand
CCGCCGGTGCCGCCGGTGCCACCACTCGTCCCGCCAGTTCCGCCGGTTCCGCCTGTGCCACCAGTTCCACCGGTGCCGCCGGTGCTGCCTGTGCCCCCGCCGCCGGGAGCCGGGGCAGCGGGACGGTTGAACGTGTACACCTCGCCGCTGAGCGTGCCCGCCAGCGGGAGCGAGCGATCACGGATGGAATCGTTGTCGAGCAGATCGAGTCGCAGGGTGCCGCCGTACGAACCGGTCGATGCGGTGACGGTGTAGACGCTCGATGGCGTCGACGGCGTCACCGAGGTGATCGCTGCGCCGGAGACGCCGGTGGCGGTGAGTGCGAAGTCCGTCGCGTCGACACCGGTGACGGTCTCGCTGAACGTGACGGTCCACGAGACGGAGCCCGCCGTGGTGGGGGTGGGGTTGGCGAGCGCCAGCGCGGTGCCGACCGGGGCCACGCCATCAGGTCGGTACTCGAAGGCGCCGATGTCACAGATGACCGAACCGTTGCCGTCCCCATCGACCGATCGGCTGCCGCCGGGGTTGAACCCGGTCTGGTCGGGCTGGGTGCAGTACGTGTTCTCGGCGCGGTCGATCGCAGGGCTCGTCGACGATGGCGGCTGCGTTCGTGTCGGGCCGCCCCACAGCCCGAGCGGCAACAAACGCGGGTCGGTGTTGGACAGGTCGCTCGGACCGGTGAACGCACACGTGTTGGCGCTGTCGAGGCTGTTGCCGGTCGACGCGATGGTGCCCGCGGACGACACCGCGCAGTTGGCGTTCGCGACGCCACCCGCCACGTTCGCGGTGACGATCGTGCTGCGCACGTACATCGGTGAGCCCAGGCTGGTGATCCCGCCGCCGCCTCCGGCCGCAGCAGTGTTCGCCGAGATCGTGTCGTTCAACAGCGAGGTCGATCCGTTGTTGTTGAACACCCCGCCACCACGCGCTGCGGTGTTGGCGGCCACGGTGCTGTTCGTGAGGGTGAGCGCGCCTTGGACGTTGGCCACGCCCCCGCCGTCGGCCGTGGACGAGTTGCCGATCAACGCGCTGCGCAGCAACGTCAGCGATCCGAAGCTGAACACTCCTCCGCCGGAACCGGCGAGGGGGCCCCCGCCGGAGCCCGTGGCGGAGTTGGCGGAGATGTTCGTGTTCTGGAACGTGGCGATACCGGCGGACTGAACGCCGCCACCTGTCGTCGCAGCGGTGTTGGCACTGATCGAGCCGTTGACGAAGGTGACCGTGGAACCAGCGGCGACGCACAGAGCGCCTCCGGTGCCGGTCGAGGTGTTGTTCGTCAGCCGGACCGCATCGAAGCTGACGGTCGCGTTGTTGATCACCTGGACGGACCCGCCGCAGATCGTTGCGTTGCCGCCCGTGAAGGCGATGTTCTTCACCGTCGAGGTGCCGCCGGAGATGACGAGGTGGCGGCTCGCCGGGGCTGCCTGCAGGGTGACCAGGTTGGCGCCGTCGATCGTCTTGTTGGTGATGGTCGCAGGGGCAGTCATCGGGATCGTGACCGGATTGGGACCGCAGTTGAAGGTGACGGTCGCCGTCGGGCCGGTGAGGGCCGAGTTCAGTGCGGCGCCGGTGCAACTGGCTGCGGTGCCGGTGCCGACCACGGACTGGTTCGACAGCGGCGTCGTGAACGAGTTCAGCGGGCCGGTGTAGGTGACGTTTCCGTTTGTGGTGACGAAGCGCATCGACCAGTAGTAGGTGGTTCCGCCGGCCATCGAGCCAGGGGCGAACGGGGTCCAGTCCGCCCATACCTCGTAGCCGGTGCCCTGGTTGCCCGGCACGGCCTGCGGACCGTCGGTGAACACCACCTGCCCACCCTGGGACGTGCGCAGGTCGAAGTAGGCGTTGCCTGCCTGGCCGTTCGGGTAGAGGTACTGAGCCGACCGGATCGTCGTCGGCCATGACGTCGTCCCGAAGGTCGTCGAAACAGTCGGGCTGAGGATCGACGGTTGGCTGGAGAACACGTAGAGACCAACAGTCGGGCGCAGCACGGGGTTGTCGTTGCCGTCGAAGATCTTGACGGCGGTGCTCAGCGGCACATTGGAGAGCGTCCCGCTCGCCACGAGCGGGATCCGGATGGTGACGAAGCCGCCCTGGGGAACCGGCCACAGGTTGATGTTGGCGTTGTCGCTGGACGGCACGCGCACGAAGCCGTTGCCGTACAGCCCGGCGCTGCTCGGCAACGTCTGGGGGCAGTCAGCGGTGCCGAGCTCGGAGTTGCCGAGGAAGCAGCGCACCGGATTGGTGCCGCTGATCGCGAGCGATGTCCCAGCCGGGATCTGCACGTTGATGTCCGCCCGTGAGCCGCCCGAGCAAGGCTGGCCGAGACCGGACACCACGACCTCGACGTAGAACGGCTGGTTCGGCGCCGGCTGGTTGGCCTCGGGGTTGGCGTAGAAGCTGGCGTACGTGCCGACGCCGAACTCGGTGTACGGCGAACCCTGGATGATGCTCGTGCAGTTGATGATCTGGGAGTACTGGATCGACCCGCTGTACCAGCCTGCGCCGGCGGCGTGCACCGGCGTGGCGGGGCTCACGACCTGGGTGGATGCGACGTCGGCGACGAGCAGCACGATCACGAGACGAACGACGTTGGCGAGGACGCGAGACAGCCGATGGTGGGTCATGATTCAAGAGGACCAGAACCGGCGGTCGGACGCATCCGCAAAATTGCGTATTCGCCTAGGTTGGGGGACATGGCCGAGCTGCTGGGTGTGTTTCCCCTGGTCGGACGCGAGCGCGATGTCGAGCTGCTCGACGGGCTCCTGGCCGACGGTGAGCGCCTGATCACCCTGACCGGTCCGGGAGGCGTCGGCAAGACGTCGTTGTCCCGTCGTCTGCAGCAGGGCTGGGTCGCCGAGGGTGGTACGGCCTGGTTCGTGCCCTGCGAGCAGTGGGAGGATCCCTCGAGCCTGCTCGAGTTCGTCGCCGACCAGATCGGCGGGGGCGCCGGCAGTCCCGGTGGTGCTGCGACGCAGATCTCGTCGCGGTTCGTGGCCGGCGATGCGCTGTTGGTGCTCGACAACCTCGAGCACCTCGTCGCTGCCGGCGCATCGATCGGTGCACTGGTGGCCATGGACGAACGGATCCGGATCGTGTGCACGTCGCGCGTCGCGCTGCGCGTGCGCGGCGAGCGCGTGCACGAGGTGCATCCGCTCGGGGCCGCAGCGCAGGTGATGCTTGCCGATCGAATCGAGTCGTCTGGATCCCCTCGGCCGGCCGCCGATGATCCGATGCTCGACGAGCTGTGTGATCTCGTCGACCGGCTGCCGCTCGGCATCGAGCTCGCTGCGGCCCGCGTGCCGGTGTTCGGCCTGCGCGGACTGACGGTGATGCTGCGCGACGGCACAGCGAGCCTCGACCGATCGACCAACGCCGTCGATCCGCGGCACCGCTCGCTGCTCGGCACCGTCGCCGAGAGCCACGCGCTGATCGACGATCTGCTCGCCGAGACGCTGTACCGACGGCTGGGGGTCGCGTCCGGTGCGTTCGGTCTCGCGCTGGCCGCCGGTCTGCTCGACGATGCGACACCCGGCATCGCAGCACGGGCCTTGGCCCGCCTGGTCGAGCTGCACCTCGTGACGCGCGTCGGTGACGAACCGAGCTTCCGGATGCTCGTGGTCGTGCGCGAGCATGCCCGCCAGCTGCTCAACGCCCTCGACGAGACAGCGTCGACCGAGCAGCGCATCGTCGACTGGGCGTTGCGCGTCACCCATCGGCGTGACCCCCGCGACGGCGACATGACCGACGACGAGCACCGCGCCTGGATGGCCACGGTGACGACGGAGGCAGCGGCGATCCAAAGTGCGCTGTTCATCGCCAGACGCGAGGGGCAACGCGGTGCGCTGCGTTCCCTCGTCGGGGATCTGCGTCCGTACTGGATTTCGGTCGGGGCCGTGCGGGAGGGCTACGGCTGGGCCGAGACCGCAGCTCGCCTGCACCTCGACGACCTCGCTGCGACGGCCGAGCTGTGTTTCCATGCGTCCGCGCTCGCAGACTTCTCCCACGGCGCTGACGTCGCGATGCAGTGGGTCGAGCGCGGGACACCGGCCGCCGAGCAGAGCGGCGAACGGTACTTCGCCGCTCGCCTGGCCGAGACCGGTGGCGTCCTACTGGCCGCCCAGGGCCGGCTCGACGAGGCTGAGGAGTCGCTACGGCGCGCCCTGCGGTTGTTCGGTGAGCTCGGGTTGGAATCCTTCGAGTGGTCGTCGATGGCCGAGATCGCCAACGTGGCCGCGGTCCGTGGTGACCTCGATGAAGCCGAACGGCTCTATGCCGAGATCGTCGAACCGTTCGAGTCAGCCGGCCTCGACCGGATCGCCAACGTCATCCGCGGCTACTGGGCCGACGTTGCGCGTCGCAACGGTCATCTGCAGCTCGCCCTCGATCTGGTCGACCGCGCCGAACGTGGTCTGGTCGGCGACGTGATGCTCGGCGACTATCCCGTTGCCTTCCGGGCCCATGTGTTCAACGACCTCGGCAAGTACGACCATGCCCGGTTCCTGGCCGAACCACTGCTCGAGCGGTCCGCAGCGCAGGGGTCCTCCACAGTCGAGGCGCACACGCTCGCCGCGCTCGCGCGTGCGCTCCACCACCTCGATCAACCGGCACGAGCCGTGGAGCTGGTCCACCGCTGCGTGGACACGTTCGCGCTGATCGGCAGTGACTCCGGGTTGATCGACGCGGTCGAGCTCGCTGCCGAGTGCACAGGTCCCGGCACGTCGCGCACCTCGCTGATCGCAGCGGCAAACGCACTGCGCGACCGGATCGGGGCGCGCCGGCCCCCGTCCGCGCTGGCCCGGCTGCCCGGAGCCGACTCGGTACCCGCCGTGACGGCGACGGTCTCGGAGGTTCACCAGTGGATCACCGACGGATCGGCCACCCAAGCGGGTGCACCGACGGGTCAAGCTGTCGCCCCGGCCGACTCGAGCGGGTTGACCACCCGCGAGCTGGAGGTGCTCCGTCTCGTTGCCGACGGTTCGAGCGATCGCGACGTGGCGGCCCAGCTGTTCATCTCAGTGCGCACGGTGCAGGCGCACATCGCGCACATGTTCACCAAGCTCGGTGTCGCCAACCGCACCGCCGCCGTGTCCGCCGGTCGGCGACTCGGAGCGTTGGACTAGCGGCAGCCATCAGGGTTCGTCGTCGACTCGCTCGGACTCGGCGGCGTCTCCGAAGAACATCCGCCCACTGTCCTTCAGATCGCGGTCACGGGTGATCATCCCGCGCTCGTCGCCGGTGATGTCGAACGTCGGTGTCACCAGGATCGTCGACAGAGGCAGCCCGGTCGCGGCCTCGGTGGTCTCGTCGAGATAACGCTCGATGACCCGCTCGCGGTCAGCGTCGCGGCCTGCGGGCAGCACGAGCGTGACCGTCATCGGCTTGGCTGTCAGCTCGATCTGCTCGGCGGCACGGTGCAGCAACCCGAGCGTGTCGCGTTCGTGTCGCACCATCAGGCCGAGGACGTCGAACGAACCGGCCAGGTCGGCAACGTCGCGATCAGCGCGACCGGGGATGCTCGCTGTGCCGTCGCGCAAACCCTGCAACCACAGGCGGAAGCGGACCTGGTCGAGACGCTTGGCATCGTGCTCGGCGGGGATCGTCTGGTCGACGGGCCGGACGATCTCGAGCCCGAAGCTGGTGATGACGGGCGGACCGCCGCGCAAGATCCGCCACGCGTCGCGCCAGGCGGTCACGACGGTGTCGAGCACCTCGCCGTGGCGGCGTGGGTCCTTCGGGAACAGCCGGTTGGCGACAGACAGGGGATGGTCGATCGGGATCCATCCGCCGACGTCGTCACCGAAGGACTCGGCGCACAGTTGCACCCAACGCGGCCACCAGTGTCCGGCCCACTTGGCGTCGCCGAACCCGCCCTCGTTGTCGAACCACTTCGGCACCTCGCGCTCCAGCAAGGCGAACTGCAACGACACCCCGGCCGATCGCGCCGTCTGGGTCAGCCCCGAGTAGAACTCGGCCGCGTCGCCGTTGACCGACCCGGCCGTTGGCTGCATCCACGCCCAGTCGACGCCGACCCGCACGACCGTCGCTCCCAGCTGGCCGAGCAGGGTGATGTCTTCGTGGGCACGCGTCCGGTCGAGGTGCGTGGCCGGCACGACCGCCCCGAGGGCCGTCGCGTGTTGCTTGGTCACCGGTCTAGAGGCCGAATGGAGCGCGAGTCCACAGTTCGCTGGTGTCGCGGCGTTCGCTGTCGATCAACGTGCCGCTGAGCGCGAACACCTCGATCTCGCCCGGGAAGCCACGCAACTCCAGGCCGCCGTGGGGGGTGGCGTGGATGCCCTGGGGCAACCGGTCGAGCTGCATCGACGGCATCAACACTTCCATCGGGCCGGCGGCGTCGCACAGACGCGATGCCATGTTGACCGCGGAGCCGATGTAGTCGTCACCCTCGAACAGCAGCGCGTGCCCGGTGGCGATGCCGACCCGCAGCGACAGCGGCGAGCAGACCTCGGTGGCCTTGGCTTCGAGCTCGATCGCGAACGAGATGCAGTCGAGCTGGTTGATGGCCACGATCATGCATCCGTCACCGAGCCACTTGGCGATGCGCACGCCCCGTTCGCTGGCCACGTCGCGCGCGATCGCCCGGAATGCGCCGAGCAACCGACCGGCAGCGTCGTCGCCGAACGCTGCGGTGTAGTTGGTGAACCCGGAGAGGTCCACAAAGGCGAAGGTGCGGGGGACGCGCATGGTCTTGTGAGGCTAGCGTGCCCTCATGGCAGCACGCCGGAATGTTTCGTGGACCTACTCCCGCTGGGACGGATCGCAGAAGGGCTTCGAACTGGACGCGGACAGCGTCTTCGACGGCCTGACCGATGATCTGCTGTACCACGGCGACGTCAACAGCGCGCTGCGGCGGATGATGCAGGACGGGTTCAAGGACCGCAACGGCGAGCAGCTCCAGGGCATCCGTGAGATCCTCGAGAAGCTGCGTCGCGAGCGTCAGGAACGCCTCGACAACAGCGATCTCGGCGGTGTCTACAGCGAGATCGCCGAGGCTCTCGACGACATCATCGACGAGGAACGCCATGCGATCGAGAACGCCCAGCGCGATGCGCAGGCGAGTGGCGACGAGCGCCGAGCCGACACTGCCCGCCAGGCCGCGGAGGACCGCAACTTCCAGCTCGACATGATGCCCGACGACCTCGCCGGCAAGGTCCGCGAGCTGCAGCAGTACGAGTTCGAGTCGGCCGAGGCCAAGCAGCGTTTCGACGAGCTGATGGACAAGCTGCGCGAGCAACTGATGCAGCAGACCGTGGATCAGATGAGCGGCGCGATGCAGAACATGTCGCCCGAGGACATGCAGCGGATAAAGGACATGATGGCGGGCCTCAACGAGATGCTGGAGAAGCAGCAGCGCGGCGAGGACCCGGGCTTCGAACAGTTCATGGAGAACTTCGGTGACTTCTTCCCGGAGAACCCCGAGACCATCGAGGAGCTGATGGAGATCATCGCCAAGCGGATGGCGGCGATGCAGGCGATGATGAACTCGATGACGCCCGAGCAGCGTGCGCAGATGCAGCAGCTCAGCGATCAGCTGATGGAGGACATGGACCTGCGCTGGCAGATGGATCAGCTCGGCCAGAACCTGCGCAGCATGTTCCCCCAGATGGGCTGGGACCAGAGCTACGCGTTCGAGGGCCAGGACCCGATGGGGTTCGGCCAGGCGATGCAGGCGATGCAGGAGCTCGGCGATCTCGACCAGATGGAGCGCATGCTGCGCAGCGCGACCAACCCGGCGCAGCTCGCCGAGGTCGACATGGACCGCGTCCGTGACCTGATGGGCGACGACGCCGCCCGCTCACTCGAGCGTCTCGCCGAGCTGGCCAAGATGCTCGAGGACGCCGGCCTGATCCAGAACAAGGAGGGTCGCCTCGAGCTGACCCCGAAGGGCATGCGCAAGATCGGCTCCAACGCGCTGCGCGAACTGTTCAGCAAGCTGGCCAAGGACAAGACCGGCCAGCACCAGATGGACAAGCACGGCCAGGGCCACGAGCGCACCTACGAGACCAAGCAGTACGAGTACGGCGATCCGTTCAACCTCGACCTGCAGCGCACCATCCGCAACGCACTCCGCCGCGGTGGCGGGGGCACGCCCGTGCACCTGTCGCCGGAGGACTTCGAGATCGAGCGCACCGAGCACGTCACCAAGTCGGCCACGGTGCTGCTGCTCGATCTCTCGATGAGCATGCCGATGCGCGACAACTTCCTGCCCGCGAAGAAGGTCACGATGGCCCTGCACTCGCTGATCACGTCGCAGTTCCCGCGCGACTACATGGGCCTGGTCGGCTTCGGCGAGGTCGCCCGCGTGCTCACGCCCGAGCAACTTCCCGAGGTCAGCTGGGACTTTGCGTACGGCACGAACATGCAGCACGCGTTGATGCTCGCCCGTCAGTTGCTGAGCCGCCAGACCGGGACCAAACAGATCATCATGATCACCGACGGCGAGCCGACGGCGCACATCACCGCGAGCGGTCAGCCGTACTTCAACTACCCGCCCACGCAGGAGACGGTCGAGGCGACGTTGCGCGAGGTCGTGCGATGCACGAAGGACAACATCCGGATCAACACGTTCATGCTCGACGCCGACCGGTCGCTGAAGAGCTTCATCGAGAAGCTGACATCGATCAATCGTGGACGCGCCTTCTTCACCACGCCCGAGACGCTCGGCGACTACGTGCTCGTCGACTTCATCGAGAACAAGAAGCGGATGGCCCGCGGAGGTCGTCGCGCCGGCTGAGGCCGAAATGTGACAAATGTGAGATCCGCCCTTGCAATGCCAGGTTGTGATAGGGGACAATGACACCGTTGTAATTACAGGGGTGCCACAGCCGGTCTTTCCGTCCGGTGAACGAGCACCCGGGCCGACAAAGGCAGGAGGCCACCCCATGAACTTCACGAACTCTCATGACGATGATCGCAGCTGGCAGGATCAGGCGAACTGCCTCGGCGTCGATCCGGATCTCTTCTTCCCCGAACGCGGCGCGAGCACGCGTGAGGCCAAGGAGGTCTGCCGCGGGTGCGTGGTGCGTCTCGACTGCCTCGAGTTCGCGCTGGTGAACGGCGAGAAGTTCGGGATCTGGGGCGGCCTGAGCGAGCGCGAGCGCCGCCGTCTGCGCCGTCAACGTGCCCAGTCGACTCGTCGTACCGCAACCGCCTGAGCCTCCGGTCACAACGACCCGTCCGCTCGATGCGAGCGTCATCCGGTCTCGTGTTCGTTGCGAATACTGTGCAGCCCGCGCAACCGCCCCGGGCTTCGAAACTCGCCGTGTGCTCTACCGCTCGCGTCGACCCACTGCTAAGGTGTCACCATGTTCGCATTGCTTGATGGACCGGGCGAGATCGCCATTCTCGTCATCGTCGTGTTGGTTCTCTTCGGAGGGTCGCAGATCCCGAAGCTGGCCAAAAACCTCGGCAAGGCACAGACCGAGTTCAAGAAGGGCCTCGACCAAGGGCAGAAGTCCGGTGAGCCCGATGCCGCAGCCGAGACGATCGACGAGAAGCTGGCCCGGCTGGCCGAGCTCGACAAGGCCAACCAGGACAAGCCGGCCGACGCCTGATCAACCGATCGCCCTTCCGGCGATCACCACATTCGTACTGAACGCCGCTGCCCCGTGCAGCGGCGTTCGACGTTGTCGCCCCCGGGGCGGCCATGTGGCCGCTCCTCCAGGCCCAGGCGCGAGGAACCCCGCCCGAGTGGGCGGGGTTCGCTCGATGTGTCTGCGTGTCTGCGTGTCTGCGTGTCTGCGTCAGTCGGCGGAGACAACGGAGAGGCCGCGGCGGCGCTTGAGGATGCGCCGACGCTCTCGCTCGCTGCAGCCACCCCAGACGCCGTGCTCGATGCGATTGTGGAGCGCATACTCCAGGCATGTGGCCGTCACTGCGCATGTCGCGCAGATTTTGCGGGCTCGGTCGACGCCGACCCCGTCGCTCGGGAAGAACGCGGCAGGAGGATAGTTCCTGCAGTTACCGTCAGCCATCCAGATGGTGGCAGCGTCTTCGGAAGTGTGATCGTGCATCAACGAGCCTTTCGCTTGTTTCCACGCTCTCGCATGGTCCGCCCGCACGAAGCCCCAGAGGGCACCGGTTGCCGAACCATGAAGCTCGTCTCTCCTCAGACGTTCTACGTGGCTGATCGGTTCCCGGTTTCGGATCAGTCAAACACATTTGTCCCGAGTTACCAACCACCCTCGGCCGTCGTTGGGTCGCGGGCCCGACCTGGCGGCGATGCAACCCGGTTCCGGTACAATCGGCTCTTCGTCTCCCAGGAGTGCCGTATGTCCGACATCACAGTCCAGCCGAGAGCTCACGCCCGCATCGTCTACCTCGGTCCGGTGTCCCCGCACTGGGAGGTGTACGGCGATTACGGCGACCGCACCGTTCTGGACGAGTTCCGGGCACGCGTGCTGGCCCGTCTCGTGCTGCTCCCCCGCGACGACCCGCAGTTCCGCCGCAACCGAGAGCGAATCGTCCGTGACGCCGAGCGTGAGGCGATCTCGATCGAATGGGACCTCGGCCTCCTCGACGGGGACTGATCGGCTGCGAACAGTCCGTGAACGCCCGTACTGGTCAGCGCTGGTCGGGCTAACGTGCAGCAGTGGCTGACGAGCGACAACTCAATCGCGAGCTGAGCTGGCTGGACTTCAACCGGCGAGTGCTCTCGTTGGCGTCTGAGTCCGGGATACCGCTGCTGGAGCGGGTTAAGTTCATCGCGATCTTCTCGTCCAACCTCGATGAGTTCTTCCAGGTGCGTGTCGCCGCGCTCCACGACCAGGTCGCAGCCGACATCACCCTTGCCGGCACAGACGGGCGCTCGCCGTTGCAACTCCTGCAGGAGATCGGCGCGCAGGTGCGCGACCTGATCGACATCCAGGAAGAACTGGTCATCAAAGAACTTCGCCCGATGCTGCTCGACAACGACATCGCCATCATCGGCTGGGACGACCTGCACGACGACGAACGAGATCATGTCGTCGAGGTCTTCCGTCATCGGATCTTCCCCGTACTGACCCCGCTCGCCGTCGATCCCGCGCACCCGTTCCCATACATCTCCAACCTCGCACTCAGCTTGGCGGCGATGGTCAGCGACCCGAACACGGGGGAGCGCCGGTTTGCTCGGCTGAAGGTACCGTCGATCCTGCCCCGTCTGATGGCGCTGCCCGGCGGCGACCGGTTCGTGCCGGTCGAGCAGGTCATCGCAGCCCATCTGCACACTCTGTTCATCGGCATGGAGGTCGAGGAGGTCGCCGCGTTCCGGATCACCCGAAACGCGGATCTCACGGTCGAGGACGAGGACGCGGACGACCTGCTCGCTGCGGTCGAGCTGGAGCTTCGCCGCCGTCGGTTCGGCAAGGCCGTTCGGCTCGAGGTCGATGCCTCGATGAGCCACGAGATGCTCGAGTTGCTGCTGCGTGAACTGGAGCTGTCGCCCGACGATGTCACCTCGCACCACGAGCTGCTCGACCTGACCTGTCTGTTCGCCCTGCATGCCCTCGATCGACCCGAGCTCAAGGACACCCAGTGGCCGCCCGTGACCGCTGGCCGCATTGCCACCGCCGAAGAGGCCGGCCGCAGCCTGTTCTCCGTTGTTCGTGAGCGGGCCCTGCTCGTGCATCATCCGTACGAGTCCTTCGCCAGTTCGGCGGAGGCGTTCTTGTCCGAAGCCGCATCGGACCCGCGCGTGCAGTCGATCAAGATGACGCTGTACCGCACCTCAGGTGACAGTCCGATCGCGCGCAGCCTGATCCGCGCCGCCGAGCGCGGCGTGCAGGTCGCCGTGCTCGTCGAACTCAAGGCACGCTTCGACGAGGCCACCAACGTGACGTGGGCCAAGACCCTGGAGCGTGCCGGCGTTCACGTCGTCTATGGAGTGGTCGGGCTGAAGACCCATGCCAAGTGCGTGCTGGTCGTACGCTCCGACAGTGACGGGCTGCGCCGCTACGTGCACCTCGGCACCGGTAACTACAACTCGCGCACGGCGCGGCTGTACGAGGACCTCGGCTACATCACGTGCGATCCGGCGATCGGCGAAGACGCGACGCAACTGTTCAACCACCTGACCGGCTACAGCCGCGACAACGATTACAGGTCGCTCGTCGTTGCACCCCATCACCTCCGCAACCGGCTGCTCGCGCTGATCGCCAATGAGGCCAAGCACGGACCGAACGGGAGCATCACGATCAAGACCAATTCGATCGGCGACCCGGAGATGATCGAGGCGCTCTACGAGGCCAGCGCGGCCGGCGTGAGCATCGATCTCCTCGTGCGCGGCATCTGCTGCGTCCGCGCCGGCGTGGAGGGACTTTCGGAGAACATCCGGGTCCGCAGCGTGCTCGGCCGCTACCTCGAGCACTCACGCATCTACCGATTCGCCAACGGTGCCGAGATCGGCGGAGGCCACCCATCGACCCCGCACTTCCTGATCGGCTCGGCCGACCTGATGCCGCGCAACCTGGATCGGCGGGTGGAGACGCTCGTCCCCGTCGCCCATCCCAAGCACCAGGCCTGGCTCGATCAGGTGCTCGAGTTCCAGCTGGCCGACGACATCGTCGCCTTCGACCTGCAGCCGGACAACTCCTGGCTCCGCGTCGGTCCACTCGATGCGTTCGAGCCGCACAGCCAGGAACGCATGTACCACTGGGTCGCTGCCAAACAGCGCCGGTGAGCCGCTCCCGTCGGCGCCCGGCCGAATCAGGTGCCGTTCGCGGGTACGATGCAGCATGGCAACCGCACGAGTCAAAGTCATCCCGCCCGAAGACACGCCGTTGAAGCAGCTCGCCGCCGACCTGCTCCGGGTGCGTTCGGAGCTCAAGCCGTCGCTCGATGTGATCTCGAACTCCGAGCTCAGCGAGGACGACAAGATGGTCGCAATGCGTCTGTTCGAAGGCGCGCTCGACGACCCGTGGGACCCGATGCGCAACCCGCACAAGGCCGTCGCTGCGGTTGTCGCCCAAAACGCCGGCTGACGCCCGTTCGGGTCAGCCGAAGCGACCGGTGACGTAGGCCTCGGTGCGGTCGTCGGCCGGGTTGGCGAACATCCGGTCCGTGCGGTCGTACTCGACGAGCACGCCGGCGCGACGATCACCCTCGGAGCTGACCTCCGTGGTGAAGAACGCGGTGCGATCGCTGATCCGAGCTGCCTGCTGCATGCTGTGGGTCACGATGATGATCGTGTATTTCGTCTTGATCTCCTGCATCAGATCCTCGATGCGGGCCGTTGCGATCGGGTCCAGTGCCGAGCACGGCTCGTCCATCAAGATCACGTCGGGCTGCACCGCCAGGGCACGCGCGATGCACAGCCGTTGTTGCTGACCGCCGGAGAGGCCCATCGCCGAGCTCTTCAGCCGGTTCTCGACCTCCTCCCACAGGGCCGCACCGCGCAGGGACTGCTCGACGATGGCGTCGAGATCCGAACGACTCGACATGCCGGCCAGGCGCGGGCCGTAGGCGACGTTGTCGTAGATGCTCTTCGGGAATGGGTTCGGCTTCTGGAAGACCATGCCGATGTGCTTGCGGACCTGTGTCGCCGAGACCGACGGTGCGTAGAGGTCGACGCCGCGGTAGCGGAGATCGCCCTCGACCCGGGCGCCGCTGATCGTGTCGTTCATCCGGTTGAAGCAGCGCAAGACAGTGCTCTTACCGCAGCCGGACGGCCCGATGAACGAGGTGATCTCGTTCGGGCGGATCTTCAGGTCGACCTCGCGCACGGCCGTGAAGGCGCCGTAGTGGACGGCCAGGTCGGTGACGTCGAAGACCATCCCGGACTCCCGCGTCGGCGTGTCGCCGGCGGACTGGCTCTGCGGCCGGGGGAGCGCGGTGCCGGGATGGGCGCTGGTGCCGACGACGGGTCGGCTGTCGAGATCCTGGGTCATGATGCGGAGCCTCTCGAGATGCGCGCGGACAGGATTCGTGCCGCAATGGTGAACAGCACGGCGAGGGTGATGAGCGTCAGCGCCGATCCCCACGCCCGTTCGTTGGCGTTGGCGAAGCTCTCCTTCGCGTTGGCATAGATCTGCAGGCTGAGCGAGGTGTTGGTTCCGCTGAACGGGTTCCAGTTCGAGGCTTTCGCCGCACCGATCGTGAAGATCAGCGGTGCCGTCTCACCGGCTGCGCGGGCGATGGCGAGCAGGGCGCCACTGATGATCCCGGGCGACGCCTTCGGAATCACCACGGTAAGTGTCGTGCGGCTGGAGGTCGCCCCGAGGGCATAGCTGGCGTCGCGCAGGTTCTGCGGGACGAGCTTGAGCATCTCCTCGGTGGACCGGACGATGATCGGCAGCATCAGACAGGCGAGCGCGAGAGCGCCGCTGAAGCCGTTCAGACCGTCGGTACCACGGGGCACCACCCAGAACACGTAGATGAACAGACCCATCACGATGGAGGGCACACCGGCCATCACGCTCGTGAAGAAGCGCAGGATCCGGGCGAACACGTTCTGCTTGCCGTACTCGTTGAGGTAGACGGCGCCGGCGATGCCGAGCGGGACGGCGATCGCCGTTGCCGTGACGGTCGTGACGATCGTGCCGATGATCGCGGCCTTCATGCCCGGACCGGGACGTCGAGGCGAGAGCGGGATGTCGGTGGTGAACCAGTCCGGGAAGCTGCTGGCCACGATCGACCATCCCTTGCCGATCACCGTCACGAGGACGAGCACGATGACGATCAGGATGACGACGAGCGACGCACCCATCAAGATGGTCATCACCAGGTTCTTGAGCTTGCGTCGTCCGCTCACGCCGGCAAGGTCGGCGAGCAGCGCCTCCGACGGGCTCGGCGCCGGTGGCGTCTCCAGGACAGCGGTCACGATGCTCCCTGCATCCTTCTCATCGCGCGGCTGACGACGGCGGTGGCGGCGAAGTTGACGAGCAGTGTCAGCACGAACAGGGTCAGGCCCATTGCGATCAGCGCACTGCGCTTCTCGGCGCTGGTCGCCTCACCCCACTGGAATGCAATCACCGACGGCAGCGAGTCGCCGGCGGAGAACAGGTTGGCGGTGATGGTCGGCGATGAGCCGATCACCAGCGCAGCGGCAATGGTCTCGCCCATCGCCCGACCGAGGCCGAGCATGACGCCGCCGACCGTGCCGCCGGCGGAGTGAGGGATGACAGCGCCGGTGATCATCTCCCAGCGCGTCGCGCCGAGCGCCAATGCGCCGTCACAGTCGGTCTGCGGGGTGGTCTCGATGACCTCACGGGCGATCGAGGTGATGATCGGTGTGATCATCACGGCCAGGATCAACCCGGCGGTCATGAACGTGCGGCCGGCCGAGGCCTTGCCGAACAGGCTGCCCAGGATCGGCCAGTCGCCGAACCAGTTGTGCATGTTCTTGAAGAACCCAATGAGCTTGGGGGCGAGGTAGATGATGCCCCACAGTCCGAAGACCACCGACGGCACGACCGCGACCATGTCGGTCAGCGCGACGAGCGGCTTCTTCAGCCACTTCGGGGCCACCTGCGTCGTGAAGAGGGCCAGCCCGAGGCTGACCGGCACGGCCAGGACGATTGCGATGGTCGCAGTCACGGCGGTGCCGAAGATGAAGCTGAGCGCTCCGAAGACGGGCTTGTCCGCACTCGGGGCCCAGCGCTTCTCGGTGAAGAAGTCGAGCCCGGCGGTGCGGAAGATCAGGGTGGACTTGTTGGTGATCGTGTACGCGATGAGCGCCAGGATCAGCAGGATCGCTGCGCCGCCGGCGAGCGTCGCGCTGCGAAACACTCGGTCGCCCACCTGCCGTTTGCTGCGGAGATCGGAGATTGTCAGGGCCATACGTCGTCCAGATCGGTGATGGGTGCGGTCGAGTGAGTACGGGAACGGCAAGGACCGGGCCCGAAGGCCCGTTAAAAATCGACTCTAGTTCGGCTCAGGCGCCGATCTTGTCCACGTTCGCGAGTGCCTTGGCCACGAGGGACTCGGGCAGCGGGGCGTAGTCGACGGTCGGGGCGAGGGTCTGGCCCTCGGTCAGCAGGTAGGTCAGGAACCCGCGGATCGCTTCGGCCTTGGCCGGATCGGCCTGCTTGGTGTACGCAATGATCCAGGTCTGAGCGGCGATCGGGTACGACTTGTCACCGTCTGCCCAGCCGAGGAAGTAGGTCAGGTCATCCTTGATCTTGGCGTTCTCTGCGGCGGCAGACGTGGCCTCGAGCGTCGGCTCGATGTACTTGCCGGCCTTGTTCTTCACCGCGGCGAACGAGAGGTTGTTGGCCTTGGCGTCGCTGAGGTCGACGTAGCCGATCGCACCCTCGGTGTCGGTGATGATCTGGGCGACCCCGCTGTTGCCGTCGCCGGCCTGGGTGCCTGCAGGCCACTCGAGCTCGGAACCACTGGCGAGCTTCCAACTGCCACCGGCGTCCGGGCCCTCTGCGGCGTTGAGGAACTTGGAGAAGTTGTCGGTGGTGCCCGAACCGTCGGCACGGTGGACGACGACGATGTCGGTGCTCGGCAGTGTGACGCCGGGGTTGTCGGCGGCGATCAGGGGATCGTCCCACTTCGTGATGGTGGTTTGGAAGATGGCCGAGATGGTTGCCGGCGAGAGCTGGAGCTTGTCGACGCCGGGGAGGTTGTACGACATCGTGATCGGGGCGATCACGGTCGGGACGTAGACGAAGTCGCCGCCCTTGAACAACGCAATGTCGGCTTCTTTGACCACGCCGTCGGTGCCGGCGAAGTCGACGACCTGCTCCTGGAGGTCAGAACGACCCTTACCGGAACCGCCCCCGCCGTACTCGATCGTCAGATCGGGCGCTGCTTCGGCGAAGTTGGCGATGGCCTCGTCGTAGAAGGCCTTGGGGAAAGTTGCGCCCGATGCGATCAGCGAGCCTTGCAGGGCGGCGTAGTCGACGGCCGGGGTGGTGTCCGTCGTGCCGGCCTCGGTGCTGGCGCTGCCCGCATCGGACGACGCTGTGGTGTCGGCGGGAACCGTCGTCTCGGCCGCAGGGGCCTCGGTCGTCTCCGTCGATGCTGCGCTGGTGGTGGTCTCGGCAACGGTGCTCTCCGAGGCCGAGGTGGTGTCTGACGACGAGCTGTCACTGCTGCAGGCGGCTGCCAGGAGTGAGAGGGTCAGGATGCCGCTGATGGCGAGCGACCGCTTTCTTGAGCTGTTCACGCTGTTGTCTCCGTGGTGTCTGTTTTGGGCGTCCGGCGGGGCCATGGGTTGGCCGCCAGGGCGCCTGGTTGAGCTTCAACCGCCGTGCAATCTAGAGAGCGAAGGTGTACGGCTTCCTTCGCTCAGATGAACCAGAGATGAACGGGAGGCAAATAGGTGGCAACCCACTGCGGGCATCCCCGATCACAGGTGTCGCGAAGGTCCTGCGGAGCCACGGTACGTCACCGGAGGTTCGGCCGCTGTTCATCTGTCGTTCACCTCCGGTCAGGATCACGGTTACCTTGGGCCCCTACGGTTCCCGCTGCCGTGACCACCGCATTGGAGTGAACGGAACGTGAAGCACATCCCGAAGGGCCGAACATGTCAGTCGAAGACACCGATCAGCAGCTGAACGTGAGCTCGGTCCCGGCGTCCTCGCCTGCAGCCAGGACACCGAGTGTGTTCGAGACCGAGAACCTCGCGGTCTACTACGGCAGCCACAAGGCGGTGCGCGACGTCAACCTGCACATTCGGGAGCGAGAGATCACTGCGTTCATCGGACCGTCGGGTTGCGGCAAGAGCACCGTGTTGCGCTGCTTCAACCGGATGAACGACCTGATCGACACCGCCCGGATCGAGGGTGCAGTGACGTTCCACGGCATCGACCTCTACGACCCACAGGTCAACGCTGTCGAGGTCCGGCGACGCATCGGCATGGTCTTCCAGAAGCCGAACCCGTTCCCGAAGAGCATCTACGACAACGTCGCGTTCGGCCCACGTCTGGGCGGGATCAAGAAGAAGCCCGACCTCGACGCGATCGTCGAGAAGTCGCTGCGCGGCGCGGCCCTGTGGGACGAGGTCAAGGACCGGCTCAAGGCGTCCGGTCTCGGTCTGTCGGGCGGCCAACAGCAGCGGCTCTGCATCGCCAGGGCGATCGCCGTCGAGCCCGAGGTCATCTTGATGGACGAACCGTGCTCGGCCCTCGACCCCATCGCCACGGCGCGGGTCGAGGACCTGATGCAGGAGATGAAACAGCAGTACACGATCGTGATCGTGACCCACAACATGCAACAGGCGGCTCGCGTCAGCGACCGCACCGCGTTCTTCACGACCGAGGTCAATCCGCACAGCGATCGCCGCACCGGGACCCTCGTCGAGTTCGGGCGTACCAAGACAATGTTCTCGACGCCGAGCGACAACCGGACCGAGCAATACGTGACAGGGAGATTCGGCTGATGATGAACGAACTACGCAAGAGCTTCCACAACGAGCTCGAAGACGTCCGCAGCGAACTGGTGCACCTCGCCGCGTTCGTCACCGAGGCCATCCCGCGAGCGACGAACGTCTTACTCACCGGCGATCTGGAGGGTGCTGACTACATCATCAGCGGCGACGACGAGATCGATGCCCGGGCGCTCGATCTGGAGGAGCGGTGCGTACAGATCCTGGCCCTCCAAGCCCCCGTCGCCGGTGACCTGCGCCAGATCCTCGCCGCACTGAAGATGATCGCCGAGGTCGAGCGCTCGGCGGACCTCGTCTGCAACATCTGTAAGGCCGCTCGTCGCATCTACGGCCACGCCCTCGACCCGAACCTACGCGGCATCATCAGCCGGATGGGCGAGCAGGCCCAGCAGCTGTACATCGCCGCGATCGAGGCGTTCGTCGAGAACGATGCGGCCAAGGCCGCCGCGATCGACGACATGGACAACTATCTGGACGCGCTGCAGAAGCAGTTCGTCCAGGCCATCTTCGAGAGCCACTCGGCCGGCCACATCGACCTGCAGGTCGCTGTGCAGCTTGCGGTCGTCGCCCGGTTCTACGAGCGGATCGGCGACCACGCCGTGAACATCGGCGAGAAGGTTCGCTTCGTCGTCACTGGCTGGATGCCCGAGCACAAGGGTGCTGCCCGCTACCGGTCGCGCTCGGACGAGACCGACGAACTGGTCCGTCCAGCCACGGCTCAGCTGACCGATGGCGCCGCCCCGACAGACAGCTCCGGCGAATAGCGGATGGCCGTGTTGTGGCTGATCATCGGGCTGATCATCGGGGGTGTCGTGGCGACAGCGTTCGCCCGACGCGCAGAGGCCCGCAGCGCACCGTCGACGGCATCGACGAACGAGCGGGCCGCAGATCGTGAGGCCACCGAACTGAAGGCCCGTTTCGACCGGATCCAGGCAGCGCTCGATGTGCTGCCGATCGGTGTCATCGTCGCCGACCCGGATGCACGCGCCGTCGTACGCAACGCCGCTGCGGACGCGTCGGGTGGAGACACCCACAACGAGGTCCTCGTCCAGGCTGCCGTACAGCACCACCTGCGCGCTGCGGTGCGCGGTGAGCAGCGCTCTCAGACTGTCGAGCTCTACGGCCCGCCGCGGCGCGTCGTCATCGTCAACGCCACGCCGCTCGCGGCTGGCGGGGCGGTCGCCACGATCGAGGACATCACCGAGCGGTCTCGCCTCGATTCGGTGCGCACCGACTTCGTCGCGAACATCAGCCATGAGCTGAAGACCCCCATCGGAGCACTCGCCGTACTGGCAGAGACGCTCATCGACGAGCACGATCCGACCGTCATCAGCCGGCTCGCGAACAAGACCGTCAACGAGGCCCACCGGGTCGCCAAGTTCATCGACGATCTGCTCGAGCTGTCCCGGATCGAGCTCGCCGGCGATCTCATGATCGCAACGTGCAACGTGCCGAGCCTCGTTGCCGAAGCAGCCTCGCGGAACTCCTATGCAGCCGACCAGCGCCAGGTCGAAGTGCGCGTCTGTGAGGTCGCCCGCGACCTCACAGTCGATGCCGATCAGGCCCAGCTCGGGTCGGCGCTCGGCAACCTCGTCGAAAACGCGGTCAAGTACAGCGACGTCGGCGGCAAGGTCACAATCGCTGCGTTCCACGACGGCGACGGCGTCACGTTCGTCGTCGCGGACAGTGGTATCGGCATCCCCGCCCATGACCTCGACCGGATCTTCGAGCGGTTCTACCGGGTCGATCGGGCACGCAGCCGCGGCACCGGCGGGACCGGCATTGGTCTGTCCATCGTTCGTCACGTGGCCGGCAACCACGGCGGCGCCGTCACCGTCGAGTCCCGCGAGGGCGAGGGCTCGACGTTCCGTTTGCACATTCCCGATCAGGCGGTACCACTGACATGAGCCCAGCAGACACGAGCCCAGCAGACACGAGCCCAGCACCATGACCACACCCACGATCCTGCTCGTCGAGGACGAGGACAGCTTCGTCGAGGCGTTGACCGTCGGCTTGAACCGCGAGGGTTTCCGGGTCGAGGTGGCCCAGGACGGTGCGACTGCCCTGCTGCGCTTCCACGAGGTCAAGCCCGACGTGATCCTGCTCGACCTGATGTTGCCGCGCATCTCCGGCATCGACGTCTGCAGGGAGATCCGCAAGACCAGCACCGTGCCGATCATCATGGTGACGGCCAAGAGCTCCGAGATCGACATGGTTGTCGGTCTCGAGGTCGGAGCCGACGACTACATCACCAAGCCCTACCGGATCCGTGAGCTCGTCGCCCGGTTGCGTGCGCTGCTGCGGCGGGCGGCGATGGACGCCAACGGCGGTACTGCGCCGGCGAGTGGCGCCCGCTCGCTCGTCGTCGGTGATGTCGCCCTCGACTCCGACGAGCATCTCGTGACCGTGTCCGGCGAGGTCGTGAGCATGCCGCTCAAGGAATTCGAGCTGCTCCACCTCCTGCTCAGCAACGTCGGTCGGGTCCTGCCGCGCGAGATGCTGATCGACCGGGTCTGGGGTATCGACTACGTCGGTGACACCAAGACGCTCGACGTCCACATCAAGCGGATCCGGGCCAAGATCGAGCCGGATCCGGCCAAGCCGGAGCGAATCGTCACGATCCGCGGTCTTGGCTACAAGTACGAACGACCGGCACCTAGCATGCGTGCGTGAGCCCTGATCCACAGCGCGGAGCTCGAGACCCCGTCCGGGTCCCGCGGATCCCGATGTCGGAACGGGCGCGTCCGCGCCGGCCGAACGACCCCCCACGGAATGCCTCGACGTCGTCGCCGGGGGGAGCCAAGGGCGGAGGGTTTCGGCCGGTCCGGATCTCGCCCTTCACTCGTCTGGCCCGGGTCCAGGCCGTCAGTGCCGCCGGCGACGGGTGCCTCGCGCTCGCGTTGGCGCTGACGGTCTTCATCGGGGTCAGCCCGACCGAGGCCCGGCCGCGCGTGCTGCTGTTCTTGTTCATCACGTTCGTCCCGTTCCTGGTCGTCGCCCCGCTGATCGGGCCGATGATCGACCGGGTCGCCGGTGGACGTCGCCTGTTGATGCAGGTCGTCGCGTTGCTGCGGGCCTTGACGCTGCTGCTGATGGCTGCGCAGATCGACAACCTGATCCTGCTGTACCCGCTGGCGTTCATTGCGCTCGTGCTGCAAAAGACGCAGGGCATCTCCAAGTCTGCGCTCGTTCCGTCGGTCGTGCGCAACGAAGCGGACCTCGTCGAGGCGAACTCCAAGCTCGGTCTGATCGCAGGCGTGTTCGGATTCGTGGGTGCCGCCATTGCCGGACTGGCCAAGTTGGTCTTCGATGTCCAAGGCGCGCTGTGTGCCGGCGCAATTCTGTTCGTGGTCGCCTTCGTGTTCGCGACGAAGCTGCCGAGTGAGGTCGTCGCAGCCAAGAAGGCCAGCCTCGAGGAGAAGGTCGAGCTCAAGTCGGCGTGCATCACCCTGGCTGCCAGCGCGATGGCGCTGCTGCGCGCGTCTGTCGGTTTCTGCTTCTTCCTGCTCGCGTTCTGGCTGCGCACCAAGTCGGCCGGCACACTCCTGGTCAGCGTCTCGATCGCGATGGTGACGGTCGGGGTGATGTTCGGCAACGCGATAGCGCCGCTGGTGCGCAGGAGCCTCGACGAGGAGAAGATCTTCATCGGCGCGCTCGGGCTCACCGCGGCGAGCGGCATCTTCGCGGCACTTTTCGGCGGCGTGGCGTCCGGAGCGTTCCTCGCTCTCGCCGTCAACTTCGCTGCAGCGCTCGGGAGGCTCGCGTTCGACTCCATCGTCCAGCGCGACGCACCCGATGCGAACCAGGGCCGTGCCTTCGCCCAGTTCGAGACCAAGTTCCAGCTGGCGTGGGTGCTCGGCGGCATCATCCCGGTGATCTACGCGCCCAAGGACGACAACGACGGGCCGATCGGGTTCGCGATCGTCGGCGGTATCGCCCTCTTTGCCGGCATCTCCTACCTCGTCGGTACCAAGCGGGTCCAAGCCGGCAAGCCGATCCCCGAGCCGTTCAGCAAGCGCGTCCGTCGCCAACTCGCTGCGGAGGTGGAGCGGCGCAAGCTGCGCCGGGACGGCTTCACCCCGACGACCGGTACCACTCGCCCCGTCGAGCGGCCAGTGGACCGGTCGTCGGACCGGCCCTTGCCGCCGCCACGGCCGACGGATCGCGCATTGGACTCGTCGTTGCCCGATGACCCGGTGAGCCGCGCCCTACGTGGCGAGCCGCTGCGCGCGCCTCGCAAACGCAAGGCCTGAGCCACCCCCCGCCGCGGGCGCCGAACCGTGCCGGATTCTCCGGCTGACAGCCGGCGAATGCGTCAGGGCTGCTGCGGCTCGGTGGCGTCCGAGGCGTCGGGGTCGTCCGGGAACGAGGTCTCGATGTCGATGTCGACGTCGACGTCGACGTCGAGTTCGTCGGGGAGCGGCGCATCGATGCCGAGCCGGGCCATCCACAGCCCGGGAGCGTCGATCTCGGCGGGCGTCGGCAGGGCGCCGGGCATGTCGAGCAACGCATTGACAGCTGTCTGCCCGCCGCGCTCGTCGACACCGACGACGAAGGCCCGACCTCGCTCGACCTGTTGGCGGGTGAGGTGCAGACCGAGCAGGCGCTCGACGAACACGTCGTCGGGCGAGGTCTCGATCCGGCGCCGTCGGACGGCCTCGCTGATGCGCTGGGAGTCGCCGCCGATGAGGCGCATCGTGACGGTGTCGACGACGTGATCGACGAAGCCGATGATGCCGGCCATCACTGCATCGAGTTGTGGCTGCATCGCGGCCTGGGCCGGGCTGCGCACGGCACCGAGGAGGATTTCGGGATCGCCGAGCGTGCGCTGCAGGGCCGCCATCGGGTCGTCGCCTTCCATGTCGAGCGAGCTGAGCTTGTCGGCCACTGCCGATGGGTCCGGCTCGAATGCGCCGACGTGGGCACGGACGAGATCGCTCAGCCCCTCGCGGATGTGCGCAACGGAGAAAACCGCATGGGTCGTCAGTTCGTGGACGAGCACCCAGAGTCGCATCGAGTCACGCGGCAGGCTCCAGTCGTCGGCG
>JANXUX010000096.1 GCA_025351965.1 Actinomycetes bacterium | reverse complement strand
CGCACACCCAGTCGTCGGACCGGACGCCTCGGCGTCAGCCCATCTTCCCGCCGGCGGCGAGCCAGGCCCCGACGACCTTGCCGGCCTCGGCCGGGTTGTACAGGTCCTCTTCGTAGCTCCACTTGCCGTTGCCGGCGTAGTGCAGGATCGTGTGGCAGTCGAAGCCGTAGTAACCGTCGTCGCCCTCGGGTGCCGGGAGGATGTTCGGGATGAGCGCGTTGACCCGGTTGCCGTCGATGGTCGACCACTTGACGGGGAACTCCATCGTCGGGAACGGCTGCATCACGCCCGTGATCCAGGCCCGGATCTCGGCCCCACTGTCGAAGCATCCGTAGTGGTGCTCGCGGTACTTGGCGTCGTCGGTGAACTGATCCGCCCATTGGTCCCAGTCGCCGGTGCTGACCGCGATCCGGCCGCGCTCGCGGTACTTGGCGAACTCGGCCTCGACCTCTTCGCGCGCGAATGCAGGCGTCGGCACCGGGGGTGCCCAGCCCTCGACACCCTTCAGTGTCTTGTCCTGCGGCGTCGACTTGCGGCCGCCGGCGGTGAGCCACCCGGTGAACACGCGCTCGGCGTCGGCCGGGTTGTAGTAGTCGCCCTCGTAGCTGAACTTGCCGTCACCGCCGTACTCGAGCCACGTCGTGTTCGGGAACTGGTAGCTCTTGCCCGTGCCAGCGGGATCGGGCAGGTTGTTCCAGATGTAGAACGCGATGTGGTCACCCTCGATCGCCGCCCACTCGATCCACAGCGTCATCGACGGGTAGTCCTTCATGCACGGGACGATGAAGTTCTCGATCGCTTTCTGGCCCTCGAAGATGCCGAGGTTGTGCTCCACATAGACGGCGTCGTCGGTGAACATCTGTGACCAGCCGACCCAGTCCTCGCTCTGGACACCCCGCTTCTGGAACTCGGCCCAGGCTGCTTCGACTTCGGCGCGTTCGTACTTGCCCATGATCTACCCCTTTCGATCGGTCTCGGCCAAGGTAGCGAGAGCGTCGCTTCCACGACGTAGCCGACGTCACACCGCATGCGCTTGGGTCGTTCGCCGGGCGTCCGTCGCGGCAACACTGCATCGATGGAGCACGAACGCGGGCAGTACGGACCGATCCGGACAGTGCACGACAGGGGAGTGTTGACGGCCACCATCGATTCGCCGCCGCTCAACCTGGTCGACGGAGTGTTCATCGGTGGTCTGCTCGGCTTTCTCGCGGATCTCGAAGCCGACCCAGAAGTGCGCGCCGTGGTGTTCACCAGCGCGGATCCCGACTTTTTCTTGATGCATGGTGATGTCGAACAATTGCTCGGGATGGTCTCGACTGACGACGGGATCGTGGACCGACCGAACGTCGCCGCAGCCACCTTCGACCGTTTGCACCGGGCGCCGTTCGTGACGATCGGTGCCATTGACGGTGCTGCCCGAGGTGGAGGGTGCGAGTTCCTGTCGGCGCTCGACCTGCGCGTCGGGTCGCAACGTACCGTGATTGGTCAACCGGAGGTCGCGATGGGCATCCTGCCCGGAGCCGGCGGCAGCGTGCGGTGGCCGCGACTCGTCGGCCGAGCCGCGGCGTTGGACGTGCTGCTGACCGGCCGGGACGTGTCTGCCGCCGAGGCACTCGCGCTCGGCTGGCTGCAACGGTTGGTGCCATCGGATCAGGTGGTCGACGTCGCGCTCGAGCTGGCGCATGCGATCGCTGCGATGCCCGCCGCGTCGATCGCCGCGATCAAGCAGGTCGTCGACGCGTCGCTCGGCGTGGCCGACGATGCCTTGACGACCGAGAGCGACCACCTCGGCCGGCTGATGTCGACAGGCGCACACACCGCGCCGATGCAGCGGTTCCTGGCCGCTGGCGGACAGACCCGCTCCGGCGAACGAGGCTCCCTCGGCCCGCTGATCGATGCGATGACACGATCAGCCCAGCCTCCAGAACCCCCGCCTGTCACCTCGTGATCTGCAGCAGCTGAGCGGGTGTTCGGCGTTACGCTCCCGAGATGACGCTGACCCTGAGCCAGTTCTCAGCAGATCGCAACAACGCTGCTGCCTTCACCGTGCTCTCGGAACATCCCGTGCCGACCCAACGCCTGCTCGATCTGCTCAACGACCCGGCCAACGAACAGCGGATGGTGCATGCCGAAGAACTGGATCGTCCGCCGATGGCCGGAGTCGTCCACCTCATCGAGGGTGACGCCCAGATCCTCGGCGCGCTCGGCTCGCGCACGTCGGGGAAACGGTTCCGCCTGGCCGTTGCCGTCGCCGTCAAGCTGAAAATGTTCGACCTCGGCTGGTCGAGCACCGGCCGCCAGGGTCCCGTCGCCAACTCCAAGTACTTCGAGAAGGCCGAGCGCTTCAAGCCCTGACAGACGGTGCTGGGGCAGGTGCACACGCTGCTCAGCCGACGAGGACGGGGGCGAGGGCTCGCCATTGGTCCATCGAGGGCAGGCCGACGTTCTCGCTGAGCGCCTGGATGCAGACGTGGTCGGCGCCGGCGTCGCGGTGGGCCTGGACGCGTTCGAGGATCGCGGCTTCGTCGCCCCAGGCGACGAATGCGTCGACGAGGCGGTCGCTGCCGCCGTCGGCGAGGTCGTCGTCGGTGTAGCCGATGCGCTTCCAGTTGTTGGTGTAGTTGGGCAGACCGATGTAGCCGGCGAGGTGGAGCCTGGCGATTTCGCGGGCGCGGATCGGGTCGGTCTCGAGGACCACGGCCTGCTCCGACGCGACGAGCTTGTCCGGTCCGAGCGCTGCACGCGCGGTCGCAGTGTGCTCGGGTGTGACGAGATATGGGTGCGAGCCGAGGGTGCGCTCGCCGGCGAGCTGGAGCATCTTCGGGCCGAGCGCGGCCAACAGCCGAACCGACGGCGAGAGCGGAGTCGGTGCAGCGTCCAGTCCGTCGAGGAACTCGCGCATCTTCTCGAGCGGCTTGGTGTAGCGGCCGGCCTCTTGATGGTCGATCAACCGGGCGTGACTGACCCCGATGCCGACGAGGAAGCGGTCGCCGTACGCCTCGGTCATCCGGGCGTGCTGCTCGGCGGTTTCCTCCGGCGTGTGCATCCACAGGTTGAGGATGCCGGTGGCGACGATCATCGTGGAGGTCGCCTGCATCAGATTCTCGACCGCGGAGAACACATCGCCGCCGATGTCGGGGATCCACGCCGTCGAGTACCCGAGCGACTCGAGTTCGGCAATGCCCTCGGCGGCGACCCCCGGATCGCCGTAGCGGAGTGATGCTGCCCAGATGCCAGTGCCCGTGATCGGTTCCATCGCTCCAGTCTGCCCGGTCGACAGTGCTGGGGTCGTGCCGACCGCCCCGACACGAGCGCCCGGGCGACCTCGCCCTAACGTGACCAGCGACAGGTGCAGCAACCGAACCGGGGTGGACGGACATGGCCAGTGTGGAACTCGATCCGGCAATCGCCGAGATGGTCGCATCGGTACCCATCCCGACGATCTCGGCCGACAACCTCGCCGCTCTTCGTGCCTCCTTCGCCACGCCCGTCGTGGGACTGTCGGACGCGGTCGAGCGGACCGACCACGTCATCGACACCGACACCGGTGTCATCGTGCGCGTCCACCGGCCACGCGATCTGGTCGGCCCGGCGCCGTGTTTCTATTCGATCCACGGTGGCGGATATGTCCTCGGTGACCGGGGCATGGACGACCTCAAGCTGGACCGCTGGTGCCAGGCGTTCGGCATCGTCGGCGTCTCGGTCGAGTACCGCCGGGCGCCCGAGACGCCCTATCCCGGACCGCTCGACGACTGCTACGGCGGACTGCAGTGGGTCGTCGACCATCACGACGAGCTCGGGGTCGACCCGGCGTGCATCGGCATCGGTGGCGTCAGCGCCGGTGGGGGACTGGCTGCGGCGCTGGGGCTGCTCGCCCGTGATCGCGGCGAGATCGCGCTGCGCTTCCAGCTGCTCGACTGCCCGATGATCGACGACCGCCAGACGACGTCGTCCAGCCGGCTCGACGGTCTCGTCATCTGGAGTCGTGAGTCCAACACGTTCGGCTGGCAGGCGTACCTCGGCGAGTTGTACGGCACCGACGACATTCCATACCTCGCCGCGCCGGCCCGATGCGAGGACCTCTCCGGTCTGGCGCCGACGTATGTGTGCGTCGGTGGATCGGACGGATTCCGCGACGAGGACATCGAGTTCGCGCTGCGGCTCGGCCAGGCCGGCGTGGCGACTGAACTGCACGTGTACCCGGGCGCCCCGCACGGCGTTGCGATGTTCGCCGGCACCGACGTGACGGCCCGCTACACCGGCGACGCGACGGCATGGGTCGGCCGTCAGTTCGATGCCATCCGCGCGGCGTCGCAGCGGGAATAGATCTGCGGCCGAATTGCTGGGACATACACGAGAAAGAGGCAGGCCATCACGGCTGGTCACTCGTTCAGCTCGATCAAGGAAATGCCCGACGTTCGGCTGGTGGCGGCAATGCAGTAGTGGGTACGGTGGCGCCGAAGGGCGGCCGCGTGGCCGTAGGGGTCCATGAAACGCAAACTGTTCGTTCTCGCCAGTGCCGGATGCCTGCTGCTCCCGGCGTGCGGCTCATCCGACTCGTCGTCCAAGACCGATGCAGGCACCGCACCGGCGAACACCACGTCTGCGAACACCACGTCTGCGAACACCGGCGCAGGCGACACCACGCCGACGACCGGGGGCTCGTCGGACACGATGCTGTCGATCCCGACCGACACGATGGCACCGCCGTCGAGCATCGTCGAGAACCCCAGCGACGCCGCCATCGACTTCGGCCCGAACAAACCACCCCAGCCCTACGACGAGTTCCTGCAGGCGTCGCTGGCCGACATCCAGAGCTACTGGCGCGAGACGTTCGCGCAGGTCTACGCCAAACCGTACATCGAGTTGGGCGGCGGCATCTGGGCCAGCTACCCGGACCGCGCCGAGCCGATCCCCGCCGGCTGCCCGAGCGATCCGTCCGAGGCGTATCCGTCGGTCGGCAACGCGTTCTACTGCGGCAACGGTGACTATGTCGCGTACGACGACGCGCAGTTGATCCCGCAGCTCGTCAACGAGTTCGGTAACACGGCCGTCGGCGTGGTGTTCGCGCACGAGTTCGGCCATGCGATCCAGGCCCGGGCAGCCACCCTGCCCGCCGACACGCCAACCGTGTACAGCGAGCAACAGGCCGACTGCTTTGCCGGATCATGGACAGCGCACGTCGCCCGCGGGGAGTCCCAGACGCTCGCGTTCGGCGACCAGGACATCAAGGCCGGACTCTCGGCAATGGTGGCCGTGAAGGACAGCACGCTCGGCGAGGACGTGACCCAGGGTGACGCCCACGGCAGCGCCTTCGACCGGGTCGGGGCATTCGAGAACGGCTTCAAGGGTGGCGCCGCGGCGTGCAAGGCAATGGAGACCAACCCGCTGCCGTTGCTCGACCTCCCGTTCACCACCGAGGAGGAGTTCAACTCCGGCGGCAACCTGCCCTACGCGCAGATCACCGGCGACGTCGAGGCGGACCTCGCCCGCTTCTGGACCTCGGTCACCGACATGGGCACGTTCACCTCACCGAAAGTGGTCGCGTTCAACCACGACGGACCGTTCCCGGCGTGCACCGGCATCGACGATGCCGGCTTCCAGTTCAACGCCCGCTACTGCGCCGACGACAACACGATCTACTACGACGACGGTTATGCCCAGGCGCTCTATCAGACCTATGGCGACTTCGCCGTTGGGTACATCATCAGCCTGGCCTGGAGCGACGCCGTGCAGACACAGCTGCAGAGCGGCCTGACCGGCGCGACCCGTGACCTGATCAACGACTGCCTCACCGGCGTGTGGACCAGCGACATCGTCCCGCCCGCCGACGGCGTGCTCGACGACACCAAGCTGTACATCTCGCCAGGCGACCTCGACGAGGCGGTCGAGACAGCGCTGCTCAGTGAGGCCGGCATCGGCAACGGCGAGGTCGGGAGTGCGTTCGAGAAGATCGACTACTTCCGGGCCGGCGTGATCGGCGGCATCACCGAGTGCAGCAAGCGCATCGACGCCGGCTGATCGCCATGGAGACGGATCCGCGATGACCGCGCCACGCCGATTCGCCGAAGTGGATGTGTTCACGGCCGTGCCCTATCGCGGCAATACACTCGCGGTGGTCGTCGACGGTGACGGGCTCTCGATGGACCAGATGCAGCGCTTCGCCAATTGGACGAACTTCTCCGAGACCACCTTCCTCCTCCCGCCGACCCGGCCCGACGTCGACTACCGGGTACGGATTTTCACCCCCACGACCGAGCTGCCGTTCGCCGGCCACCCCACGATCGGCTCCTGCCACGCCTGGCTGGCCAACGGTGGCGTGCCGTTCGATGCCGATCACATCGTGCAGGAGTGCGGGGTCGGTCTGGTCAGGATCCGCCGAACCGAGGCCGGGCAGCTCGCCTTCGCTGCGCCAACACCGCGCTCAAGATCGGTGTGATCGGCGCCCATCCGACAGGATCGCCCGCTGCATACGAGGTCCGCGGCTTCTTCCGGGAGGGCGACACCCTGTTCGAGGATCCGGTGACCGGCAGTCTGAACGCGTCGACCGCGCAGTGGTTGATCGGCAGCGGCCGGTTCGTGCCGCCGTACATCGCGACCCAGGGCGCGGTGCTCGGCCGCGATGGCATCGTCTCGATCGCGGTCGACGCCGTTGGCCAGGTCTGGGTCGCAGGCGATGCCGTCACGTGCGTGTTGGGCACGGTCGAGCTGTAGCGCGCGATCAGGCCCGCGTAGCCCCGAACAGCCCCAGCCGGTCAGTGGACCGCGGCGAGGCGAGCTTCCTCGTCGATCGCCGACGAGTGTTCGTTGAGCGGTCGCAGGTTCGGGATCATGAACGACACTCCGAGCGCGACGACCCCCGTCAGGGCGGCGAACACGAGTGGCCATCTCGCACCGGATGCGAGCGACTCGACGAAGACACGACGCAGGATGGTCACCTCCGCAGGCGTGGCCTGCTCGGGCGGCACGAACGAGACGCCGTTGGTGCGCAGGAGTGCTGCGGCGCTCGTCCTGACGGCGGGGGACAGATCCGTTGTCGTGTCGAGGCGATCGAGTCCGGAGGCAATGGTGCGCGAGCTGAGCAGCGCACCGATGACGGCCACGCCGAGCGACACGCCCATCTGTTTGGCAGTATTGTTCGCACCACCGGCGGCTCCGGCCTTGTCCGTGTCGACGTCGGCGAGGACGATGTTCGTGATCTGCGGGAGGCAGAGGCCGAAGCCGATGCCGTAGAGCAGATACGTGGGGAAGAGCACCCAGAACTGGAGGTCGGCGGAGATCACGAGTGCCAGGTAGGCGAAGCCGAGGACCGACATCGTGACGCCGATGCGCACGATGACCACGAGCGGCACCCGTCTGGCGAGGCGGCTGCTGATCTGGGCGCCGATCAGGAAGCACAAACCCGAAGGCAGCTGCCAGAGTCCGTTCATCTGCGCGCTGAGGTGTCGGCCCTCCTGCAAGAACACTGGCAGCACGAACGCGAGTCCGAGCTGGCCGAGGGACAGCACGCCGATGGTGATCAGCCCGAAGCGGAAACCGCGATGGCGGAGCTGCCCGAACTCGAACAGCGGCGAGGCATCCTCGAGCTCCTTGCGGCGCGACGAACGGTAGAACGCGGTGAGCACCACCACGGCGACGACGAATGCAACGGCGACCAGCGACACGGGTCGGCTCGCCGGCCAGATCTCGGTACCGGCGAGCGTCAGCCCGCGTCTGGGCTTCAGCCACCCGTACTGCTCGCCTTCGCTCAGCCCGAACACGAGCAGTGCCATACCGACCGCGATGAGGATGGCGCCACGGATGTCGAGCCGTGGGCGCGAACCGACCTGGCGCAGCGTCGGCATGAACATGACTGCCCCGATGATGGCGAACGGCACGATGACCACGTTGAGCCCGAACGCCCACCGCCATGAGTAGTTCGTCGTCAAGAACCCACCGACCACCGGCCCGAACGCTGCGCTCGCCCCGCCGACCGCACCCCAGAGACCGAAGGCCACGGCGCGCTCGTGGCCGACGAAGGTCTTGGAGAGGATCGCCAGGCTGCTCGGCATCATCAACGACGCGCCGATGCCCTCGATCACGGCCTCGCCGATGACGAGCTGTGGGACCGACTGGGAGAGGGCAGCGATCAGCGACCCGATCCCGAACAACGTGGCGCCGATGACGAAGATGCGACGATGACCGAACAGGTCGCCCAGTCGGCCGCCGATGATCAGCAACGAGGCGAACGTCAGCGCATAGCCGGTGATGACCCACTGCAGGCTTGGCAGCGTGGTGTCGAAGTCACGCAGGATCGTCGGGATCGCGACGTTCAACACGGTCGTGTCGAGGCTGATGATCACGACCGTCGCGGTGGTGATCGCGAGTGTGATCCAGCGGCGCGGGTCCAGCACGTCGGGAGCGTCCGCGGTGGTCACGGCGCATCCACCCGTCCGTAGGCCTCGGCCCGGTCGACGACGATGTCGAGCACGGCGAAGAAGTCGGCCAGTCGCTGTTCGTCGATGTCGGCGAGCAGGTGCCGGGAGAGTTCGGTGAGCACCGGCGTCCCGGTCGCCAGCACCGACCTTCCGGCGGGGCTGATGAACAGCTGGATGCCGCGGCCGCCCTTGGGGTCGGGTGAGCGGCTGACGAATCCGTCACGCAGGAGCATCGCGAGCATTTCGTTCATGCTCGGCGCCGTCACCTGGGAGCGCCGGGCCAGTTCGGCTCCGGTCAAGCCCGGGTCGTCGTCGAGCAGGCGCAGGACGCCGAACTGGGCGACCGAGATGCCCTCGGCATCAAGGCACCGGTCGGCTGCGGAGCGCGCGGTGAGGTGCAGCCGCTTGAAGTGGGCGAGTGGGGATGTGGGGCGGGGGCCGATATAAGGACCCTAACATGCGTGACCCGGTTGTAAACGGATGATCCTCCGTCTAGCGTTCTGGTCGGAAGCGGAGCCTCCTCCATATCGTGCGGCGAGCATGCGTCGGATGGAGTTCAGGCCGACGACGAGCACGGAGGATTCCCATGGCAGACGAAAACGCCACGACCACCATCACCACCCCCAAGACGTGGTTCATCACCGGCACCTCACGAGGGTTCGGCCGAGAGTGGGCGATTGCCGCCCTCGACCGCGGCGACAGCGTCGCCGCCACGGCTCGTGACACCGCGAGCCTCCAGGATCTGGTCGCGCAATACGGCGATGCGATCTTGCCGATCGCGCTCGACGTGACCGACCGTGCAGCCGACATCGCTGCCGTGCAACATGCTGCCGCGCACTTCGGTCGGTTGGACATCGTGGTCAACAACGCGGGCTACGGACACTTCGCCATGGTCGAGGAGGTCTCCGAACAGGAGGCCCGCGATCAGATGGAGACCAACCTGTTCGGCGCGTTGTGGGTCACCCAGGCCGCGCTGCCGATCATGCGTGCTCAGGGCTCGGGCCACATCATCCAGGTGTCCTCGATCGGCGGCATCTCTGCGTTCCCGATCGTCGGCATGTACCACGCCTCGAAGTGGGCGCTCGAGGGGCTGTCCCAGGCATTGGCGCAGGAGGTGGCCGGCTTCGGCATCCACGTCACCCTCGTCGAGCCGACCGGCTTCTCGACCGACTGGTCCGGTGATTCGGCCAAGCACTCCGCAGCCAATCCCGCATACGACGCGTTCAAGGTCGAGGTCCAGGCGGCGCGCAAGCAGCGCCTCGGCGTGCCCGGCGATCCGGCCGCGACACGGGCTGCGATCCTGCAGGTCGTCGATGCCGAGCAGCCGCCGCTGCGGATCTTCTTCGGCGACGGCCCGTTGGCGATCGCGACGGCCGACTACGAGTCGCGGCTCGCGACGTGGCGAGCATGGGAGTCGGTGTCCATCGCCGCCCACGGCAAGCAGGGCTGAACCGGACCACACGACAGGAGACACGATGACCATCCCCATCCCCACCCGCACACTTGGTCGCAGTGGACTGACCACCGGCTCGATCGGCCTCGGCTGCATGAGCTTCAGCCCGGCCTACGGCGGCTTCGAGGGTTTCGACCCCTCCGTCACCATCAACCGCGCCGTCGACCTCGGCGTCACTCTGCTCGACACCGCCGATGTCTACGGGCCGCACGTGAGCGAGCGAGTCGTCGGGGAAGCGATCGCCGCGCGGCGCGACGAAGTCACCATCGCGACCAAGTTCGGGATCCTGCGCGCCGGGCCGGTCGAGCCCGGCCAGCGGCAGGTCGACGGCAGGCCTGAGTACGTACGCAGCTCGGTCGAGGGTTCGCTGCAGCGCCTCGGCGTCGACGTCATCGATCTCTACTACCTGCACCGCCCCGACCCGGACGTGCCGATCGAGGAGACGGTCGGTGCGATGGCCGAGCTCGTCGCTGCCGGCAAGGTCCGCTTCCTCGGCCTGTCCGAAGCATCGGCGGACACGATCCGTCGGGCGGTGTCTGTACACCCGATCGCCGCGCTGCAGACCGAGTACTCGTTGTTCAGCCGCGACATCGAGGGCGAGATCCTCGACACCTGTCGCGAGCTGGGTGTCGGCCTCGTGCCGTACAGCCCGCTCGGTCGCGGGATGCTCACCGGCACCATCACCTCGGCCGATGACCTGCCCGCCGTCGACTTCCGCCGGACCAATCCGCGCTTCGCAGGTGGCGCGCTGGACGCCAACAGCTCCCTCGTCGGCGAGGTGCGCGTCATCGCGAATGCACACGGCGCCACGCCCGGTCAGATCGCGCTCGCCTGGGTGCTCGCCCAGGGCGACGACGTGGTGCCGATCCCGGGCACCAAGCGCGTGACCTACCTCGAGGAAAACGCCGCAGCCGCGGACATCGCGCTGACGGCCGACGATCTCACCCGGCTCGGCGAGCTGTCCGGCCGCGCCACGGGCCTGCGCTCGGCCGACCCGGGCTGGATCAACCGCACGACCCGCGCCGTGAACTGAATGGCCGAGAGTTCAGTGGCTCAGTTCTCGGGCGGCATCGAGAAGGTGTACATCCGTTGCGCATCGATGCGCGCATAGACCGGTCCGGCATCGAGGAACTGCTCCCATTCGGCGCCGTAGCGGGGGACATAGATGTCGAGCAGCATGCGGCGGAACGGGGCGTGTTCGGTGGCGGCGACGTCGATCCGTGTCGCCGTCCCGTGCACAGTGACGGCGAGCTCCTCGCCCGGGAGGTGGGTCGCGCTGACGGCCGGCCGCGACGCAAGGTGTCGGAATCGCACGGATTCCGGCGAAGACCCGAAGTAGAAGTTCCCGCGGAAGAAGAGCCCGTCGACCGGACCGTTGATCGGCCGCCCGTCGCGCGTGCTGGTCGCCAGGACGAGCAGGCGCATCCCGGTCAGGGTGCCGGCGACGGCTCGCGCATCCAGCCGGCGCTCTGGCGTGATGACCTCGCGCATGTGCTCTCCCGCTGCGGCCGCGCTCGTGTCGAGCAGCCTCTGCAGTCTGATCAGGTCGTCGGCTGTCTCGTGCACGTGGTCCTCCGGCTTCGCGTTCGACTGGGTCCCAGTTTCTACAGTGTAGATATCGATACTCTACACCGTAGACATGAACGTGACCGGTGCATCGACCCCGAACCAACGGTTGAGCGTCGAGCGTGTGCTCGATGTTGCGCTGGCGATCATCGACGCCGATGGGCTGGACAGGTTGTCGATGCGTCACCTCGGTGCCTGCCTCGGCGTGGATCCGATGGCCGTCTACCACCATGTCGCGAACAAGCAGGCAATCATCGCCGCAGTCGTGCGTCGGGTACTCGAGGCCATGCCCCAACCGACGCCGACTGCTCCATGGGACCAGCGGGTACGCAGCTGGGCGGGGGCGCTCCGGGCGCTGGTGTTGGCTCATCCGGCGCTCGCCCACCGGATCATCGTCGACCCCGCAGCGGCTGGTTCGTCTGCAGCGCAGGAAGCGACGCGCTCGCTCCACCAGGCCATCACGGACTCGGGCGTTGCGGCCGATGACGTTGCGCCGTGCGCCGACCTCGTCGTCGATTTCGTCAACGGCGCAACGCTCGCAGCGGCGTCTCCGGCGATGGGGCCCGACGATCGGCCGCGCGCCGACCGCTCGTTCGCCATCGGTCTCGAGATCATCATCGGCGGTCTGCGCTCTCGGGCGCAGTGACCGACCGGGTTGGCGATTCCAGGATCGGTGCCGATAGACAGGTCCGACATGTGGGCGATGCTGCGCAACAACCGGGACATCCGGGCACTCTTCATCGCCCAGGTCGTGTCCTACGCCGGCGACTGGTTCGCGTACGTTGCGTTCGTGGGGCTGGTCCAGGACTTCACCGATCTCCCGCTGCTGGTCACGATGGTCTACGTGGCCCAGTCGCTGCCGGCATTCTTCATGTCCGCCGTGGCCGGTCCCGCCGCCGACCGCTTCGATCGCCGGCGCATCCTGCTGACCGTGTCGTGTGTACAGGCCATCGCTGCCGCCGGTCTGCTGCTGGTCGGGTCACGGGGCACGCTCTGGCTGGGTTTCGTCTGCCTGTGCGTCATCTCCGCGCTCGGGTCGTTCGTCGGCCCGGCTGCTCAGGCGGGCATCCCGAACCTGACCGCCGGCCCCGAGGAGCTGAAGCACGCCAGCCTGCTGTTCGGCTCGCTGTGGGGAGCGATGCTGGCCGTCGGTGCTGCGCTCGGTGGACTCGTCGCCAGCATCTTCGGGCGCGACGCCGCCTTCATCGCCAACGCGGCGTCGTTCGTCATCGCGGCCGGGTTCGTCCTGCTGATCCGGCGGCCGATGCAGCTCGACCGGGACCGCGGTTCGGCGGTCGCTGCGACGAGGATGCGTCCCATCGTGGACATGAAGGAGGCGTTCTCCTACGCCCGCCAGGACCATGCGCTGCTCGCCCTGCTGGCCTCGAAGGCGACGTTCGCGATGAGTGCCGGCATCGTCGGCCTGCTCGCCGTGCTGGCGACCGATGACCTCCACGGCGGTGACGGCGCCACAGGTTTGCTGCTCGCGGCGCGCGGTATCGGGGTAGCGGTCGGGCCGCTGATCGCGGCGAAGCTGGTCGGTCCGTCACTGGCCAGGGTGCTGCTGCTGTGCGGCGCGTCAGGCCTCTCCTTCGGTGTGCTCTACCTTGGCTTGAGCATCGCCCCGGCCCTCGGCATCGCCGTGCCGCTCGTGCTGCTCGCCCACCTCGGCGGTGGCGCGCAGTGGACGCTGTCGACCTACGGCCTGCAGCGTCGGGCCCCGGATCACATCCGTGGGCGCATCCTCGCCGGTGACTTCGGCATGGTCACCTTGATCATCACGATCTCCAACCTCGCTGCCGGCGGGCTCGCCGAGGTGACAGGCGCGCGGGTCGCGATCGCGACCTTCGCCACGATCGGGCTGGCGGCCGGCCTGCTGTACCTCGCCCTGACGAGAACGCTACGCGCCGAGCTGACGCGCGAGGAAGCAGCTGAGGTTGCGCTGACTCGCTGACCTGGGACGATCCCCTGAATGTCACCCGATCGGTCAAGTTCGGACGCCGAACTGCCGATTCAAGGACATGCGGCGGATGCGTGTGGCCATCTTCAGCGCGGTCGGTCTGATCGCCCCGACGGTGCTGTTCGTCGGTCCGACAGCCGCCTCGCCGGGCCCGGCCGACGTCACCGCAGGGTCTCAGACGTCGTCGACGTACACCGTCAAGTCCGGCGATTCCGTCGGCCTGATCGCCCAGCGGCTCAAGGTCAAGCTCGACGATCTGCTGTCGGCGAACAAGCTCGTACCGGCCTCGGTGATCCACCCGGGTCAGGTCCTGGTCGTGCCGGGAGCACCGGCCGCCGCCTCGGCCTCGGCGCCCGGCACGTACGTGATCGTGGTCGGCGACTCGCTGTTCCGGATCGCGACCAGTGTCGGCGTCAGCCTGACTTCGCTGATGACGACGAACACGCTGACCACCACCAGCCTGATCAAGCCCGGCCAGACGCTGATCATCCCAGCAGGCGGCCATCCTCCCGTCGCCAAGACGAACTCCGGACCGGGCACGACACCGACGACCACGCCGACGACCACACCGGCGGCCGCCGCGCCGGCAGCCACGACGCCGGCAACGACACTGCCGGCCGGGTCGACGACCTACACCATCGTCTCCGGCGACTACCTGGCCTCGATCGCAAGCCGATCCGGCGTGACCCTGAAGGCACTGCTCGCGGCGAACAACCTGCTCGTCACCAGCCTGATCCTGCCCGGCACCGTCTTGATCGTCCCCCCGGCGACCCTGCCGATCCCCGCCGTGACCACGCCGACGACTGCTCCTGCGGTCACGCCGCCGTCCACGTCGGACACCGCTGCGACGACGGCTCCGGCCGCCGCAGCGTCATCGGCCTCGCAGACCCAGATCGCCACGGTGCTGACCTTCCTGCGCGCCCAGGTCGGCAAGGCCTATGCGTTCAACACCGCAGGTCCCGACACCTTCGACTGCTCCGGGCTCGTTACGGCTGCCTACCAGTTGGTCGGCATC
>JANXUX010000453.1 GCA_025351965.1 Actinomycetes bacterium | reverse complement strand
CTCTACGCGACCGGCTGAACACCGATCGTCGGCTCGGTCAGCGGGAGACGAGATGGTCGAGGGACTGCTCACATGCGGCCATGTCGGCCCGCTCTCCGTGTTGGAGACGGGTGAGGTAGGTGAGCGCGACATAGCCGTTCTCGACCAGTCCGCCGTCGGAGTCGTCGGGCAGGTCGAGCGCCTCGCCCCACTGCATGTTCACGGTGAACGCGTCCGTGAACCCGGTCTTGGGCTCCAGCGTCGCCGACGACAGGCGACGCGGCGGCTCGAGCCCGACACGCGCGTGCCGCCAGCCTTTGATGTCGGCGACATGCACGTTCGGCACGTTCAGGTTGACGACGACCGGATCGGCCGGCATGGCGGCGACGAGTCCTTCGACGAACGCGCTCGCGACCGCAGCGGCCGTGTCCCACTTCTGGCCGATCAGCATCTCGTCCCAGCCCTGTCCCTCGACACCGTTGCCGGCCACAGCCTGGCTCACGGCGACTCCGGAGACATGGCCGCTGCGGCCCGTGAGCGCGGCGCCGATCGTGCCCGAGTGATACACCGACCGGCCGACGTTGGCGCCCGGATTGATCCCGGCGACGACCAGGTCGAAGGGTGTCCCGAAGGCGCCGAGGCGCGAGAACATGACACAGAGAGCCGGCGGGCCGCTGACGGTCCACGCCTCGTCGATGCCCTCGACCGAGACCCTGCGCACCTCAGGCTTGATCAGGTGCAGCGTGCCGAGAGCCGCCCCGGCGCCCGAGTACTCCTTGTCGGGGGCCACGATCACGACGTCGCCATGGGGTCGCATCGCCCGGGCCAGTACGTGCAGCCCGACCGAATCGATGCCGTCGTCGTTGGTCAACAGAATTCGCATCCGCCCATGGTCGCGCACCGACTGCGAGACGGAAGCGTCCGAATCGCACCCGGCTAGCTTGGCCGGATGCGCGTTGGATTCCTCGGGGCCGGGCTGATCGCCACCTACCACAGCAAGAGCCTGCGCCGCAGCGGGGCCGAGGTGGAGTGCGGCGTCGTGCGCGCCGGGGTCTACGACCCCGATCCGGAGCGAGCGGCTGCGTTCGCGGCGGCATCCGGGCACACCGTGTGCGCGAGCGAGGACGAGGTCCTCGATGGCTGCGACGTCGTGTACATCTGCACGTGGACGAGCGAGCACCCGCGCCAGGTCGCCAAGGCAATCGCACGCAGGTTGGCGGTGTTCTGCGAGAAGCCACTGGCGATCTCGCTCGCTGCGGCGCAGGACATGGCGCGCCTGGTCACTGCGAGTGGCGTGACGAACCAGGTCGGCCTCGTCCTGCGGCGCTCGCCCGCATACGTCTGGGCCGAGCACCTCGCCAAGCAGCCCGCAGCCGGGCGGATCATGGCGGTGATGTTCCGTGACGACCAGTTCATCCCGGTCCAAGGCCACTACAGCAGTACCTGGCGCGGCGACAAGACGCTCGTCGGCGCCGGCACGTTGCTCGAGCACAGCATCCACGACATCGACATGCTCCGCTTCGTCGTCGGCGACATCGACCGGGTCAGCGCCCACCAGGCCAACTTCCACGAGCTCGACGGCATCGAGGACGTCGTCAGCGCGACCATCTCGTTCGCGAACGGCGCGGTCGGCACGCTGGTCAGCGTCTGGCACGACAACCTCGCCCGGCCGAGCCTGCGCCGCACGGAGATCTTCTGCGAACGTCGCTTCATCCACATCGAGGGCGACGATTGGGTCGGGCCGGTGCACTGGACCGACAGTGACGGCTCCGAGCACACGCTCGAGGGCCAGGCGCTGTGCGACTCCGCCGAGGAACTGCTCGACGGCACGCTCAATCCCGACGGCGAGTTCGTTCGCGCGGTCGCCGCCGGGCGCCCCAGCTGGCCGGAATTCTCGACCGCAGCTGCGGCACACCGCGTCGTGGAGGCGATGTACTCCTCGGCGCGCGGGCACGGCTCGGCGCAGGTCGTCGCGGCCGCACCGAGCATCGCGCCAGCGGTGCTGGACGTCGTCGAGATCACCACCGTCGAAACCCATCCGCTGCGGCTGGCCGTACTTCGCGACCACGACCGGACCCGACCGGTCGGGTTCCCCGAGGATGATCGTGCCGACACTGTCCACCTCGGAGTGCGCGACGCCACCGGCGCGATCGTCGCGACGTCGTCGTGGGTGCAGAAACCGACCGAGCACGCCCCGGGAGCAACGGCCGTCCAGCTGCGTGGGATGGCGACGGCGGCATCGATGCAGGGCACCGGGGTCGGCGGGCTGCTGCTCGAGGCCGGCGCCCGCCGCCACGCCGAGGCCGGAGTGCAGGTGCTGTGGGCTCGCGCCCGAGACAGCGCGCTCGGCTTCTACGCCAAGCACGACTTCGTGGTGGTGGGTGAGGGGTTCGTCGACGACACGACCGGGCTTCCCCACCACGTCGTGACCCGCGACCTCACGGCCGGCTGAGCCGCGCTCGCCGGGGCATGGTGGTTTGTTTTCCACCTTCGGCGGCTCGAAGCACTCAGTGCAGCGAGGAGGCGACGACATGCCACCAGCACCCATCGGTCCGCAACAACTTCGCGAACGGGCAACCATCTTGAAGCGCCTGGCATCGCGCGTGGAAAGCGCACTGGCGCTCGACCTGCACCAGCGCGCGACCGAGGAGACATGGATCGGGCCGACGCCGCAGCGCTGCCATGGCGAGCTGCTGGCGATGCGGATCACGCTCCGCGACGCTGGCCGGGATCTCCGCGACGGTGCTCGGGCGCTGGAGATGCGCGCCGACCAGCTCCCGCAACCATGAACGCCCGACCTCGATCATGAGTGGCTTCTGCGGGTACGACGTCACACTCGTCGGCGGCTTGCGGGCCGCGATGGCCCGCGCCGTCGACGAGCTCGACGCGTTGCGTTGCTCCGATGTCGAAGCGGTCGCAGCGATGCGTTCCATCGCGACCGCACGGTCCACCCTGCGCGACACGTGGCTGCCGTTCGCGACGAGCCTGCTGTCGTGTCGGGCGATGGACGGCTACCAACCGGCTGCGATCGCTCCGGGCGATCTGATCAACAGTTGGATCCGGCTGACCAGCACCGAACGTGGATGGCGGACAGCAACGGATGCATCGGGGACGGGCGCGCTGTCAGCGGGCACCGCGCTGACGGTCGAGCAGGTCCGCGCGATCGGCGACGCGTTGTCGGGGGCGGCCGGTGACGAGCGGCTGACCGACACCGAGCTCGACTGGCTGGCCACGGCGCTGGAGCAGATCGCGATGCGTCCAGCCCTCGTCGCCGCCCTGCTCCCCGCGATGACGACGGTCGGCTGGACCAACCTCTGCAATCAGCTCGGGGCCGCGAAGCAGCGGATGGCGACCGCCGCACTCGTCGCCCGCGACCACGATGCGACCGCTGAGGAACAGGCCGACCGGGTGCGCATCGACGGGGTGTTCGCCCGGCTCGGTGGCATCGTCGTGGCAAACCGAGCCGTGCATCCTCGGTCCGACGCAACGCTGCTGCTCACGGACATGACTCCGTATGCAGCTGCCGCGTTGGCAGTGGCGCTCGATCTCGACGCCGACGCGCTGGCCGCGACAACCCGACGCGTCGTCGAGCGTGAGCGCGAACTGATCGACCACCCGGTCGAGCTGGTCCTCGGACCACGCGCTGCGGACCTCCTGTTCGGGGCGTTGCTCTCGACTCCCGGCGCGGCGACGGCCTACGTGATGCTCACCGTCGATGCACCACAGTTGGCGATGGAGGCCACCGACGATCCGGGCCTCGCCCATCTCCTCGTCCGCACGGGCACGGACCCTGCGAACATGACGCCGGCGCAGGCGGCGATCGCGATGCCGGCCATCGCGCGGTGGCTGCTCGATGCCCGAACTCGATCGAGCTCACTCATGTACGACCCGGAACTCACCGTGACCCTGGCCGACCTCGCCGCGCCGCACTTGTTGCAGCTGGTGACGTCCGGGACCGATTCGTACGAGCTGTCCGACAGCGACCGGCGAGCGATCCAGACGGCGATCATCGGTGACGGCGCGGCCCTGGACCACCTCCTGTCCGAGCGAGACCGCGTCCTCGGCCATCTCGCCGCCGGGCTGCCGGTGGACCCGACCGAGCGCGTCGCCGCGCTTGGTGACCTGGCTGCGCTCCTCGCGGTCGTCGACTCGATGCGCACAGCGGCGCGGATCCGCACGGCAGAACAGGATCAGGCCGAATGGGACCTGGCGTGGGACCTGCTCGACAAGGCCGTCGGCCTGATCCCTGCCGAGGGTCTGTGGTCCGTCGTGCCAGGTGCCGCAGTGACGGTCCTGCGCACCGGGCTCGAAGCTGCGGGCGTCGGCCCGGAGAGCGTCGGTGAGGTTCGAGCGGCGGCGTTGGGGTCGTTCGACACGATGACGACCATCGCTGCAGCGACCGTCGTGTGTGCTCGGTTCGACCAGCTCGTGGTCGCGGGCCGGATCGCTCCCGGTACGCCGCTGCCGCCCGTTCCGGACGTGGAGGCCGATGACGTGGGTCAGGACTACCGCGACAGGTTCACGACGTGGCTGGGAACGAGCGGGCTCGATGACGACATCATGACCGACCTCCACGACGTCAAACAGACCATCGCCAGCGACCACGAATCAGCCCGCAACGCGAATGACGCGCTGCTCGGTGGCTGAGGCCCGGCCGCTTCTGACGTGGGCGGGTCAGAAGATCCCGGCCGGGGCCAGACCGTCGACGTCGAGCCGGCCGATCAGCCAGGCGTAGCGATCGGCTGGCGCCAAGGCCAGCGCGACCGGGGGCAGATCGGCGAAGCCCATTGGCTTGCGGCTGGCCCAGACGCCGGTCTGGCGATTCAGTTCCGAGCGCAGGAAATCGGGCGGCCAATCGGAGAACCGGTACCCGAGACCCAGGTCGACGCGGTGGATCTCGACCTCGCCGCGACGTCGAACGGGGAGGTCGCTGATCGAGATCTCGCCGGCGATCGTCGATCCGCGGCCGGACCACACGGGGTCGCCGGGCTCGACTGCGGCGAACCGAGCATCGAGACGCGCCGAGGAAGCGTGCACGTCGTCGACGAGCTCCGTCGCCGACCGGGACGCACCTTCCGCGATGTCGGCCTCACGGCCCTCGCGACCGCCGGGGTACATCGCCGCGACCTCGCCCCGCAACGATGCGTCGAACAGCCGTCCGAGACCGTCGGCGTTGCGCGCGATGTGGGTCAGAGCATGGGCCACGGTCCACCCCGGTAGCAGCGACGGCCGGCGAACCTGATCATCGCTGAGACCCGTGAGACTTGCGTCCAGCGTCTCGTGGCATGCGGCGCAGGCCCGGATCGCCTCGCGGCGCTGATCGGAGTTCACGGTGCCACAGTAAATCGGTCAGTCGTCGCAAGTGGTGTCCGAAAACATGGCAACCTGACGACATGCAACTCGCGATGATCGGTTTGGGACGGATGGGCGCCAACATGGTGCGCCGCCTGCACAAGGCAGGGCACGATTGCGTGGTCTACGACGTCAGCGCTGACGCCGTTGCATCGCTGGAGGCCGAGGGCTTCACCGGGGCGACGTCGCTCGAGGACCTGGTCGGCAAGCTCGCCGCACCGAGGCACCTGTGGATCATGGTCCCGGCCGCGTTCGTGTCTAGCACGGTCGCCGCGCTGGCCGCGCTGCTCGACGAGGGCGACACGATGATCGACGGCGGGAACAGCTGGTACCGCGACGACGTCGACGCATCGGCACCGCTCGCCGAGCAGGGCATCCACTACCTCGACGTCGGCACGAGCGGCGGCGTCTTCGGCCTCGAGCGCGGGTACTGCCTGATGATCGGCGGCAACACCGAGGCAGTCGCCCAGATGGCCCCGATCTTCGACGCCCTCGCCCCGGGCGTCGACTCCGCCGAGCGAACTCCCGGGTTGAGCGGCGAGCCCTCGACCGCCGAGCAGGGCTGGCTGCACTGCGGCCCGAGCGGCGCCGGCCACTTCGTCAAGATGGTCCACAACGGCATCGAGTACGGCTTGATGGCCAGCTACGCCGAGGGCCTGAACATCCTCGCCCACGCCAACATCGGCGCCGAGAACCACGCCAAGGACGCCGAGACCGCGCCACTGACCCACCCCGAGTACTACCAGTACGACCTCGATCTCGGCGCGATCACCGAGGTCTGGCGACGCGGCAGCGTCGTGGCCAGCTGGCTGCTCGACCTCACGGCAGCGGCGATGAGCACCGACCCGAGGCTGCACGCGTTCGAGGGTCAGGTCAGCGACAGCGGCGAGGGCCGCTGGACCATTCACGCCGCGATCGACGAGGGGGTTCCGGCCCCGGTGCTCTCCGCAGCCCTGTACCAGCGGTTCAGCTCTCGCGGTCACGCCGGCATCGCCGACAAGGTCCTCTCTGCGATGCGCTCGCAGTTCGGCGGTCACGCCGAGAAGGTCGAGGGCGACTTGGTCGACGGTCGGGTCAAGGCCAGCGCTGTCATGCCGACCGAAGTCCGCCCGAGCGAAGCGCAGTCGTGAACCAGCCGGCGGCCGACGTCCTCGTCCTCTTCGGAGCGACCGGTGACCTCAGCAAGAAGAAGCTGATGCCGGCGCTGTATCAGCTCGAAAAGCACGGCCGGTTGACCGTCCCGGTCATCGGTGTCGCGCGCAGCGACTGGTCCGATTCGGCGTTCCGTCAGCACGCCACCGAGTCCATCCTCGCCGCGACACCCGACGCCGATCCCAACATCATCGCCGCGGTCTGCAAGCGGCTCGACCTCGTCCAGGGTGATTACGGAGACGAGAAGACGTGGGCGACACTGGTCCACAAGCTCGACAAGTACACGTCCGAGAACGCCGTGTTCTACATGGCGATCCCGCCGAACATGTTTCCTCCGGTTGCGACCTCGCTCGCATCGGTCGGGCTCAACACGCGTGGCCGCATCGTGGTCGAGAAACCCTTCGGCCGCGACCTGCACTCGGCGCTCGAGCTGAACACGATCCTGCACAGCGTGTTCCCTGAGGAGCGCATCTTCCGGATCGATCACTATCTCGGCAAGGAGTCCGTCGAGGATCTCCTTGTCTTTCGCTTCTCGAACACGTTGCTCGAACCGGTCTGGAACCGGAACTATGTCCGCAGCGTGCAGATCACGATGGCCGAGAGCATCGGGATCGAGGGGCGCGGCAACTTCTACGACGGCGTCGGCGCGATCCGCGACGTGGTCCAGAACCACCTGATGCAGGTCCTCGCGCTGTGCGCGATGGAGCCGCCCGTCGGTCCGGACAGCAGCTACCTGCAGGACGAGAAGGCCAAGGTCTTCGCCGCGATGCGCCCGATCGATCCGTCGTGCATGGTGCGCGGGCAGTACGTCGGCTATCGCGATGAGGCCGGCGCCGACCCGAACTCGTCGATCGAGACCTTCGCCGCGATCAAGCTGGAGATCGACTCCTGGCGCTGGGCCGGCGTGCCCTGGTACGTCCGCGCCGGCAAGTCGCTGGCCACCGCAGCCACCGAAGTCGTGGTCGAGTTCCGCGAGCCGCCGAGCATGTTGTTCGACGAAGCCGGAGGCCCGCCGGCAGGACGCAACCTGGTCCGCTTCCGCCTCGGCAAGAAAGACGGTGTGACGTTCTCGCTGCAGGCCAAGACGCCCGGGCCGCATCTCGACAGCCAGAACGTGGATGTCGCGGTGGACTTTGCGGCGGCCCTCGGCGAGCGTCGCGAGGCCTACGAACGCCTGCTCGACGACGCACTCGCTGGGATACCACGCCGCTTTGCGCGTGAAGACATCGTCGAACTGACGTGGCGGGTCATCCAGCCAGCGCTGGACAACCCGGGCCCGGTGCATCCGTACTTCCGTGGCTCGTGGGGTCCGGCCGAGGCGGACAGGATCCTCGGCGGCGACGCCTGGTTACCCGTCACCGGCTAGACATCTCCCCATGTTGGAGGTCCGCGGGCTGACGAAGAGCTTCGGGCCCCGACGCGTCCTCGACGACGTCGACCTCGACATCGGTGCGGGAGAGATCGTCGCGCTCGTCGGCGAGAACGGTGCCGGCAAGTCGACGCTGGTCAAGTGCATCGCCGGGATGCTCACGCCGGACCGGGGCACGAGCACCGTCTCGGACAACGGACGGTTGTCCGTGGTCTGGCAGGACTTGGCGCTCTGCGACAACCTCGACGCCGTCGCGAACATCTTCCTCGGTGTGGAACGTGGTCGACTGGTGCTCGACGATGCGGGTATGCGCCGTGAGACCCAGCGGATGCTGACCAGCCTCGGGCTTCGCGTCGGTGACCTGTCCGTACCGGTCGGCCTGCTGTCCGGCGGCCAGCGGCAGATGGTGGCCGTGGCTCGTTCGTTGATGACCGGCGCCAACGTGCTGCTGTTCGACGAACCAACGGCCGCGCTCGGTGTGGCCGAGACCGCCGTGCTGGAGCAGCTCCTCCGTCGGCTGCGCATCGCCGGCATCGCCGTGCTGATGGTGTCGCACCGCATCGAGCAGGTGTTCGCGCTCGCCGACCGGATCGCGATCATGCGTCACGGACAGATCATCTCGGTCGTGTCACCGCTCGAGGTCCATCCCGACGACGTCGTCGCGATCATGGCCGGCGCCAAGACCGAGAGCACCGCCCGGCGTCAGCTGTCGCAACTGCGCAGCCTGGTCGATCAACTCGCCGAGGTCGAGCCGAGTGCGTCACTGCCGCTCATCCTGACCTCGCTCTCGCGGTCGCTGTCCACACCGACTCTCGGTCTGTGGATCGTGGCCCGCACCGGGAGCGGCCACGGCACGAGCGCGCTCGTGCTGACCGCCGACGTGGGCCTCGACGACGATCGCCGCTCGCGGATGCGCGAAGTGCCGATCGGCGCGGCCGGAGGGGTGATCGGCGCGAGCGCGCTCGGCGGCGTCACCGTGGCCACCGACGCGTTGGACGACCCGTTCATCGCCGGCGTGAGCGCCAGCGCCTGGGCGGTCCCGGTGATCGGGCCGCAGGGAGTCCTCGCGGTCATCGCCGGCTTCGGTGACCGCCACGGCCATCCCGGCGAGGCCCAGCTCGAGCTGGTCGAACTGCACGCCAACCTCGCCACGGTCGCCATCGAACGCGAGGCGATGCTCGACGAGCTCACCCGCCGCAACCACCTCCTGGAGTCCCTGCGCGGCCTGCTCGACCGACTGGCGGGGCCGGAGCCCGCGTCGGGACTGAGCGCGGCCCTGCTGCCGCTGCGGGTCGCGACGGGGGCCGAGACCCTTGCCCTGCTGGAGATCGTCGACGGCGAACTGCGCGAGCGTGCCGTGACCACCATCCATCGCAGGGTGCTCGACATCGACGAGTTCGCCGCGGCCCGCCGGCTGTCCACACTTCCCATCGCCAGCACCCATCGCGCCCAGATGATCGACGACTGTGTGGCCGGGATCAGCATCGCGGCCGGAGACGATCGCGTCCTGCTCTTCGCGCGTTGGACGGCACCGCAGCAGATCAGCGCCGAGGCGCTCGACCTGCTCGAGGATGCATCACGGTCGCTTGCGCTAGCGATCGAACGACAGGTCGTCGAGCACGCGCGGCAGGAGACCCAGACACTGCGTCGGGCGAACTCGATGCAGCGCGAATTCCTGCACCGGTTGAGCCACGAGTTGCGCACCCCGCTGACGGCGATACGCGGCTTCGCCGATTCGCTGCGCCACACCGATGTCGACTGGGACGACGCCTTCCACGACCTGTTCCTCGAACGCATCTCGACCGAGTCGGCGCGCATGGGCCGCCTCGTCGCCGACCTGCTCGACTCCTCCGCGATCGAGACCGGCCAACTCCGCCTGCAAATGGACTGGTGCGACCTCTCCCTCGTCATCGACGAGGCCATCACGGTCGTCAGCGGAGCAGCAGAGCACGTGCACGCCGACGTCGACCAACCCTTTCCGGCGGTCTGGGCCGACCATGACCGGATCGAGCAGATCCTCGTCAACGTCATCGAGAACTCGCTCCGCCACGGTGCCCCACCGATCACCGTGCGCGCCGCGGTCGACACCACCGCCGACGCAGTGGTGATCTCCATCGTCGACGACGGGCCGGGGTTCAGCGATTCCATCGGCGACCGCGCCTTCGAGCCGCACCACCGGGCCAGCGATTCCCCCGGCGCCGGCCTCGGGCTGACGATCGCCCGGGGCCTGGCACTCGCCCACGGCGGCTCACTCGAGCGCGCTCCCGAGATCGCGCCGAGCGCGATGGTGCTGCGTCTGCCGATCGAGCCGCCCGCTGCCGCCGAGCCGTTCGAACTCGACTGCGAAGTGCAGGACGGATGAGCGATCCAACCACGGTGCTCGTCGTCGAGGACGACCCGAACATCGTCGACCTGCTCCGGTCGAACCTCGCCGTGCGCGGCTATCGCGTGATCGTGTCCACGACCGGAGCGGACGCCGTCCAGTTGCTCATCGACGAACGACCTGACGTGGCCCTGATCGATCTCACCCTGCCGGCCGCCGATGGTCTCGACCTCTGCCGCGCATTCCGGGAGCGCTCGGCGCTCGGACTCATCGTCGTCTCGGCCCGTGGCCGCGAGGACGACAAGGTCCGCGCCCTCAACCTCGGCGCTGACGATTACCTCACCAAGCCGTTCGGCATCGAGGAACTGCTCGCCCGGATCAACGCGACGCTGCGCCGTAGCCGCCCCCAACCCACGGCTGCGACGGACTCGCCGCTACGCGTCGGCGACCTGCTGATCGATCTCGCCGCCGAACGGGTCGAGTTGGCCGGCGTCCTGATCCGTCTCACCCCGACCGAGTTCGCGCTGCTCCGCGAGTTCGTGCTCAACCCGGGCAAGCTCCTCACCCACGCAGTGCTGCTCCGCCGGGTATGGGGTCCGGGCTATGCGACCGAGACCGAGTACACCCGGGTGTACGTGCGCCGACTGCGCTCGAAGCTCGAAGCGCCCGATGGCCCGCCGCTGATCCTGACCGAACCGCGCCAGGGCTACCGATTCGTCGGGACGATCACCGATCCCGCGGCGGAGTGAGCCCGATGTTTACATCTCGTTCACGCTCGAAACGGATTGTTCACGTCTTGTTCATGCGACGATTCGTACTGTGCCTCCGAGCGCCGCATCGACGCGGCGATGTACACAGGGGGAAGTCATAGTGATGAAGAGACGATTTGCACGCGCCACGTGCCTGGCGATGGTGGGCACGTTCCTCCTCGCCGCGTGTGGCAGCGACGACAAGGGCTCGTCGGGCTCGACGGCCACCACGGCCGCAACCGCAGGCTCGACCGCCACCGGCGACAGCACCGCGACGTCGTCGGGTGCGGCCGGTGAGGGTGGCACGATCGGTGTGATCCTGCCGGACTCGAAGTCGTCGGTTCGTTGGGAGACCGCTGACCGCAAGTACCTCGAGGCTGCGATCACGGCTGCCGGTTTCAAGGCCGACATCCAGAACGCCGAGGGCGACACCCAGAAGATGGCGACCATCGCCGACTCGATGATCGCCGAGGGCGTCAAGGTCTTGATGATCGTCAACCTCGACTCCGACTCGGGCGCAACGATCCTGAAGAAGGCCAAAGACGCCGGGATCAAGACCATCGACTACGACCGCCTGACCCTCGGTGGCGGCGCTGACGTGTACATCTCCTTCGACAACGTCCAAGTGGGCACCCTGCAGGGCGAAGGCCTCGTCAAGTGCATCACCGACAAGGGCGTCAAGACCCCGAAGATCGCTGTGCTCAACGGCTCGCCGACGGACAACAACGCAACCCTGTTCGCACAGGGCTACGACGCCGTCCTCAAGCCGCTGTTCGATGCCGGCACCTACAAACTGGTCGATGACCAGAGCGTTCCCGGCTGGGACAACCAGAAGGGCGGCCAGATCTTCGAGCAGATAATCGCAACCGCCGGTGGCTCCGTCGACGGCGTCCTCGCCGCGAACGACGGCCTCGGTGGCGCAGCGATCGCCGTGCTGCAGAAGAACAACCTCCAGGTCCCCGTCACGGGCCAGGACGCATCTGTCGACGGCCTGCGCAACATCCTCACCGGGGACCAGTGCATGACCGTCTACAAGGCCGTCAAGACCGAAGCCGAAGCCGCAGCAGCCGCTGCGATCGCTCTCGCCTCCGGCAAGGCGCCCGACACCAACGGCACCGTCACCGACACCCAGCTCAAGACCGAAGTCCCCGCTGTCCTCGCCACCCCCGTGGCCATCTACCTGGACAACGTCAAAGACGTCATCGACGACGGCTACCAGACCGCCGCCGACGTCTGCAAGGGCCTCGAAGCCGAGTGCAAGACCGCCGGCATCAGCTGAGAGCCATGAACCTGTTGAGCGCCCCGGCCATCTCGGCCGGGGCGCTCGGCTGTCACCACCGTGCCGTATCGACGGACCTGCGATGATGAACCGATGAAGGACCACCGTGGCTGAGCACGACAACAACCAAACGAATGGCGGGCGGCCTCCGCTGATGGAGTTGCGCGGCATCAACAAGACGTTCGGTGCCGTGCAGGTACTGCACGATGTCGATCTGACTGTCATGGCCGGCGAGGTCGTTGCTCTCGTCGGAGACAACGGTGCCGGCAAGACGACGCTGGTCAAAGCCATCACCGGCATCTACTCGGCGGATTCCGGCGAGGTGTTCTTCAACGGGAACCCGGCGCACATCAAGGGCCCCAAAGACGCCTCCGACCTCGGGATCGAGGTCGTCTACCAGGACCTCGCGTTGTGCGACAACCT
>JANXUX010000393.1 GCA_025351965.1 Actinomycetes bacterium | reverse complement strand
AGATCCTGATCGACGAACGGACCGTTGACCAGTGCCACGCCTTCGCCGTTCAATGCCATCTCCAGCGCAACCGCCAAAGTGTCGACCATCAGGTACGGGACCTTGGGCTCGAAACTGGCCCCGGCCGCGGTGAACCAACTGTCCCAGTTCTGTACCTCGGTATAGATCGCCACCAAAGGCTGCTGCATCAATTCCGCCAGGCTCGGCTTCGGCCCCATTCGCGCCAGCAATTCCGGACTGCAGACCGGGAACAGGGTATATTCGAACAGCGGCATCCAATGGTATTTGGCGGGATCGGGCACGGTCTCGCAATACACCAGCCCGACATCGGCGTGGACGTCGTCAAACTCCCACTCCACCGCGCAAGTGCTCAGCGTCAGCTTGATCTTGGGATGGGATTGCAAAAATTCGGGAACCCGCCGGGCCAGCCAGCGGATCGATGCAGTCACATAAGTCTGAACCCGAAGCGGTTTGTCGAGCGCGTGGCGGTGGACCGCCTCGACCCCTTCGAGCAGCGATTCAAACGCGCTGCGCACATACGGATAGAGCACTCGCCCTTCCTCGGTCGAAACGATATGGCGGCCCTCCTGCGCGAACAGGGTTACCCCCAGGGCTTCTTCGATCAGTTGGACCTGGTGGCTGATGGCAGGGTGCGTAAGACACAGTTCGGCGGCGGCATCGCGGATGCTCTGATGACGCGTCGCCGCTTCGAAGCCTTTGAGCGCCTTGAGCGGTGGCAACCGCCTGAGCTCAATCTTATTCGACATTCCGCCCTCCCCGCGAAGAATCGTAGGCAAGGCTAGCAGGCCAAAATGCTATCGGTAAATTAAATTTACATGTCCGCGCGAAGCATGGCGGCCCCCTTTTCCGCCACCATCACCGTCGGGGCATTCGTGTTGCCGGAGGTGATCGCCGGGAAGATCGAAGCATCGATCACCCGCAATCCCTCAACTCCGTAAACGCGCAGCCGCGCATCGACCACCGCGGTGCGGCTGTCCGGACCCATCATGCAAGTCGAGGTCGGGTGGTAGACGGTGTCGGCGCGGTCGCGGAAATCCTGCAGCAGGGCTTCTTCGCCTTCGGCCGCAGCACCCGGGACCAGCTCCTCGGTGATAATATCGGCCAGCGGCGCGGCGCGCGCAATCTGGCGCAGCAACCGGTTCCCGGCGAGCACATCGTCGATGTCGTGCTGGGTCGCCAGGTAATTTGGCTGGATAAGCGGATGCACTGCTGGATCGGCCGAGGCCAGTTCGATTTGCCCGCGGCTCGTCGGTCGGCAGGGATTGTGCGATAGAAGGAAGGCGGAAAACGGATCGGGATTGAGCAGCTTGCGTTCCGCGAGCGGGGTTCGGGTGTAGCTGACCGGGCTGAAATAGAGCTGAAGATTGGGGTGCTGCTGATCCGGATCGCTCCGCACGAAGCCCCCGCTCTGGTTGACGCTCATCGATAGCGGCCCCGAGCGATCGCGCATGTAGCGCAACCCTGCCCGCACCTTGCCCAGCGCCGGATTGAGCACGTCGTTCAGCGTGGGTGTGCTGGTCTTGTAGAAATAGGAAATCGCAAGATGATCCTGCAAATTGCGCCCGACGACTTTCGCCTCCACGCGCGGTTCGATCCCCAAACGTTTGAGCTGCGCCGGGTCACCGATCCCAGACAACATCAGCAACTGCGGGGAATTGATCGCTCCGCCGCTTAATATCACCTCGCGCCGGGCTTTCACCTGCGTCGTCCGGCCGCGCGAAGTGTATTCCACGCCGACTGCCCGCTTGCCGTCGAAGACGATCCGGCTCGCCAGTGCGTTTGTTCGCAGATTGAGGTTTTTGCGCTTCAACGCTGGACGCAGAAAGGCGTTGGCGGTTGACGCACGCCAACCGCCCCGGGTGTTGATGGAATAAAAACCCACTCCTTCGGGCTGAGTACCGTTGAAGTCAGCTGTCGCTTCAAGCCCCAAGGTTTCGGCCGCCGCGATAAACCGATGGCACGTCGCGTGGACGTTCGGCGTGATGTCGGTAACGTGTTGCGGGCCACCTTGCCCGTGGAAGTCGCAGACTCGGTCGAAGTCCTCTGACTTCTTGAAGAACGGCAGAACGTCGCGCCAGCCCCAGCCCGTATTGCCCAGTGCTTCCCAGTCGTCATAATCGTGCGGCTGTCCCCGCACATAGACCATTGCGTTGATCGACCCCGATCCGCCCACAACCTTGCCGCGCGGCCAGTAGCTCCGCCGTCCGCCCAGCGCCGCAATCGGCTCGGTATCGTACATCCAGTTGATCCGGCGGTCGAAGAAGGTTCGGCCATAGCCGATCGGGACCTGGATCCAGATCGACCGGTCGCTGCCGCCCGCCTCGATCAACAGCACGGTCGACTTGCCGTCTTCGGTCAGTCGGCTGGCCAGAACACAGCCTGCGGTTCCGGCACCGACGATCACATAGTCGAATTCGTCCATCAGTTGACCGGGCTTTGCGTCATCTCCAGGTGCAGCATGGTCCCGGAATAGGGATTGGCCAAAGCGACCGCTTCGTCGAGCTCCACCCCAAGTCCCGGCGAGGTCGGCGGAATGACATGGCCTTGTTCGAATTGCATCGGGGTCTTCAGGATTTCACTATGAAACCCGCCCCAGCTTTCGATGCTTTCCAGGATCAGGAAGTTTGGTGAGCATGTCGCCAGCTGAACATTGGCCGCGCCGACAACCGGCCCGCAATAAAGATGCGGCGCGATCTGGACATGGTGAACTTCGGCCATCCCGGCAATCTTCTTGGCCTCGAGCAGGCCCCCGCAACGTCCGAGGTTGAGTTGCAGGATCGAGGCTGCCTCGGCTTGGAGGACTCGGGCGAACTCATACTTGGTGGTGAGCCGTTCGCCGGTGGCGATCGGAATGGATGTCGCCCGGGCGACCTTGGCCATCTCTTCCGGATTCTCGGGTGGTGTCGGCTCCTCGAACCACAGTGGGTCATACGCCTCCAGCCGCTTGGCCAGCCTGATCGCTCCGGAAGCCGTGAACTGGCCATGGGTCCCGAACAAGATGTCGGCCGTGGTTCCCACTGCCTCACGAACCGTTCGCACCATCCGCTCGGAACGGTCCAGTGCCTCGAGCGTCGGCTGGCGCCCGTCGAACACCGAGTACGGACCCGCAGGGTCGAACTTCACAGCGGTGAAACCGCGGGCGACCTCCGCGACGGCCTTCTCCGCAGCCGCATCGGGATCGCTGTACACCGGATGGTCCGCGTATGCGTCGACGTCATCGGGCGGGTACAGGTAGGTGTAGGTGCGCAGGCGTTCGTGGACCTGGCCACCGAGCAACTTGTAGACGGGCTGGTCGAGCTCCTTGCCGATGATGTCCCAGCAGGCCATCTCGAGGCCGCTCATGATGCCGCCGAGCGTCAGGTCGGGGCGCAGCGCGTAGCCGCGGCCGTACATCTGGCGCCACATCGTCTCGATCTGGAATGGATCGGCACCGATCAGGTGCCGTTCGGCGACGTCTTCGATCATCCGCGCGACGAGATGCGGGGAGAACGTCGCCACGTACACCTCGCCGATGCCGGTGATAGCGCTATCGGTCGTCAGTTTGACGAAGATGAAGTAACGACCACCGAACCGTGGCGGCGGGTTGGCGACCACGAACGTCCGAACTTCGGTGATCCTCACTCGAAGACGATCACGTTGCGCAGTGCGTCGCCGCTCTTGACCGATGCGATTGCCTGGTTGATCTGGCTGAGCGGGTAGCGCCCGGAGATCAGCTCATCGAGTTTCAAGCGGCCCTGACGGTACAGGGCGATGAGGTTGGGGATGTCGACACCGATCCGCGCCGAACCCATCTTCGAGCCGAGGATCCGCTGGCTGGATGCGGCCATCGTCCCTGGATCGATCTCCGACGTCACACCGTTCGCAGGCATCCCGACCAGTACGACGGCGCCTCCCTTGGCCAACAGCGAGTACGACTGGTCGAATGCTGCCTTTGCGCCGACCGTGACGAACACGTAGTCGGCCCCGCGGCCGCCGGTCAGGTCCTGCACAGCGCCGACCACATCGTCGCTGCGCGGATCGAGCGTGTGCGTGGCACCGAAGTCCCGGGCGGCGGCGAGCTTGTTCTCAGCGAGATCGATCGCGATGACCGTTTGGGCGCCACTGATTCGGGCGGCCTGGACGCTGTTCAGACCCACGCCACCGCAACCGAACACCACCACGTGGCTACCGGGCGCGACCTGGGCAGTGTTCGTGACGGCACCGAAGCCGGTGATCACGCCGCATGCGAGCAACGAGGCCACGTCGAGTGCCACGTCGTCCGGGATGCGAACCAACTGCGACGCCTCGACCAGGCAGTACTCGGCGAAGGCACCGGTGCGCATGCCATGCACCACCGACTGCCCAGCGGCGTCGGTCAGTGGGCTGCGCTCGTCGAGCGCAAAGGTGGTCTCGCACGTGACCGGGCGTCCGAGCACACAGCCATGGCATCGCCCGCAGGACCGGATCAACGTGACGACGACTCGGTCGCCTGCTGCAAGTGAGCTGACTCCCGGCCCGATCTGGCTGACCACACCCGCACCCTCGTGTCCGTACACCGCTGGCAAGGAGCCGCCCCAGCCACCATCGGCGTAGGTGATGTCGCTGTGGCAGATCGCCGTGGCACCCATCTTCACCTTCACCTCGCCAGGTCCGGGGGCCGCCAGGTGAACATCTTCGATCTGGAGCGGCGATCCGAACTCGCGGCAGACGGCGGCCTTCATGACGTGACACCCCCAATGTGCGTAGCACGCAACGAAGCCGCCAGGTCCCAGCTCACATCGAGTTCGTTCACTGCAACACGTCTGGGAATCCGGGAGCACGCAGCTCGGCGCCGAGGGCATCCTCCAACAGTTTCACGACCTGCGACGACCACGCTCCACCGCCGTACTGTGACCGAGCGCGGATGAAGGTCTGCTCGACCATGCCCGCCAAGTCGAGCGGTACGCCGAACTCACGACCGAACTGGGTCGCAAAGCCGAGGTCCTTGCACGCCAGGTCCATGGTGAAGCCGATGTTGTAGCTCCCGTTCAAGATGACCTGGCTCTCGGTCTCGTGGACGAAGCTGTTGCCCGAGCTGTTCCGAATCGCCTCGAACGACTTGACCAGGTCGAGACCACCCTGCTTGGCCAGCATCAACGCCTCGCCGGCCGCGACCAGATGAATGAACGCCAACATGTTGGTGATCACCTTGATCACGGCTGCACTGCCGAGCGGGCCCATGTACAACACGGGACTGCCGATGGCGCCGAGCAGCTCGCGGTGCTCCTCGACCAACGATTCGTCGCCACCGACCAGGACCGTGATCTCGCCTGCAGCTGCCTTGTGAACGCCGCCGGTCACCGGCGCTTCGAGCATGCTGACACCGTGCTCGGTCGCCAGCGCGGCGAGGCGGATCAACTCGGCGCGGTCGGTCGTGCTGTTGTCGATCCATGTGCTTTCCGGTCGCATCCCGGCGAGGAGACCGTGTGGACCAGTGAGGACTGCATTCACGGCAGCTGGCGACGGCAGGCAGGTCAGTACGACCTCCGACGCCTCTCCGACCGCCTTCGGCGAGTCAGCCCAACGGGCCCCCCTCGTGATCAGGTCGTCTGCTGCGCTGCGGTCGAGATCGTGCACCGTCACGTTGTGGCCCGCACGCACCAGGCTGGCAGCCAGATGGACGCCCAGGTGACCGAGACCGATGTAACCGACCGAGCGGACAGGAACCGACATGGTGAGCAGTATCCAGCGCCCACGAGCATCAATCAAGCGACAACTTCAGGCCCTGAGACCACTTCTGGTGAGGGCTCGACGGCTACGTTGGACCGGTGCGGGCATCGATTCCATCGTTGAACAGTCTCGAAGCATTCGAAGCTGCAGCCCGCCACGGGAGTTTCGTGGCGGCAGCTGACGAATTGCACCTGTCGGCATCGGCGGTGAGCCATCGTGTGCGTTCGCTCGAACGTCAACTCGGCATCGAACTGTTCATTCGTCTGGCGCGACGAGTGGAGCTGACGGACCACGGCAGGTCCTACATGCCAGCCGTTCGCAGGGCATTCGACGAACTCGCCGTCTCCACCGCCGGCCTGTTCGGGTCCGCACGGCCCATCGGGCGGCTGACTGTTCGGGTACCCATCTCGTATGCCGTGTCCGTCGTTGCGCCACGCCTGTGGGAGTTCACGGCACGACACCCGACGATCGAGATCCGTCTGGTTTCAGCCATCTGGGCAGACGCAATGACGCCCGATGACATCGATGTCGACATCAGGTTCGGGATCGGCGATTGGCCCGGACACACCTCCGAGGTGCTCAACGCGGAGTCAGCGACTGCGGTGTGGTCCCCTGGTTTCGAGCAGCGGCACGGACCGTTCGCCACGGCCAGCGATCTCTGGCCGCACCCCCGGGTCCACGTGCTCGGTCTCGAGAATCTGTGGGTGGATCTCTCCGGTCCGGACAATCCGGCCTTCCGAGCTGCCGATGTCACTGTGGACACCTCGCTCGCAGCGATCGAGCTGGCGCTCAGCGGCTCGTTCAGCGCCGGCGTACCGAGCCGCTTCGTGACTCGCTACCTGGCGGACGGACGTCTGCACACCCAGGTCGGTGTCACAACCGATATGACCGAGGGTCACTTCGTGGTCCGCCCCATGCAGAGCCAGTCGACGAGCACCGCAGCACTGTTGTTCATCGACTGGCTCCGGGCCACCACCGCGTGATCTGATCCCTACCGAATCAGGAGTCGAGTGAGATCGGCTCCTCATCGACGGCACCGAAGGTGTCGATGTCTCCACTGAGCCCGGCCTGCTGGCGCACCTTCTCGGAGATCTCGACCATGATCTCGGGATTCGCCTGCAGATAGTTCTTGGCGTTCTCGCGACCCTGGCCGAGCTGCTCACCTTCGTAGGTGAACCATGCACCCGACTTCTTGATGATCGCCATCTCGACGCCGAGGTCGAGCAGGCCACCCTCGCGACTGATGCCCTTGCCGTACATGATGTCGAACTCGGCCTGCTTGAACGGCGGGGCCACCTTGTTCTTGACGACCTTCACTCGGGTACGAGAGCCGACCACCTCGGCGCCGTCCTTGATGCTCTCGATCCGACGGATGTCGAGACGGACCGAGGAGTAGAACTTCAGCGCACGACCGCCAGGCGTGGTCTCGGGCGAGCCGAACATCACGCCGATCTTCTCACGCAGCTGGTTGATGAAGATCGCGATGGTGTTCGTCTTGTTCAGGTTGCCGGTGAGCTTGCGCAATGCCTGGCTCATCAGACGGGCCTGGAGGCCGACGTGGCTGTCACCCATCTCGCCTTCGATCTCGGCACGGGGCGTCAGCGCGGCGACGGAGTCGATCACGACCACATCGAGCGCACCGGAGCGCACCAGCATGTCGACGATCTCCAAGGCCTGCTCACCCGTGTCCGGCTGCGAGATCAGGAGCTGGTCGATGTCCACGCCGATGGCACGGGCATAGATGGGATCCATCGCATGCTCGGCGTCGACGTAGGCGCAGATACCGCCATTGCGCTGCGCTTCAGCCACGACGTGCATGGCGAGGGTCGACTTGCCCGAGGACTCCGGACCGAAGATCTCCACGACGCGGCCACGAGGCAGGCCGCCGATGCCGAGGGCCAGATCGAGTGCGAGAGAACCCGTCGGCACCGTGTCGATGCCGAGCGAGGTCTTCTCGCCCATGCGCATGATGGACCCTTTGCCGAACTGCTTGTCAATCGCTGCCAGCGCCATCTCCAACGCCTTCTCACGCTCCATTGCCATGACTTCTCCTGCTCTTTCTGTCGGTTGGTAACAACTCAGCGGCACCATACGGAGGGGGTGTGACAGAGTTCGGTGTGGGAACGACAGGAGTGTAACTTCGTACAGGCGTTCGATCAAGGATCACGTGGCAGAAGTTGCACGAACGACACGATGTCGCCCGCAACGAGACGTTTGCGGCGGTCAGGGACCGACGAGCGCAGGCGACGGCACGTACACAGCAGCATCGAGGATGTCAGCCTCCGACGGCGGCTCCATCATCAGCTCGATCGCGAACCAGAGCGTGTAGCTGAACGGGTACAACACGATCGGCAACACGATCGCCGCTGCTCCCAAAACCATCAGCAACGGCTGGACCGCCACCTCCGGATAGGTGATGACGATCGAGACCGCACCGGCAGCGACAAGCGCACTGAGGCAGAGGATTGCGTTCACCGACGCGGCGCCGAGCTCGAAGCCGTCCTGGCCGCGTTGCACCGACATCCCACAGTGCTGGCAACGGTCGTGGCGCCGGAACCAGCCACGACGGAAGCCCGGGCGGTCGCCACACCATGCACAGCGCAGCGTCGCAGCTCGTCGGACGAGCACGCTGAACGCCGGGCGATTGGATGGCATGCCGTGCAGCGTACCGAGATGACAAACCAGCGACGAGTGACGCGGCGCTGCCCGATCAGCGTGGGCGAGGTGCGATGATGTCCGCCGTGCGCCGCTCTCTCGCCAGCCTGTTGTTCGGTTTCGCGGCGATCGCCGGCAGTCTGGCGCTCAGCGGATTCTGGCTGCAGCAGACCGCTTTCTCCCCCGGCCACACGCGGAGCAACGCTGCCGCAGTGCTCGACGACACCGAGATCAAGACGTCGTTGGCCCAGGCGATCTCGGCGGCCACCGTTGCCCAGATCCCGCAGTTCACGCCCGTCGACATCCAGAGCATCGTGCTCCAGACCGCCAGCACCGGCCAGGGTGCAGCGCTCCTGGCCGGCATCATCGGCGACGCCCATGCACATCTGATCGGTGCGAACGACAAGCCCGTTCAGATCACGTCCGATCAGCTCGTCGAGATCCTCCGCGACGAGCGCGTCGCTATCGTGCCGACCTTCGACCTCGCCGTGCCGCGGGTCGGTGCGTTGTCGGCGATGCGCGAGATCCTCAAGTGGCTCGTGCCGATCGCAGCAGGACTGATGGTGCTGCTGATCGTGCTCGGATTCGCCGCGCACCCGGAGAAGCCGGAGTTGTTGCGTTCGATGGCGATCCTGTTCTTCGGGTTCGCGCTGTTGCTCGTGATCATCGGCTACGTGGTACCGGCGTTCGTGGTACCGCTGTTCGCCAGCAGTGCCTGGGTCAACGCAATCCCCCGGCTGGCCGGCGATTCGCTGCCGCTACTGCTCGGGGTGACGGTGTTGTTGTGTGCCGCCGGGCTCGGTTGCGTCGCCGGCGGGGCAGCATCGAAGCGGCGTGACCGTTGGTCACAGCCGATCCGCCGCTCGTCCTACCGCGACGAGCGGCGCTGGAGTTGATCAGGCAATGAGTTCGTCGACGAACTCGCCGAACACCGAGGCGTATCGCATCGCGTCGTCCTCGGTGTGCATGATCGAGATCAGCCATTGCTCGTCGAGACCGGGTGGCAGCAGGATGCCGCGGTTGATGCCATGGATCCATTGCGCGAACGCGAGGTCGAAGTCAGTTGCCTTGTAGTCGCGGTAGTTGCGGATCGGCTCCGCAGCCCAGGTGATGCAGCCCTTGGCGCCGAGCTGCACCGTGTGGGCGGCCAGGCCGGCGCTCCTGATGATCGTGTCGCAGGCGTCGAGCAGGGCGTGGTTGCGGTCGATGCAGCCCTGAGTCGCCTCCGGCGTGCAGATCTCACCGAGCACGGCCTTGGCAGCCGCCATGCACAACGGGTTGCCGTTGTAGGTACCGAGGTGCATCACGCGGCCCTGGGTGATCTGGTCCATGTACTCGCGCTTGCCGCCGAAGGCGCCCAGCGGTAAGCCGCCGCCGATGCTCTTGGCGAGCGCAACGAGGTCGGGCAGGACACCGAGTGTCCCGGTCGCACCGCTCCAGCCGGCGGTGATGCCGGTCTTGACCTCGTCGAAGATCAACAACGTGCCGTAGCGCTGGGTGATCTCACGCACGGACTCGAGGTAGCCGGGGAGTGGCTTGCAGATGCCGATGTTCTCCATCACGGGCTCGACGATGAAGCACGCCACGTCGCCATTGCGCAGGACACGCTCCAGCGCCTCGGGATCGTTGTAGGGGATCACGATGGTGTCGCCGAGCACGGCGCTGGTGATGCCGGCCGTGCCGGGGACCGGCGTCGGGTTGTCTGCTGGCCCGGCCTGGTCGAGCGGTGGCTTCATCGAGATCATGACCTCGTCGTGGTGGCCGTGGTAGCCGCCCTCGACCTTGACGATCTTCTCTCGCCCGGTGGCTCCACGGGCAACGCGAATGGCGTCCATCGTCGCCTCGGTGCCGCTGTTCGTGAACCGCCACATCGGCAGGCCGTAGCGCGCGCCCAACATCTCGGCGACATCGCTGTTCGTCTCGCACGGCGTCACGAACAGCGTCCCGTTGTCGAGTTGGCCCTCGATCGCTGCTCGGACGAGCGGGTGGCAATGGCCGGAGAACAACGCGCCGAAGCCCATGTCGTAGTCGGTGTACCGGTTGCCGTCGACGTCTTCCATCCAGCTCCCCTGAGCCCTGGTCACCACGATCGGGTGGGGGTCATAGGCCTGGAAGCTGGACGGGACGCCCATCGGCATCACCCGTCTCGCCCGCTCGGTGGCGGCCTGGGAACCCTTCGTGCGTTGGACGTATGAAGCAAGCTCTCGTCGAGTGATCTCGCGGGCTCGGGTTGTCAGATCATTGGTGAGCGTGGAATCCGTTGCGCTCATAGCGTTCTCCCTACGGAATGCGTTGTAGACATACTAGCACACAATGGAATTCGTCGTTGACCAGTGTCTGGGCCATGTGCATTTGTGCACGTCACCACGGGTTCGAGCCGTCTGCGGTGTCGCCGAAATCGACGGTGCAATCGGCGGAACTTGGTGGCACACTGATCGCTCTTGGTGGTCGTAGCTCAGCTGGTAGAGCATCAGTTTGTGGTACTGAGGGTCGCGGGTTCGAGCCCCGTCGGTCACCCGAATCAGAGTTGCGTGTCGTTCCTCGGGGCGACTCACGACTCTGGGTCAATCGAAGCCATGGTGCGAGCGAGTGGGATTTCCCACCCGCTCAGCCATACACTCGGGCGACCAAATGCGCCTCTAGCTCAACGGCAGAGCAACGGACTCTTAATCCGCAGGTTCTGGGTTCGAAACCCAGGGGGCGCACCAGAAGTACCCAGCTCAGAGGCACTTTCTGAGCGAATCTCGAAAGTCGATCGAGTCATTCAGCCGCCAATCTGCCGCGAAGTGACGATTCATACGGGAAACCATGAGAGAACGGTCGCCGGGCAGCTGAGAGTTCACGGTGTCTGCGGCCTCGACCCGGCCACCGGCCGATCTCGGCGCGTGATCTGCGAGATCAAGACGACCTCCAAGCGCGAAACCAAGGCGGCGCTCGCCGCGTTGGAGACCTCGGCGCGATCCGACTCTCGAGGCTGTCGACCCTCGAGATCGATGCGTTGTACACGAAGCTACGCAAGCGTGGCCTCGCGCCGGCGACGATCCGCCAGATCCATGTCATCTTGCGGGCTTCGCTGAATCAGGCAGAGCAGCGATCGCGCTCGACTCGCTGTTCGGGCTGTTCATCCGGGTGATGGTCGCGACGGGCGGTCGCCGAGCCGAGGTCTGCGGCCTCCGTTGGTCAGACGTCGACTTCGACGCCGCCACCCTCGACGTGATGCGCAGCGACACCGTTCTCCCAGGATCACGCGGAGATTCGCCGACGAAGTCGCGGTCAGCGAGAACCGTCATGCTCGATCCCGACACCCTGACCGAGCTGTCCTGCGGGTGGACCGACGCCGAGCTTGCGAGTGACGTGTGCGGGTTGTCGAGTGGACAACGTCGATCGGGCTACGTCTCTACAATGCATCCAACCGGGCAACGGGCATGGCGACCGGACTCCGGCCCCAGTCGCCGGGTTCACGGTAGGAGCCGTACCCATCGAGGCTGGAAAAGATGTCGAAGGTGTATGTCGCGGTCATGGTGTGCTCCTCAAGGGGGTCGTCGGGTCTCGGCTCTTTGCCGGTTTCCTACACGGGCTACGAACGCCGGAGACGGATGCTGATCTCAGCCCGGCAGGCGCCGGTCCGCGTGGCCAACTCACAGCTACGCGCGCGTGTTTGGTGACTATCCCGAGGCTGTCGAAGTGCGGCGCCGACTGGCCCGAGACACCCCTCGGGTCTGGTCAATCAGCGGTGGCGGGATCCAGCGAGAGGATCGCAACGAGGAAGTTTGACTCGGCGGTGAAGGGGCGGAGGTCCCACGATGCAAGCGTGAGGTCTGCGATGAGGCCAACCGCTTCCACGTCGGCGAAGAAGTCGCTGTAGTCGTAGTCGCGTCCCGATCCGAATCCTGTCACGACGCGACCGTCTAGTTTCGCATGAGCGGCGAGACTGTGGAGGACTGGTTTGCGCGTGTCGGGGTCGAGGAAGGTGAGGACGTTGCCGGCGCAGACGATGACGTCGAACTTGTCGCTGATGCCGATAGCGGGGAGGTCGAGTTCGGCGAGGTCGGCGACGAGCCAGGTCGGGCCGGGGTGGTCGTGTTCTGCGGCGGCAATGAGGAGTGGGTCGATGTCGACTCCTACGACGTGGTGGCCGGCGCGAGCGAGGTAGCCGCCGAGTCGTCCGGGTCCGCATCCGGCGTCGAGGATGCGGGAGCGGCGCGGGGCGACGGCGTCGATGAATCGGGCTTCGCCGTGGAGGTCGTCGCCGTTGGCGGCCATGGTGCGGAAGCGTTCGATGTACCAGTTGGAGTGCTCCGGGTTTCGTTCGGTCAGTTCGATCCACCGGTTCTTCGACATATACGCAACGGTAACGACGGACTGGTCCGGTCGTTTCGGTCTCCGCCGCGAAGGGTCTTTGGGCCCTAGCGGGTGGGCGTCGAATCGATGAGTCTCAGAGTATGCGACTGGAGATCACCCGACGAGCGGAGTTGGCGATCCGTGCTTTGGCGTTGCTCGGTCAGTCGGCGGGGCGTGTGAAGTCGTCGGTGCTCGCGGAGGCGCTCGCTACGACGGTGTCGTTCGTGCCGCAAGTGGTTGGTCCGCTGGTGCGCGCTGGGTGGGTGCAGTCGGATCCGGGGCCGACCGGCGGTTACCGGTGCCGGGTGCCGCTCGGCGATGTGAGTGTGCTGCAGGTGATCGAAGCTGTGGACGGCGC
>JANXUX010000369.1 GCA_025351965.1 Actinomycetes bacterium | reverse complement strand
CGTCTCCGGCTCGCTGAACGGCGCGGTCGTGAACCAGCCGCGGTCCTTCTCCCAGATGATGGGCGGATTGAGGCACTCCTCGATCGTTGTCCAGATGCTGAACGTCGGGGCGAAGCCGAGGTCCTCGCCGCCGGCCGAGGTGATCACGAGGTCGCTGCCGTCACGCACGCCGATCTCGTCGATATGGCTGAACAAGTGGTCACTCGCGTAGCGGGCGAGCACGTCGGACAGGCCGGGCTCCACGCCCATCGCGCAGAGGGCGAGCTGACCGCGCTCGACCCACTGATCGGCCACCGCGAACTGGCCGTCGCCGAGCATGACGCCGACTTCGCCGTACGGGTTCGTCGGGTGTGGGCTGGACATGTGCATGGCCATGTCGAGGTAGTGGCAGCCGGCCTCGAACGCTGCGTCGAAGATGGGAGGGTTCAGGCGTGGATCACATGCGTTGACGATGATGTCGGCACGCATCGTGCGGGCCAATTCGACGATGTCCGCCCGGTCCGACGCGTCGACCCGGGTCGACCGCACGCGTTCGCTGCGAGCCTTGTCAGCGGCCCGGGCGGCACGGTTGCCATCGATGTCGGCGAGCACGATGTCGGTGAAGATCGGCCGGTTCGCTGCGATCGAGGCGAACGCCGCACCGACCCCACCGGCGCCAACGATCAAGATCCGCATCTCGCCGAGGGTAGCGCGCCCAAGCGCAGCTGGAGCCCGAGTCGGGGGTCAGAGAGCGAACGCGCGACGCTCGGCGCCGGTGCGCACGAGGCCGGAGATGCGCTTGGCGAGGTACGGGCTGAAGTATCCGCGGTAGGCGAGCTGCAGTTCGGGGAGCATCCAGTCGCGACCCGTCACCTTGTGACGACAGGCCGTTGCGCCACACTCACAGTCGAACTCGTCGACGTCGCATCCGGCGGTCATCGCCCGGTCGAAGGACAGCTGCTCGCCGACGGCGATGTCGCGCATCGCCACGACGAGCACGCCGGCGGCGAAGCCGCAGTTCGGCGCGCACGAATGGCCGACGGTGTCGCCGGGCACCCGGCTGACGGGTGTGACCAGGAAGAGGTCGTCGTCGATCTGCACGATCTGGGCGGCGGTGCCCTCGTCGAGGCGCTCCAACTCGGCGCGAGACACGCATTCGCCGCCGAATGCAGCGACGGTCTCACCCGCTGCGATGGGCTCGATCGCGTAGCTTGCCCACCCGATCCCGTCGGCGCGCACGCACGCCTTGGGGGAGAGGAAGTTGGTGCTCACGGCGTCCAGCATGCCCCTCCCTGCGATGGCCGTCTACTCGCTGATCGGTCAGCCCGGACTGACCAACAGGTCAGTCAGAACCACTGAGCCAGTCAACTTCCGCGGCTGCGGCGGGTCACGAGCACGCCAGGGCGACGCCTGTCGCGGTCATCCCGCTGCCACCGAACGACGCATATGCGGGCGCGTCGCCGAACGCGAGCATCGAGCCCTCGCTGTTGACGATCACGTACCCCTTCGCGGACGTCGCGACGAGATGGGCGACCGGCTTCTTCCAGGTCACCGTGGAGCGCTTCAGATCACCCTTGTCGATCGCGTCGCCGAAGGGCACGACCGTTCCCGATTCGGTGAGCACCCAGTAGCCCGCGCCGGAGGGGGTCGCGGCGAGGTCGACCGGGGTCCCGGCGTCGGATGTGGTGCCGAGCTGCTTCGCACCGCCAAAGGCTCGAATCCGGCCGTCGGACATCAGGACCCAGTAGCCGTCGGACTGGGGTCGCACGATCATTCGCCGCGCCGTGCCGCCGAGGCCGGCCTTCTTCGGCGACGACGCGTATCCCGCATCTCCGAAGGGGTAGATGCCGCCGTCTGCGAGCAGGACCCAGTACCCAGCACCCGATGGCGTGGCCACGATGTCGGCGGCTACGGCAGTGCCCTTGCCGGCTGCGTCGCCGTAGTGGGCCAGACCGCCGAACGCGGCCACTGCGCCGTTGGAGCCGAGCGCCCAGTAGCCGTCGCCTGTCGGAGCGTTGGCGAGAGCGACGGGGGAGGCGATGCCGCTCGCGCCCGGGTTACCGAGCGTGCGCGCCTTGCCGGCCGTGTACACCGTGCCCGTGCTGCTCGCGACTCGGATCCCGGTCAGCCTGGTTCCCGTGCTGCGCGTTGCCGCCGCAGCCGCCGTCGCCGCCGGGGTCGTGGTCGCGGTGCCGGTGCTCGTCGCGGCAACAGTCCTGGACGTGTCGGTCGCCGGGTTGGTCGCCGAGACGCTGGTGGCGGTCACCGCCCCACCCGGTGCGCGCAGCGTGCCCCACTCGTAGCGGAGCAGGCCGGGGGTGTCGACCACGAGGGGCTCCCAGTTGCCGATGCGGCGCTCGACCTCGTCACGGATGGACGGGAGCAGCGAGTAGAGGCGCGGCCCTGGGCACAGCGTCCGGCCGACCTGGCGGTGGCCACTGATGTTCGCGAACACATGGTGGCCGCCGTAGATGTCGTAATAGTCGTCCTTGCCGTTGGCGTCGATGCGGTGCCGGCTGGCCTTCCACGAGAGCAGCCAGGCCAGGCTGCTCAGCGCGGCGTCGGTCGGCGCGACGCCCTCGAAGTCGCCGATCAGGCACACGCCGCACGAGCTCGCGTTGTAGCCCTTGGCGTGGGCTCCAACGACACCCCAGCCCGTGTCATCCTCGCCAGTGATCACTTCGCCGACGCCGTAGCGCCGTGCTGCGCGGCCCTCGTAGATCACACCCTTGTGATCGATGAGGAAGTTGTAGCCGGTATCGGAGAAGCCGCGCCCGGAGGCGTGGTACCGCTCGACCTGGCGCACGACAGAGGCCGGATTCTTCGGATTGTTCGCACTGGCGGTGTGGTGCACGATCAACTTGCGAATCGGGGCGTAGGCGCGGTTGTCCAGGCGGATCGTCTCGTCCGCGCCCCACTGGGCCCGGGTCACGATCGGCGGCGCGGCGATCGCGTTGGCATTCGGTGCCGGGATGTCGCGTGTCGCAGCCACTGCCTTGGTGCTGGTGGTGGCGTGCGCAGACAGTGACGAGGCGTCCTCGGCCATCGATGCACTCTCCATCGTCGGGCCCGACTGGCTGTCGTCGGCGTGGGCGATCCCGGGGAGCAACAGCGAGCCTGTCGCCGCGACGACACCGCCGATCATCGCTCCACGGATCAGGGCTCGTCGGTTGAACTGGGGTACGCAGGCGTCGCACATGAGGGCCTCCTCGGCCCCGCGCCACCCGCGCACGATTCGAACCGTACCGCGCAATGTGTGCGCGTTCCAGCGCGGCGTCCTTTTTGGAGAGTCGCGCGCCTGCATCGGAGGGGAGTCCAACGGGTTGCGCCGACGGCGACTACGTTGTCGCTGACCGGTTGCTCGGCATCCGGACTGGCGATCGTGGGGGTTGCGATGTCGAACTGGAATCTTGCCCGGATCTTCTCTGCCGTCGCAGCCCGTGTGCCGGACCGGCCCTGTCAGATCCAGGGTGGACGGGTCATCACCTGGCGCGAGTTCGATGCACGATCGACGTCGCTCGCCGCCGATCTGCTCGCCAACGGCGTGAGCCACCAGGGCAAGCTCGCGTGCTACCTCCTCAACGGTCCGGAGTACATGGAGTCGATGACGGCCGCGTTCAAAGCCCAGATGGCTCCGGTCAACACCAACTACCGGTACGGCGCCGAGGAGATCGTCTACCTGTTCGACAACGCCGA
>JANXUX010000337.1 GCA_025351965.1 Actinomycetes bacterium | reverse complement strand
CGTCGCCGAGTGGCGGCGCACCGCCGTACCGATCGCGGCCGAATTCGAGGGCGACATCGCAGCTGCGGTGCTCGCCGAAGCAGCACGTCTCGAGGCCGAGTTCCCGGCCGAGCGGCTGAAGCAATGGATCGACACGGGCGGCTGGGATCCCGACCGCCCGGAACACGAACGCATTTGACCCGGAGACAATCATGACCGACACCATTTTGAGTTCCGCGACCCGCGAAGTCGTCATCGGCTGGGGCCGCCCGTTCGTGATGATCGGCGAGAAGATCAACCCGACCGGGCGCAAGCTGCTGGCCGCAGAGATGAAGGCCGGCGACTTCTCGCGCGTCGAGAAGGACGCTCTCGACCAGGTCGCCGCCGGTGCCCAGATGCTCGACGTCAACGCCGGTATCCCGCTGGCCGACGAGCCGGCGATCCTCGCCCATGCGATCCAGCTCGTGCAGTCGATCACCGACGTCCCGCTGTCGATCGACTCCTCGATCATCGAGGCCCTCGAAGCCGGCCTGGCCGTCTACAAGGGCAAGGCCCTCGTCAACTCGGTCACCGGTGAGGAAGAGGTCCTTGCCCGGGTGCTGCCGCTCGTCGCCAGGTACGGCGCCGCCGTCGTTGCCATCTCCAACGACGAGACCGGTATCTCCGAGGACCCCGACGTGCGGTTCGAGGTCGCCAAGCGCATCGTCAACCGGGCCGCCGATTTCGGCATCCCAGCCAGCGACGTCGTCGTCGACCCCCTCGTCATGCCCATCGGCGCGCTCGCCGGTGCTGGCCTGCAGGTCTTCAAGCTCGTCCGCCGCCTGCACGAGGAGCTGCACGTGAACACGACGTGTGGCGCATCGAACGTCAGCTTCGGTCTGCCCAACCGGCACGTCATCAGCGGCACGTTCCTGGCGATGGCGATGAGCCACGGGATGACCTCGGCCATCACCAACCCGATGCACGCAGACGTCAAGAACGCGATCATGGCCGCCAACGTGCTGTGTGCGGCCGACCCGAACTGCGCCTCGTGGATCCAGGCCAACCGTGATCCCGGCAACGTCCAAGAGGGCGAAGCCTCAGGTCGTCGTGGCGGTCGCCGGGCTCGTGTCGGCGCCGAGGGCGCGACCCCGGCCTGAGCCGGTCGAACCGATGCCGACCGTCGTCTTCACCCCATCCGGCCGTCGCGGCGACGTCGAGGCGGGCTGCACCGTGCTCGATGCCGCGCGCACGCTCGGGGTCGACCTCGATTCCGTGTGTGGGGGGCGCGGCATCTGCGGGCGCTGCCAGATCATGCCGACCTTCGGCGAGTTCTCCAAGCACGGCATCTCCAGCGCGCCGGGCCACCTGACGCCCGTTGGGCCGACGGAGGAGTCCTACCACGGGCGGCGCAAGATCGAGCTCGGCGGTCGGCTCGGCTGCACGGCAAAGATCACCGGCGACGTCTTGATCGACGTCCCGGCAGCGAGCCAGATGCACCGCCAGGTGATCCGCAAGACGGTCGACCTCACCGGGCTGATCATCGATCCGGTCGTGCATCCGTACTACGTCGAGGTCCTCGCCAACGACCTCGGCGGTGACCGCAGCGATCTACGCCTGCTGACCGATGCGCTCAGCCAGCAGTGGAACCTGCCGACGCTCACGATCACCCCTGCGGCACTACGCCGTCTGCAGCCCGCGCTCGGCCACGAGGCCCGCGACGTCACCGTCGCCGTCCATTCGGCTGTCGATGGTCGGCCGGTGATCACCGGCGTCTGGCCTGGCTTCTTCGACGAGCTGTACGGCGTCGCGATCGACGTCGGCTCGACCACGGTCGCCGGTCATCTGTGTGACCTCGCCACCGGCGACATCCTCGCCTCGGCCGGGTTGATGAACCCGCAGATCCGCTTCGGTGAGGACCTGATGAGCCGGGTGTCCTATGTGATGATGAACCCGGGCGGTGAAGTCGAGCTGACCGCGGCGATCCGCGGTGCGCTCAACGATTTGATCCACGAGCTGTGCATCCAGGCGTCCAAGGCCCGGATCGAGACCGGCCAATATCCGGGGACCGCAGCCGAGATCCGTCAGTCGGAGATCTCCGACATCGTGCTCGTCGGCAACCCGATCATGCACCACCTGATCCTCGGCATCGATCCCACGCCCCTCGGCGGGGCGCCGTTCCCGCTGGCGACCGACCTGCCGTTCGACTCCGCAGCCACCGACATCGGCATCGCCTGCCCGCTGGCGACGCTGCACATGTTGCCCTGCATCGCCGGCCACGTCGGCGCCGACACCGCCGGCGCGGTGCTGGCCGTCGGTCCCCACCGCGGTGACGAGATGGTGCTACTGATCGATGTCGGCACGAACGCCGAGCTGGTCCTCGGCAACCGTCACGGTCTCGCCGCGGCCTCCAGCCCGACCGGCCCCGCCTTCGAGGGCGCGCAGATCTCTGGTGGCCAGCGGGCCACGGCAGGCGCCGTCGAGCGGGTGCGCATCGACCGGAACACGCTCGAGCCCGTGCTGCGGGTCATCGGCTCGGAGACCTGGAGCAACGAGCCTGGCTTCGCCGAGTCCCTGCCCGAGGTCGGCATCACCGGCATCTGCGGCTCGGGCATCATCGAGGTCGTGGCCGAGCTGTTCCTGGCCGGCATCATCGACCAGGACGGCACGATCAAGGGCGACCTGACCAACCCGGACGGCACGCCGCGCACCGACCGCGTCGTCGGCGATGGGCGTACGTTCTCCTATGTCCTGCAGCGTGCCGGCGAGCGGGGGAGTGCACCGGAACTGCGCATCGCCCAGAACGACGTGCGCGCGATCCAGCTCGCCAAGGGCGCGCTCTACGCCGGCGCCCGGCTGTTGATGGACCGCGCCGGGCTGGAGACCGTCGACTCGGTGAAGCTGGCCGGCGCGTTCGGCAGCCACATCGATCCCGTCTATGCGCTCGTGCTCGGGATGATCCCCGACTGTGATCCGGCCAAGGTGATCTCGGTCGGCAACGCCGCCGGCTCCGGCGCGGTGCGAGCCTTGCTGTCCAAGGCTGACCGCCAGGAGATCGCCGACGTCGCACGCACCATCACCAAGGTCGAGACCGCGATCGAACCGCGGTTCCAGGAGCATTTCGTCCAGGCAATGGGTATTCCGCACTCCACTGACCCGTACCCACGCCTCGGAACTGTCGTCACGCTGCCGGCCCGCAGCGAAACCTCGGGACCGACTCGAACTCGCCGCCGTCCGCGCACCTGACCAGTGCGCCCGCACATCGTCCAAGGGGAACTCATGACCGAAACAGCTGACATCGAGACAACCGATCTGGCCCCCTCAGGCCGTCGCAGCGGTGGCGGCCGCGCCGGCCGGCAGGCGGCGCGCGCCTCGAGCCAGGCCGAGTCCGTCCCCTACATCACCCGCACGCTCGCCCCGTTCGAGGTCGTCGACGACGACCAGATCGCGCAGATCGAGCGCAACGCCGACGAGATCCTCGAGCGCAGCGGCATCTGGGTCCGCGGCTACCCACGGGCCATCGAGCTGTTCGTCGCAGCGGGTGCGATCGCCGACGGCGAGCGGGTGCGCTTCCCGGCCGGGCTGTGCCGCAGCATCATCCAGGCGAGCGCACCGGCGCAGTACACCCAGCACGGCCGCAACCCGGCCCGCAACGTCGAGATCGGCGGCAAGAACACGGTCTTCGCCCCGAACTACGGCTCACCGTTCGTGCGTGACCTCGACGGGGGCCGCCGCTACGCGACGCTCGCTGACTTCCAGAACATCGTCCGGCTCGCCTACTCCTCGCCGTACATCCACCACAGCGGCGGCACGGTCTGCGAGCCCGTCGACATCCCCGTCAACAAGCGCCACCTCGACATGGTGTACTCGCACATCAAGTACAGCGACAAGCCGTTCATGGGTTCGGTCACCGCGATGAGCCGGGCCCAGGACAGCGTGGACCTGGCCCGTATCGCGTTCGGTGGCGACCTGCAGGACCGCACCGTGATGACGAGCCTGATCAACGCCTCGTCACCGCTGGTCTGGGACGAGACGATGCTCGGTGCAGCCGATGTCTACGCGCAGAACAACCAGGCGTGCATCTTCACCCCGTTCATCCTCGCCGGGGCGATGGCGCCGGTGACCGTTGCCGGGGTCTGCGCGCAGAGCCTCGCCGAGGCGATGTCCGGGATGGCATTCGCCCAGCTCGTGCGCCCTGGCGCCCCCGTCATCCTCGGTTCCTTCGCATCGTCGATGTCGATGCAGACCGGGGCGCCCACGTTCGGGACGCCGGAGCCCGCGCTCGTGCTCTACGTGATGGCTCAGCTCGCGCGGCGGATGGGTGTGCCGTTCCGCTCGGGTGGCGGTCTGTGCGCATCGAAGGTCGCCGACGCGCAGGCGGCGTACGAGTCCGCGAACACGATGCAGCCGACGATGCTCGGCGGGGTCAACTTCGTCCTCCACGCAGCGGGCTGGCTCGAGGGTGGGCTGACGTTCGGCTTCGAGAAGTTCATGCTCGACGTCGATCAACTCGGTGCCTGGCACACCTTCGTCAAGGGCGTCGACATGTCATCCAACGGCCAAGCCGTGGAAGCCATCGTCGGCAACGAGCCGGGCATGCACTACCTCGGCACGGCCCACACCCTCGCCAACTTCGAGACGGCGTTCTATCGCAGCAACACCGCCGACAACAACAGCTACGAGCAGTGGCTGGAAGAGGGCGAGACGGACGCAGCCATGCGCGCCAACACCCTGTACAAGAAGAGCCTGGCCGACTACGAACCACCTGCGCTCGACGAGGCGATCGACGCCGAACTGATCGCCTTCATCGCCCGCCGCAAGTCCGAGATGCCCGACGAGATCGGCTGACCCACGGCCCTCAGCATGAGGGTGATGGGTGGCAACATCAATGGTATTCTTCTGCCATGGCCAGTTCCCATGCCGCAACCATCGATGCCGCAGGCCGTCTCGTGATTCCGAAGGCCGTCCGCGACGAGTTGTCGATCGTCGGCGGTGATTCGCTCCTCGTGACCGTGCGTGACGGGCGGATCGAGATCGAGCCGGTCATCACACCGGCGCACCTCGTCGAGATCGACGGCGTTGCGGTGATCACGCCCTACGCCGACGTGACTCCCCTCGACGCCGAAGCCGTGCGCGCAGTGCTCGAGTCCATCCGCCGGTGAGCAAGTCCAAACCGCAGGACTTCGCCGTCGACACGTCGGTGTTCGTCGCCGCGTTGAGCGCATGGCATCCCGATCACGTCGCAGCGCGGCGCGTGATGTCTCGCCGGCCGGCTTCCATCGCGCACGTACTTGTCGAGACGTTCTCCGTCCTGACCCGTTTGCCGGCCGCGCAGCGGGTGGCTCCGAGGCTCGCCGCCGAGGCGATCCGCCGTTCGGTTCACCACCCACCCGTCACGATGCCGGGCGATGTGATCGTGGACTTCCTGGGGCACCTCTGCGGACTCGACATCGCCGGCGGCTCGACCTACGACGCGCTCATTGCCGAGACCGCCCGTCGCCACGGAATGACGCTCTACAGTCTCGATCGCCGGGCACGACCGATCTATGCCTCGATCGTTGCCGATGTCGTCTGGATCGGCGACCCCCTCTAGTTCTATACTTACCGCCCTGCGGAGTCTTCCCGCAGAACGGGTTCCCCCACACCCACACCGAGAGGCCCTCCCCACGTGAGCACTGCAGCGAACAACGACTTCCCGACGTCAGCCAAGGTTGTCGTCATCGGCGCCGGTGTCGTCGGCAACGGAGTGGTCGGCCACCTGGCCGAGCTCGGCTGGCGCGACATCGTCCAGATCGACAAGGGCCCGCTGCCCAACCCGGGTGGCTCCACCGGTCACGCCTCGAACTTCATCTTCCCGGTCGATCACAACCGCGAGATGGCTGCGTTGAACCTCGACAGCCAGCGCCAGTACACCGAGATGGGCGTCAACACCGAGTGCGGCGGCATCGAGATCGCGCGAACCGAAGAGCGCATGGAAGAGCTGCGCCGACGCATGGTCTCGGCCAAGAACTGGGGCATCCCGGCCCGTCTGGTGACCCCAGCCGAGATCAAGGAGATGGTCCCGTTCATCAACGAAGAGATCCTCCATGGCGGCTTCTATTCACCGACGGTCTCGGTCGTCGACTCGCTGCGCGCCGGCACGATCTTCCGTGAGCGGGCCCAGGCGCTGGGCGCGCTGCAGACCTTCGCCAACGTCGAGGTCGAGGACCTGATCGTCGAGGATGGCCGAAACGGGGCGAAACGGATCGTCGCCGTCGTCACCGATCGCGGCCGCATCGACGCCGAGTACGTCGTCATCTGCGTCGGCGTGTGGGCCCCGAAGCTGGCCGCGATGGCCGGCACCTACATCCCGCTGACCCCGGCCGTGCACCAGATGATCGACGTCGGCCCGATCCCGGTACTGGAGGAGACGGGCAAGGAGCTCGGCTTCCCGATCATCCGTGACATGGACACCTTCTGCTACGAGCGCCAGAGCGCCGGCAGTATGGAGGTCGGCTCCTACGCCCACCGCCCGATCTTCATGAAGGCCGAAGAGATCCCTTCGATCAAGGATTCGCGGTTGTCTCCGACCGAGCTGCCGATCACGATGGACGACTTCGATCCCCAGCTCGAGCAGGCGCTCGAGCTGATGCCGGACATCCTCGGCACCGCCGAGATCAAGTACGCGATCAACGGCTTGTTGTCGCTGACACCCGATGCGTTCCCGCTGATCGGCCCGATGCCCGACGTCGAGAACCTGTGGTCGTGCTGCGCGGTCTGGATCAAGGAAGCGCCGGGCGCGGCCCGGATGCTCGCCGAGTGGATGACCCACGGCCAGCCCGAGATCGACCCACACCACAGCGACATCACCCGCTTCTACGAGTACGCCCGCAACGACAGCCATGTGCGTGCCCGCTGCGCCGAGCACTTCCAGAAGACGTACGGCATCGTCCACCCACGCGAGCAGTGGGCATCCGAGCGCGGTGTCCGCACTGCGCCGTACCACGATCGCACCGAGGCACTCGGCGCCGTCTACTTCCTCGCCGGTGGCATGGAGCGTCCGCACTGGTACGAGTCCAACGCCGGCCTGGTGGAGAAGTTCGGCGTCGAGGGGCGCGAGCACGAGTGGGACGCGCGCTGGTGGTCGCCCATCATCAACGCCGAGCACCTGGCGATGAAGGACAGTGTCGGTATGGTCGACCTGGCCCCGTTCGTGGTGTTCGAGTTCGACGGTCCCGGCACCAAGGACTTCCTGCAGAGCATGACCGTCAACAGTGTCGACGTCGCCGTCGGCAAGAGCATCTACACCCCGCTGCTCGACGTGAACGGCGGCTTCCGCTCCGACCTCACGATGCTGCGCATCGCCGAGAACACCTACCGCGTGATGACCGGCGCGTTCGACGGCCCACGCGACAAGTACTGGTTCACCAGCCACCTCCCGGCTGATGGATCGGTGCACTTCCAGGACCTGACGTCGTCGTACGCGGTCATCGGCCTGTGGGGCCCGAATGCCCGCAACGTCATGCAGAAGCTGACCGAGAGCGACGTCTCCCATCAGGGCTTCCCCTACGGCACGACCCAGGAGGTGCTGTTCGGCAGCATCCCGGTGCGCTTGTTCCGGATCTCCTACGTCGGCGAGCTCGGCTGGGAGATCTACGTCCAGACCGAGCACGCCCGTGCGGTCTGGGACAAGGTCGCCGCAGCCGGTCAGGAGTACGGGATCGTTCCCGTCGGCGCCGGCGTGTACGGCACCACTGGTCGCCTGGAGAAGGGCTATCGCTTGATGGGCAGCGAGCTCGACGGCGAGTACACGGTGGTCGAGGCAGGCCTCGCCCGGCCGAAGGTCAAGTCCGCCGACTTCATTGGCAAGGCCGCCTACCTCGAGCACCGCGAGGAAGACCCGGCCGCGATCCTGTGCACGCTGACGGTGGAAGACCACATGTCCGCCCGTGACGGCATCAAGCGCTACATGGTCGGCGACGAGACGATCACCACCCCCGACGGCGAGCGCATCGTCGACCGCAAGGGCCGCGTCTCGGTCGTCACCACCGCTGGCTCCGGCCCGTCGTACGGCAAGTTCCTGCTGCTGTCGTACCTGCCGCCGGCGCTCGCCGTCGAGGGCACGGACCTCTGCGTGTACTACATGGACGAGCTGTACCCCGTGAAGGTTGCCGTGGTCGGCTCGACGCCGATCTTCGATCCCACCGACGCCCGGATGAAGAGCTGAGGCCACGATGCCCAGGATCCTGGTCTGTGTGAAGCGCGTGCCCGCTCCGGGCGCGCGCATCACCCTGACGGCCGACCACACTGCGATCGACGTGAAGAACCTCGGGTTCACGACGTCGCCGCACGAGGAGTGCGCCGTCGAAGAGGCGATTCGTCTCGTCGAACTGCACGGTGGTTCCGCCACCGTGCTCACCCTCGGCCCGGCCGAGGCCGAGGAGCAGCTCCGCTACGCCGTCTCGGTCGGCGTCACCACGGCCGTTCACGTGACGCACCCGTCGCTGGTCGGCGAGAGCGACTGGGATCCGCAGGCAACCGCCGCCGCGCTGGCCGAGGTCATCGCCGGCATCGAGGCCGCCGACGGTCCGTTCGACCTGATCCTGTTCGGCAACGAGTCCGCCGACGCCGGTGGCTTCCAGGTCGGCGTGCGCGTTGCCCGCAAGCTCGGCCGCCCGATCGTCAACGGCATCAAGTCGATCACGCTGGGGGAGACCGCCGTGACCGCGCAGCGCGAGAGCACCTCGGGCTTCGAGGTCTACAACCTGCCGCTGCCTGCGGTGCTCGGCGTGAAGGAGGGGCTCAACCTGCCCCGCTACCCGACGCTGCCCGGCCGGCTGAAGAGCAAGAAGGCTCCGGTCGCGACGAGCACCGTCGAGCCCGTCGCCGGTGGCCTCGTCACCGAGAACTTCGACAACGCCGCCGAACTGGTCGTGCAGACGACCATGCTCGGCACCGGCGAAGCGGCCGCCCCGGCCATCGTCGACCTGATCGAACGGTTGGGCCTGCTGTGAGCGAGATCCTGGCACTCTTCGAACACGATCGCGGCGAGGCTGCTGAGACCTCGTACCAGTCGCTCGGTTTCGCCCGGGCCCTGCTGGCCGCTGGCGTCGGCACGTCCATCACCGCCGTCGTCATCGGCGCCGAGGCCGACGGTCTCGCCGCTGACCTCGCTGCGTACGGCGCGAACAGCGTCGTGCGGGTGCACCATCGCGACCTCACCGACTACGCACCCGAGGCGTGGGGCGAGGCCGTGGCCGAGCTGATCGCGGCCCGGGCTCCCGCTGCGGTCGTCGCCACCGGCACGGACCGTGGCAACGAAGTCCTCGCCTACGCCTCGGCCATCGCCGATGTGGCGTTCGCCGCGAACGTCACCGAGATCCGTTCGGCCGCCGAGGCCCACCTCGAGCTGACCCGCGTCCGCTGGGGCGGCAGCCTGCTCGAGCAGTCCAAGCTGATTGCATCCGTGTTCGTCCTGTCCGGCACCGCGCATGTCTTCGACGGTGACCCGACGCCCGAGGCCGTCGGCGCCACCGCTGCGCTGGAGACGTACGACGCAGTGTTGTCAGAGACCGCGGCGCGCACCCGCGTCACCGATCGCGTCACGCTGTCGTCGGGCATCACGCTCACGACTGCTGCCGTCGTCGTCAGTGGCGGTCGCGGTGTGGGCTCCGCCGATGGCTTCGCTCCGCTGGTCGACCTCGCCGGCCTGCTCGGTGGCGCCGTCGGCTGCAGTCGTGTGGTCACCAACAACGGTTGGCGCCCGCACAGCGATCAGGTCGGCCAGACCGGCAAGCGGATCGCTCCCGAGCTCTACATCGCCTGTGGCATCTCCGGCGCCATCCAGCACTGGGTCGGGATGATGGCGAGCAAGCACGTGCTCGCGATCAACACCGACGGCGAGGCGAACATGGTCGGCAAGGCCGAGTACGCCGTCATCGGCGACCTCCACAAGATCCTCCCCGCAGTCAGCGCCGAGATCCGCCGCCGCCGCAGCTGACCCCCAGCCAACCCAGCCCCCACCCCAACTCGGTTCCGCGAAGGTTCCGGCCCCCGCTGCATCGACGTGTACTGCGAACAATTGCAAGCGCGGCGCGCGTCAGGCCCACGGACCCATCGTCCGGAAGGCGAAGCTGCTCGCCCCAGCGGGCACGGCATCGAGCGGTTCACTGATCTCGGCGAACGTCGGCGCACTGATGCGTGCCGCGACCGTGGCCAACTCGTCGAGGTCGAGCCCGTCGACGGCTGCTGCGGTACCGCCGACGATCGACCGCACGGACGCCTCGTCATGGCCGGCGAGCGCGAACCGCAGCGAGAGGCGGCTGTACGACGGATGGCCGGCGAGGTCATCGCTGCCCGGGTACTGGAACGTGCCCTCCATGTGGGGGTAGTCGGCGCCCCACATCAGCCGGTCGACGTAACCGTGATCGACGGCATCCTGGGCTTCGTCGCGGCTGAGGAAGCTGGCGCCGATGAAGACGTTCTCGGCCATGTATTCGCTCGGCTTCCGGGGCACCTGCTGGGTCAGTCGGGGGTTCATCGAGTTGGCCTGACGAACGGAGTCGAGTTCGCGATTGGTGTACGTCCACCATGTCCCGGGTTGCTCGGTCAACACGAGCCGCAGGGCGCGATGACGCTCGAAAACACCGGCGAAGATCAGTAGGTGCGCAGCGCGGCGGCTGAACCATCCGCCGCTCTCGATCGACATCAGCGCAGTCAGCTCGGCACCCGAGAACACGGCTGGATCGCCCGCGCCCGCGTGGGTGGTCAGCGGCAGTCCGTGCGCGGCGGCTGCCTCCCAGAGCGGCTCCCAGTGCCGACTGTTGTACGGCGTGATCCACGTGCGCGGAGCCGGGAAGTTGATGCCGCGCAATCCCGAGGCGGCCGCGAACTCGACCTCGGCGATCGTGGCGTCGAGATCCCACAGCGGCAGCTGGACCAGCCCGACGCGTCGCCCCGGCGAACCTGCGCAGTACTCGGCGAGCCAGCGGTTGTAGATGCGTATGCCCGCAGTGGCCAGCTCCGGATCCGCCGGCGGTCCGAGCATGCTGGATTGGAACGGGATCGGTTCGTCGTTCTGGCTGCCGTGGAAGATGACTTCTGCGACGATGCCGTCGAACTCGAGGTCGCGGTCTCGTGCGACGGGGTCGTGGTGGCCAATGGTCCAGCGGTTGCGCCAGAGCGCTTGGGCCGCGTCGCCGCTGTCCTCGCGCGGTGGCGGCACGAACCGGCCCGGTGACCGGTTGGGGTCGATCACATACGCGTCGAACGCACCCGACACGCTCGTCGGGCAGAACGGGCGGAGATCTTCGGCCAGACGAGGTCCGATGTGACCGTCCGCCGACACGATCACCAGGGGGTCGTCTGTCATTCCGGTCAGCCTCGCGCCAGTGTCCGGCGATTGTCGAAGCGAATCGCTTGACATCGATTCGTTGCCCGATGCGTACTCAACTATGTAGTTGATCAAAAGATTGGAGAAACCTATCCTGGCCGACCCGCTCAGCGTCACGTTCGCAGCGCTCGCCGGTTGATCGTCCAGGGCCAGAACGCCCAGTTCCGCCCGTGTCGACTGGAGGCCGCCCCGCGTTCGACAACGCTGTCGAATGGATCGACCGCCACCGTCATGTGTGCGAAGAAAGCTTCCACCAACTCGGTGATCATCTGCGCCGCATCCAACATCAGGCACCCCCAACCGGTCCCGTCAATCCGACGGAGACCTCGACATGACCGACACACCGACCGCCGCGAACCTCGGCGAAGTGACCTATGTACGGGTGTACGACGCGAGCGGTGCCGAGTACCCGAGCATCGGCGACTTCGTCGATGAGTACATCGCGGTGGCCGAGATGAGCAGCGCGTGCTCATGTAGCGATGTGCTGCGGAGCGCACGCTGGGTCCATCGCACACCGCAACTCGCCCATCGCCGCTCGCACTCGCCGCTCATTCTCGCCGAAGCGGACTGCGCTCGTTGCGGGCGTCGCCATCGGATCTCTCGCCGCCTTCGTGCCCGCAGCGCACGCAACGAACGAGTTCCCGCCGAATCCATGGCTGTCGGCCATTCCCGGCTGCCTCAACGAGCAATATCACTACTCGTTCGGTCTGTACAACCTGAAGTCGCTGAGCGGCACGACGTTCACCGTCACCGTTGCTGGTGCCACCCCGGCGAACGCCCTGTCCAAGGTCGGCACCAACGACTACTTCGTCGGTCCTGTGACCGCGAGCGAGCCTGCCCCGCAGACGTGGATCGACTAGATCGTGCCGGAAGGCCAGACTGCGTCGTTCCACATCATCGACACCGATGCTCCCGGTGTGAACTTCACTGCTACTCCCTAAGCGGATTGCGTCCCCGATCCTGTCGGCAGCGTCACGCTCGTCTGCCCGGCCGACGGCAGCTCGGCATTCGTGCACTACGAGTACCAGAACACCAGCTATGCGCCCACCCACTACGACTTCGGTCTGAACGGCGGCTCTGTTCGCTCAGGTGATTCTGCATGGTCGAACAGTGGTGCGATCACGCAGGACAACACCGTGGCCGAGGACAGCCAGATCACTGCGGGCATCACCGCCCACGGGGGAGTCGTCGCCTCGCTGAACACGACGGTCGATTGCGTCCCGGCCGAGACGACGACCACCAGTACACCCGACACGACGCCCGAGACCGTGCCCGACACGACGCCGGAGACCACCGTGCCAGAAGCCACCGTGCCCGTGTCCACCCCGCCGAGCAGCACCACGCCCGGCGTACCGCTGCCGATCGGCAACGATCCGAATCCGCCGACCGTGGCCCAGCTGCCGCAGCCGATCCCGCAGTTCGCCACCCTCCCGCAGAACGTTCAGCTCCCCTCGACCGGCAGCACCAGCACGGGCACCGTCGCCGGGGCCTTCGCCCTGCTGATCGGTGGTCTGGTTCTGGTGCGAGTCGCCCGCCGAGCTCGCTGACCCGCTGACACTCACCCCGGTCACCCGGGCCGACAACGCGACGCGCGCCGCCCGATCGGGCGGCGCGCTTGCAATTGTTCGCACCGAACGTGACGCCCTGAGGGGCCGGAACCTTCGCGGAACCCAGTTTGTCGGGGGTGGGTTACTTCGCCGCGGCTGGTGCGGCGGCGGTGGCGATCGAACGCCAGACCTTCTCGGCGGTGGCCGGCATGTCGATGTGGGTGACACCGAGGTGGCGGAGGGCGTCGACGACGGCGGACTGCACGGCTGGCGTGCTGCCGATGGTGCCGCTCTCGCCGATGCCCTTTGCGCCGAGCGGGTTGACGGGCGTCGGGGTCTCCATGTGGATGACCTCGAAGCTCGGCAGCTCGGCCGCCGAGATCATCGCGTAGTCGGCCAGGTTCGAGGTGATCGGGTTGCCGTCCTCGTCGTAGCGAACTTCCTCGAGCAGTGCCTGCGCAGTGCCCTGGGCGACGCCGCCGTGGATCTGGCCGTCGAGCAGCAGCGGGTTCAGCACCCGTCCGGCATCGTCGCAGGCGACGTGGCGGATGTGCTTGACCTGACCGGTCTCGGTGTCGACCTCGACGACGGCGACGTGCGCGCCGAACGGGAATGTCGGGCTGACGGCAGCGAACGTCGTCTTCTGGGTCAGACCGCCCTCGGACTTCATCGCGACTGCGAGGTCGGCCCAGGTCTTGGTGACCGCAGGCGTTCCGGTGACGTGGAATGCACCGCTGTCCTTCTCGAGCACGACGTCGGCTTCATCGGCTTCGAGGAGCCGGGCGGCGAGCTTGCTGGCCTGCTCGACGAGCTCGACAGCGGCCTGGTTGACGGCCGAGCCACCATGCTGCAGCGAGCGTGAGCCCATCGTGCCACCACCCACCGGGACGAGGTCGGTGTCGCCCCAGACGAGCTCGATACGGTCCATCGGGATACCGGTCTGGTCGGATGTGATCATCGCGAATGCCGTTGCATGGCCCTGACCGTGGGGTGAGGTGCCGGTGTAGACGATGGCCCGACCGTCTTCGAGGACGTCGATCTTGGCGTCGTCGCCGAACGGCGGGACGCCGCCGGTGATCTCGACGTAGATGCTGACGCCGATGCCGAGTTGCTTGGTGTCGCCGCTGGCCCGACGTGCGGACTGTTCAGCGCGCAGTGCCGTGTAGTCGGCAGCATCGAGCGCCTTGTCGAGTGCGACCTCGAAGTCACCGACGTCGTAGGTCTGGCCGATCGCAGTCGTGTGCGGCTCGAGGAACTTGGGGATCAAGTTGATCCGGCGGACGTCGGCAGGATCCATGCCCAGTTCGTAGGCGAAGAGGTCCATCGCCCGCTCGATCGCAGCGGTCGCCTCGGGGCGGCCGGCGCCTCGGTAGGCAACGATCGGCGTGGTGTTGGTGACCACGCTCGTCGTGCGCACCTCGATGTTCGGGATGTCGTAGACGCCGCTCGCCATCGGGCGGGTCATGAACGGGGCCAGGATCATGCCCATGTCGGCAAAGCCGCCGCAGTCCTGGATCGCGTGCAGCTGGTAGTGCGTGACCTTGCCGTCGCGGGTGCCGCCGATGGTGACGTACTGGAGCTGGGCGCGACCATGGCCGAGCGCGACCATCGACTCGCTGCGGGTTTCGCGCCAGACGACCGGCTTGCCGATCTTCTTGGCGATCCGGCCGAGCAGCAGCTCCTCCGGGTAGGCGCCGATCTTGGCGCCGAATCCGCCGCCGACGTCGGGGGTGATGATCCGGACCTGGTCGGGCTCGACCCCGTTCGTGGCGACCATCGCGTCCTTGACGCCCTGGGCGTGCTGGGTGCTGATCCACTGATTGAGGCGTCCATCGACCCAGGCAACCGCGGATCCGCGGACCTCCAGCGGGCAGGGAGCGACGCGTTGGTTCATGAAGCGGCCGGTGACGGTGACCTCGCAGCCGGCGAGGAAGTCGTCGGTGTTGAGCGGCATGCCGAGCGCGGTCGTGTCGAACACGACGTTGCTGCCGGCGCCCTCATAGATCAGGTTGGCCGAGGTCATCGCAGCCTCGACGTCAACGAGCACAGGAAGCGCATCGATGTCGAGGATCACGGCGTTGGCGGCGTCCTCGCCTTGGCGGCGGGTCTCGGTGACGACGACGGCGACGCACTCACCGACGTAGCGCACCTTCTCGGTCGCGAGCAGCGTGCGCACGACCATTGGGTTGAACACGGCGGGGGCCGGCCCGAGCTCGAGGTCCGCAGCGGTGTACACCGCGATGACGCCGGGCATCTGGAGTGCCTCGCTGGCGTCGATCGACACGAGCGTGCCATGGGCGACCTGGCTGCGGACGTAGGTCGCGTGTACGGCGCCCTCCAGCATCGGCTCGTCCATGTCGTCGACATAGATGCCCCCGTCGGTGAGGAACTTCGGATCTTCCTTGCGGAGAACACGATTGCCGAGAATGCTGCCGCCCACGCGGAACCCCCTGATGACACGTACGCCTGATGACACGTCCGTCGAGAGGCTGATCTTAGTCGGATCAGGGCGTCGTGGTCGCAGCCACCGCAGAAGTCGTCGACGGTGTCGTGGCGGCGACGGCCTCGGCCTGACGCAGAGCGATGATCGAGCTGACCATGTCGTAGGGCCAGCCGGCCGGCAGCGCTGTCGAGGCGGCGGGTGTGGCCAACACCGTGATCCGCTTCTCGCCGTTCGGCACGTAGTCGATCTCAGTACGCGCCGCCTCGCGGATGCCCTCGTCGGTCTGCAGCCGATCCACCTCTGTTTGCAGCTGTGCGTTGGCTGCGTTGAGCGTGCTCAGCTCGTCGGTGCGCACCCTGAGGTCATCGCGCTGGTGCATCCAGGACTTGATCGGCAGGACGAACAGCGCAGCACCGATTGCCAGCGCGATCAGCGCACCGACGGCGCCGAGGATCAGGCGGCCGTGGCCCCTGCGCACGATCTGGTCTTCGCGGGCGATCGGCGTGGTGAAGTCGTCGAGCAACCCGGGCTTGGACGCCGGAGCGCGCTCGGAGCGGGCGGGCACGGTCGAGCGCTTCGCAGTGCGCGTCGTAACACCGCCGGTGGCGTTGCGCGGGCGCGAAATGCTGCTCGTACGGTGGCCCTCGTTCACGTCGGACAGTTTCGCACCTCGACCACCACGAACGGTGTCACCCCGTCAGCGAAGCGGGCCGAGCGCGCTGCGGCCACGGAACGAGGCGGTCTCGCCGAGCTGCTCCTCGATGCGCAGGAGTTGGTTGTACTTGGCGACGCGATCACTGCGCGCCGGAGCGCCGGTCTTGATCTGGCCACAGTTCGTGGCGACCGCGAGATCGGCGATCGTGGTGTCCTCTGTCTCGCCGCTGCGGTGGCTCATCACGCTGGTGTAGCCGTGGCGGGTCGCCAGGTCCACGGTGTCGAGGGTCTCGGTGAGCGTGCCGATCTGGTTGACCTTGACCAGCACGCTGTTAGCGACACCACGGTCGATTCCCATCTGTAGGCGTTCGGTGTTGGTCACGAACAGGTCGTCGCCGACGAGCTGGACGCGACTGCCGACCGCCTGGGTGAGCGACGCCCAACCGTCCCAGTCGTCCTCGGCCATGCCGTCCTCGATCGAGACGATGGGATAGGTGTCGACGAGGCGCGCCCAGTACGCGGCGAGGTCGTCGCTCGACAGCACCTTTCCTTCGCCGGTCAGGTGATAGCGCCCGTCGCGGTACAGCTCGCTCATCGCCGGATCCAGCGCGATCGCGATGTCTTGGCCAGGCGTGTAGCCGGCCATCTGGATCGCCTCGACGAGGATGATGATCGCGTCCTCGTTGTTGGCGAGGTCGGGGGCGAAGCCGCCTTCGTCGCCGACTGCCGTCGACAGTTTGCGATCGTGGAGGAGTTTCTTCAGGATGTGGTATGTCTCTGCACCCCAGCGCATCGCCTCGCGGAAGCTGGCCGCACCGACGGGCATGATCATGAACTCCTGGAGGTCGATCGTGTTGTCGGCATGCACGCCACCGTTGATGACATTCATCATCGGTACCGGCAGTACGTGTGCGTTCGCCCCACCGACGTAGCGGTACAGCGGCAGCTCGAGCTCGGCGGCGGCGGCCTTGGCGACGGCCATGCTCACGCCGAGGATCGCGTTCGCCCCGAGGCGGGCCTTGTTGTCGGTGCCGTCGAGGTTGATCAGGGCCGTGTCGATCAGGCGCTGCTCGAGGGGATCGAGCCCGTCCAGCTCGTCGGCGATCTCTCCGTTGACGAAGCCGACTGCTGTCATCACGCCTTTGCCACCGAACCGCTTGCCGCCGTCGCGCAGCTCGACCGCCTCGTGCTCCCCGGTCGACGCTCCTGATGGGACGATGGCCCGGCCGAGGACGCCCGAGGCGAGGGTGACATCGACCTCGACGGTGGGGTTGCCGCGTGAATCGAGGACTTCGCGGCCGACGATGGAGACGATTTCAGACATGTCGGCAAAGCTAGTGCGGTCACCCTGCGTGATCCTGAAACGGGCGATCGTCTGGATTGGCTCAGGTGTTCTCAAGTCATCCGTCCGGACCGCCGATAGGCAGCCATGTACTCCAGCGCCGAGGCGGTGCCGATCTCACGTCCGTGGATCCGCCAGCCCGTGTCCGATTTCGTGGCGCGCTGGATGGTGGTGATCGCCCCGTTGGCGATCGGAACCATCGCCGCCCTCCTCGGCTGGCACTTCCAGGTCGAGGGGGCGGCCGCAGCGCGCGGCGACGCGCCCGATCTGCTCCGCTACCTCGACCCGATCGAGGAGTTGATCGCCTACCTCGGTGTGATCGGCGCCGTGACGCTCGCCGCGCTCGCGATCTGGAGCTACATCGCCGTCGACAACGCCAATCGGGTCCATCACTCGCTGCGTTCCGGATGGTTCGCCGCGATCGGATGGTTGATCGCTCCCGGGCTCGGCATGCTCGCCCATGTCACGCTCGACCGTCGCCTGCACGCGGGGTCGCTGATCGGCCTCACGGTGTTCCTCGCCGCGTTGTACGTCCCGTTCGGCACGCTCGGCGGCGCCGCCAAGGACCTGGGGGACAGCTTCCACCTCGCCCGGATGTGGTTCTTGTCCGCCGTCGTCAGCGCGTTTCTGCTCATCGTCGGCATGTCCGGTGCGACGAATGGCCTACCCGACTCCGACGTCGCCAACCGCCTCCGCCTCCGTGCGGTCGCCTGCTACCTGGCCGCGCTGATGCTCGTCATCTGTTCGGCACTCGCGCTGTTCACGGCCCGCAACCTGCACGCGCTGGTGTCGCACCGCTGGGAGATGGAGCTCGACCCGGAACGCGCGGTGAACGATCCCAAGCGGTTACGGATCAAGCGCCGCAGGCGCCGGCTGCAACGGCGCTCGACACCGACGTTGTTCCTGCGCGTGATCGTCACGGCCGGTTTCGCAGCGGTCGGAGCGATGACCACCGTCTCGGTGTTCGTGGATCGTGATCGAGCGGTGCGGATCAACGACCCGAGCGCACGCGAGGTTGCGTTCGACAACATCCGCTCATCGGCGTTGCGGATTGGCATCGTCGCCGTTGCGGTGCATGCCGTCTTCGTCGTCTGGGCAACGGTCGCGTCCCGCAACGCGTACCGACGTTCGATCATGGCACCGACGCCGTGGGCGCCGCTGTCCAGCTTCCTCGCCGGACCGATCGTCATCGCTGCTGCCACGCAGGTCGACGGCCCGTTCGGCGATGCCGTGCTCGCGGTTGGTATCGCCGTGACCGGCGGCGGGTTCGTCGTCGGCCAGCTCGTGCTCGGTCGTACGGTGTCGTCGCTCGGTGGGCGGGGACGGATCTTCCTGACGTGGATGCTGGCCGAGATCGTGGCGCTCTGCGTCGGCGTTTTCGTGAGCGTGCGCACCGACGATCACATCGCGCTCGTCGCCGACGGTCTCGTCCAGGTCGGCGTCACTGTCGTCAACGTCGGCCTGGCGTGGACCGCGATGTCCCGCCTCGACGGAGCGTCTCGTGCGTTCCATCGAGGAGGCGACGAGCTGCTCGACAACTCACCGCCGCCACCGTCGGGGCCGTACGTGCCTGCTCAGGCAACGGTGCCGGTGAGTTTGACTTCGTCCCAGAGCTGATCGAGTACGGCCAGATCGCTGGCGGTGAGGTCGATGCCGCGCTCGCGGGCCAACCGCTCGACGCCCTCGAAGCGAGTCCGGAACTTGGTGACCGCGGCGCGGAGTGCGACCTCGGGATCCACCTTCAGGTGCCGGGCCACGTTGACCACGGAGAACAACAGGTCGCCGAGCTCGTCCGCTGTCGCCGCAGCGTCACCACCGGCGCTGGCCTCGACGAGTTCGTCGGCCTCCTCGGCGATCTTTGCCAACGCACCGGACACGTCGGGCCAGTCGAAACCGAGTCCGGCCGCCTTCTTCTGGGCCTTGTAGGCGTAGGACAGCGATGGGAGCGACGATGGGATGCCGTCGAAGATGCTTGTCCGGCCCTTCTCCTCACGCTTGATCGTCTCCCAGTTGGACAGCACCTGGCTCGTCGTGTCGGCGCCGGCCATCTCACCGTCGGCCGGGCCGAAGACGTGTGGGTGGCGGCGCACCAGCTTGTCGTGCACCCCCTGGGTGACGTCGGCGATCGTGAACCGTCCCTGTTGCTCGGCGATCGTCGCGTGGAACTCGATCTGGTAGAGTAGGTCGCCGAGTTCCTCGATCAGATCTTCGTCGGTGGCGGGATCTCCGGGGTCGAGTGCCTGGAGCGCGTCGACCACCTCGTAGGTCTCCTCGAGCAGGTGGGGGATCAGACTCGCATGGGTCTGCTCGATGTCCCACGGGCACTGCTCGCGCAGCGTTCGCGCCAACGCGTGGAACCGGGAGTAGTGCTCGGCCACGGCGACGGCGAGGTGCGGCACGTACACGCTCGTCAGGTGATCGGCATCGACGGACGTGTCGAGGTCGGCCCAGCGGACCCGGGTGACGAGCTGCTCGGATGTGCCGAGCCGTTGGAGCACCACGACCTCGACGTCGTCGTTGCTCGCGTTGCCCGCGTCGTCGATGGCGAGCTTGATGTCGCTGAGCACCCAGTTGGCGTGGCAGTGGGCGACGAGCAGCGGCCCACTGTCGCCGGCGGCGGCGGTCGCGAACTCGTGACCGTCGATCAACCGCACCCTGGTCTCGACCGGGTCGATGCCGAGCGCAGCGTAGGCCAGGTCGAGGAACGACATCGCCGGCAGGATCACGCACTCCACCCGGAGGTCGTCGCGCAGGTGGCGCACGCTGCGCTCCAGGACCAGGGGGGACCCGGGGACGGCGTAGAGCACCTCACCGTGCTGGATGGCAGCGTCGACCAGCACCTCGGTGATCGCTGCGTAGACGTCCTCGAACCGGTCGGACGATTCGTAGAGGTGGTCGAAGGTGACGGCGTCGGGGACGAGGGTGGCCGAGGGATGGCGCGACGTGCGCAGGAAGCGACGTCGGGTGTCGGCGATGGCGGTGCGGGTCTGGTCGGTGACGTACTCCGGCCCACCCGGTCCGAGGCCGACGACGATCACCCGCGGCGGCGGCGGCGTCATGTCATCTCGTTCAGCGGGTCGGTAGCACGGTCAGCGTCGCCGCGTCCCACATGCCGTAACGGCTGTCGACGGTGGCCCTCGCGTCGGCGAGCAGCTTCTTCCGGGCCGCCGGTCCGAGGGCCTGACGCACCAGCGGCGTCGCGGCATCGGCTACTTCGGCCCACGGGCGCTGCATGAAGATGAAGAACTGCTGGGTCGTGCCGTCGGAACCGGTGAACGCCTGCGGGGCCGCCGGCACGCCGAGGTCGGTCTTGGCCAGAGCCTGGCCGACCTGCGCGTTCAGCGACGCAGCCGAGACGCACTCGCTCTTGGTCGTCGCGTCGGTGAACACGCCGCCCTTGCCGAGCGAGCCGTCGGTGTTGTTCGCATCGGCGATGCTGGCGAAGTCACCGCCGTCGAGCAGCTGTTGGTACGCGGCGTTGGCCGTGCTCGAATCCGGGAAGCCGATCACGCGCAGACAGAGGGTGTTGGATTCGGTGAGGCCGGCCGTGTAGGCGGCTTCGGCCTCTGCGTCGGTGATCAGCGGGCTGGCGACGAGTGTGCTCTGACCGGCGAGCTCGTCGATCAGGAAATCCTGGGTCGTCGAGTCGAGGGCGTCGAACTGCACCGCAGTGTTGGCTTGCAGCACGGATTTGGCCGAGGCCTTCGCCGCGTCGTCGATGGTGACGCCCTGTTTGGCCAGGTCGAGCCGCAGCGATGTCGCCAGCACCCAGCGGGTGAGCGTGGAGCGCACGGCGTTGCTCGAGTACTCGCCGTTGGTCGCCGGCTCGATGACGCCGGCCTTTGCCAGGCCGTTGTTCAGCGCTTCGAAGTCGTCGATCGACAGCGCCGTGCCGTCGACCTTGGCGGCCTCGCCGTTCTTCGAGAACGTGCTGCAACCACTGGCGATCGTGCTGGTCAGGGCGACCACGGCGAGGGTGACGGAAAGGCGACGAATCACGCCGACGACCCTACAACGGCGGACCCCTTCGGCTGAATCGCGCCCGCCGGCGGGATCAACTCACGCAGGAAGCCGACGAGGAACGTGGCTGGATCGACGCCCTTCTTGATCGGTACGACGATCTGGCGCATGTCGTCTTTGACGATGGCGTTGCGGGCGAGGCGACGCAAGCGCATCTCCTCGCTGGTCTTCAGCGAGATCGGCCCGAGGCGGGCCTGATCGGAGCTGATCGAGATGTCTTTCAGCCCGAGCCGGTTGCAATCGGCGCGCAGTCGGCCGATCATCAGCAGCGACTCCGCCGAGGCGGGCAGCGGGCCGTAGCGGTCCTCCCATTCCTCGCGGATGTCGTCGACATCCGCATCGGTCTGGATCGCCGCGAGGCGGCGGTAGGCCTCGAGACGCAGCGCTTCTTTCGGCACGTACGTCGTCGGCAGATGGGCGTCGGTCGGCACGTCGAGCTTGACCTCCTGCGGGGGCTTCTGCTCCTCGCCCTTCATCTCGCTGACAGCCTCGGTGACCATCTGGCAATAGAGGTCGTAGCCGACCGCTGCGATGTGACCGCTCTGAGCCTGGCCGAGCAGGTTGCCCGCACCACGGATCTCCAGGTCGCGCATTGCGATCTTGAAGCCGCTGCCGAGATCGGTCGCCTCGCCGATGGTCTTCAACCGCTCGTAGGCCTCCTCGGACAGGCTCTTGTCCGGCGGGTAGAACAGGTAGGCGTACGCACGCGAGCCGCTACGGCCGACGCGCCCGCGGAGCTGGTGCATCTGGCCGAGGCCGAGCAGGTCCGAGCGCTCGACGACGAGGGTGTTCACGGTCGGCATGTCGATGCCGCTCTCGATGATGGTGGTGCAGACGAGCACGTCGAGGTCGCCCTCGGAGAAGTCGAGCACGACCTGCTCGAGCGTGCCCTCGTCCATCTGCCCGTGGGCGATTGCGACGCGCGCTTCGGGCACGAGCTCGCGCAACCGCATCGCACAGGACTCGATCGACTGGACCCGGTTGTGGACCCAGAAGACCTGACCCTCACGCAACAGTTCGCGACGGATCGATTCGACTGCGACGCGTTCGTCGTACTCGCCGACGAACGTGAGGATCGGCTGTCGGTCGGCCGGCGGGGTCTGCAGCAGCGACAGGTCGCGGATGCCGACCAGGCTCATTTCGAGCGTGCGCGGGATGGGCGTCGCGCTGAGCGTGAGCACGTCGACGTTCACCTTCAGCTTCTTCATCGCTTCTTTGTGCTGCACGCCGAAGCGCTGCTCCTCGTCGACGATCAGCAGGCCGAGGTCCTTGAACTTCACACTCTCCTGCAGCAGGCGGTGGGTGCCGATGACGCAGTCGACCTCGCCGCTGGCGATCCCCGCGACGACCTTGCGGGCCTGGGAGTTGGTCAGGAAGCGGCTGAGCACCTCGACCCGGATCGGGTAGCCGGAGAAACGGTCGGCGAACACGTTGCCGTGCTGGGTCGCGAGCAGCGTGGTCGGCGCCATGACCGCGACCTGCTTGCCGTCCTGGATCGCCTTGAACGCAGCCCGCACGGCGACCTCGGTCTTGCCGAATCCGACGTCGCCGCAGACCAGGCGGTCCATCGGGAACGCCCGCTCCATGTCGGCCTTGGTTTCGTCGATGGCCGTCTTCTGGTCGGGTGTCTCCACGAACGGGAAGGCGTCCTCCATGTCGTGCTGCCACGGTGTGTCGGGACCGAACGCGTGGCCCGTCGCGTTGACCCGCTTCTGGTAGAGCACGACCAGCTCCTGGGCGATCTCGCGAACCGCGGACTTGACCTTCGACTTGGCTTTGGCGAAGTCCGCGCCACCGAGGCGGTGCAGCACCGGTGCCTCACCCCCGACGTACTGGCGGATCGTGTCGATCTGGTCGCTCGGGATGTACAGCTTGTCGCCGCCCTTGTAGGCGAGCAGCAGGTAATCGCGTTCGACGCCGCCGATGGTGCGCTTGACCATGCCCTCGTACTGCCCGACACCGTGCTGCTGGTGGACCACGTAGTTGCCGGGATGCAGGTCTTCGAAGAAGCCCGCGCTTTGCCGCTTGCGTGGGCGCGGCTGGCGATGCGTGCGCCGGCGCCCGGTGAGGTCGCCCTCGGCGATGATGGCCACCTTGGCCCCCGGCACGGTGACGCCACGGTGCAGCGGGGCGACCACGACGATGCCGCCGGGGCGGGCGAAGCTCGGCGGTTCGCCGGCGGGGGCGATCGGAAAGTCGAGCCCGCGGTCGCGCAGCAGCTCGGCGAGCCGCTGCGCGGAGCCCTCGCCGTCAGCAGCGACGACCACGTGATACTTCTCGGTGAGCAGCTCCTTGAGCCGGTTGGTGAGGCCGTCGCCGTCGCCGACCACCGGGCCCCAGCCGCTCGCACCGACCATCGGCGAGTCCGGGTTCTCCGGCGTGACGGTCATCAGCCACGCGCCGGCGCCGCCGCTGGCATGGCCGCCGAGCAGCTTGTCGGGCTCGGCGTGCAGGCGCGGGAACGCCACGTCGGGATCGCGGCCCCACGTGCTGGCGAGTGCACGTGCCAGATCGTCCTCCTCGTCGAGCAGGTCCTTGGCCCGGTCGCGCATCCGGCGTGGCTCGATCAGGACCACTTTGCCGGTCGCGGGAAGCACGTCGGTGAGCAGCTGATCGGCGTCGGTGAGCCACGGCAGCCAGCTCTCCATCCCGTCGAAGTGGGCGCCCTCGCTGAGCCGCTCCCACTGCTCGCGGCCCCACGGCTCGTCGGCGATGAGCCGGGTCGCCCGGGCGCGAACCTCGGGACTGGGCAGCAGCTCGCGCGCCGGGAAGATGAGCGCCTCGGTGATGTCGCCGGTGCTGCGCTGATCGGCCACGCTGATCGTGGTCAGACGGTCCACCTCGTCGCCCCACAGGTCGATCCGGATCGGCGCCTCTGCGGTGGACGGGAACACGTCGACGATCGCGCCGCGCCGGGCCACCTCGCCGCGGTGCTCGACCAGCTCCTCGCGGCGGTAGCCGTTGGCGACGAGCGTCTGCAGCAACTCGTCCGGGTCGACGGTTGCCCCGGGTTCGATACGCACCGGCTGCACGTCGGCTGCGCCAGGCCCGAGCCGCTGGAGGAGCGACCGCACGCTGGCGACGACGATGGCCGGGCAGCGCTCGGTGTCGCGTAGCCGCCAGAGCACCTCGAGCCGGCGCCCCATGGTCTCCACGCTCGGGCTGACCCGCTCGAACGGCAGGGTCTCCCACGCCGGGAACAGCATCACCTCGGGACCGCTCGTGCCAGGGCCCATGAACTGCTGCAGGTCGTCGTACAGCTGTCCGGCGGCGGTGCCTGTGGGGCAGACGACCACGAGCGGACGGCGCGCGCTGAGGTGCTGGAGGGCAGCGAGTGCGATGGGGCGCGCGGCCTCGGGCACGGCAATGACCGCATTGGGCTTGCCGATGGCCTGGGTGAGTGCAGTCTCTGAACGCAGCAGAGGGGAGAGCGACGCGAGGTTCACGGGAGCTTCGACGATACCGGCGGCTCCGCTGGGGAGGTCAGGAGTACGAGCGGAACTCGACGGTGTTGCCGTCGGGGTCGTGCACGTAGACCGACCAGCCGTTTCCCTGGGCCCCGTAGCGAGAGCCCGGACCGTCGACGACGGTGAACCGCTCGTCCGCGACGATCGCGTCGACGTCGGCCCGATGGACGACGAGGCAGAGGTGGTCCATGTTCGACTCGTGCCGCGGTGCGGCGACGAGGTCGATGATGGTCGTGGCGTCCACACGCACCGACGGGAACGGGGATCGGCCCTCGCGCCACAGGTCGACACGCACCGGCTCGAGGCCGAGGACACCCTGGTACCAGGCGAGGGAACGCTCGACGTCGGCGACGTTGAGCACGATGTGGTCCAATCCGATCACGTGCACCGGTCCACTGTAGGAGACGGGAGTTGCGAACGTGCGTTCGATTCGCGAGACTACGCCAGTGGCAACGATCGCACGCGACATCGCAACCGACCTCGACGACATCTCGTTGATGTGGCAGTCCAGCCTGTTCGGTGCGACCGAACCGGTCATCGACGCTGGGTTCGGCGGTCTCCAGCGGCGCTGGCTCGACGAGACGTCGTGGGTGGACACCCTGCCCAACTGGCTCGGCGCCGCAGATCACGTCTTCGGCGAGTTGTTCGCCGGGCTGCCCTGGCGGCAGCGCACGGTGACGATGTGGGAGCGGGTGCTGCCCGAGCCGCGGCTGACGCACTGGTGGGACGGTTCCGACGGCGATGGTGAGGCGCTCCCGGTGCTCGGCGACATCCGTCTCGCGCTCAGCGAGCGGTACAGCCGCCGATTCGACACGATCGGCTACAACCTCTACCGCGACGGCCGGGATTCGGTGGCCTGGCACGGTGACCGTGAGCGGTTCACCCACGAGGACCCCGTTGTCGCGATCGTGTCCGTCGGAGCAGCCCGCAATTTCATGGTGCGCCCGCGCGGCGGCGGCTCGTCGCGCACGTTCAGCGTCGGCCACGGTGATCTGCTGGTCATGGGCGGTGCCTGCCAGCACGACTGGGAGCACTGCGTCCCCAAGGTCGCCCGCTCCGTCGGGCCGCGCCTGAGCATCATGTTCCGCCACGACCTCAACGAACCGCTGCCGCCCGACCTGTTGCCGATCGATACGGCCGCACAGATCCCGGTCTGATCAGTCGGCGACGTTGTTCTTGGCGACGATGTGGGTCGGTGTGACCCGTACGACCATCTCCGGCGGCACGGCGTTGCGCTTGCCGAAGGCCTCGGCCACCTCGGCGCCCATGTAGCGGGCGGCGATACTGGTGCCCCAGCGGAGCAGCTCGTCGGGATCGTCCGACGTCGTGGTGGTGCCACTGATCGTGACGAAGTCGAACGGCGGCGTCTCGTTGTCGAGGCACAGGCTGACCCGGCCGTCGCGCAGGATCGACTTGCCCTTGATCGTGTCAGCCGATGTCATGAACACGATCTCCTCGCCATCGCGCTCGATCCAGATCGGGGCCACCAATGGGCTGCCGTCGGCGCGCACGACGGCGAGCTTGGCGGTGTGCGCGGGCAGGGCGTCGACGAAGGTCTTCCACCAGTCGTCAGGGGCGGCGTTGTACGGCATGGTCCGCTGCAACGTCGCCGCTCACGGTGTCATTCCGAAATGCGTTGATCGAGGCCGCCCGAGTTGGCATGCTGGTCTCATGCGTTCGTGAGCGGCCGATGTCCGTACAGTTCTCCCGGAAGGTCTCGCTCTCCATGTCTGCACACGCATCCCTCCACGCCCGATCCATTTCGCTGTCACTGGGGCGGGCCATCATCCTCGACGGTGCCGATCTCTCCGTCTCGCCCGGTTGGCGGGCTGGTCTCGTCGGTCCGAACGGCGTCGGCAAGTCGACCCTGCTGCGCGTCCTCAGCGGCGAGATCCGACCGGACTCCGGCACGATCAGCGTCACCCCGCCCCAGGCCATCGTCGGCTATCTGCCCCAGGAGCCGGAACGTCGAGCCGACGAGACCGTTGCGGAGTTCCTCACCCGGCGCACCGGTGTCGGCGCGGCCTCGGCGGAGCTGGATGCGGCGACGTCCGCGCTCGCCACGTCCGAGCCCGGCTCCGACGACCGCTACTCCGAGGCGCTCGAACGGTGGCTGGCGATCGGCGCCGCCGACGTCGACGCCCGCACTGGTGAGGTGCTGGCCGAGCTCGGACTACCCGAGCGTCTGCTGACCCAGTCGATGAACACGCTTTCAGGTGGTGAGGCCGCACGCTGCAGCCTCGCCTCCCTGCTCCTGGCCCGGTTCGACGTGTTCCTGCTCGACGAGCCGACCAACGACCTCGATCTCGACGGGCTCGCCCGGCTCGAGTCATGGGTGGCATCGCTGCAGGCCGGCCTCGTCGTCGTCAGCCACGACCGCGAGTTCCTCAAGCGCGTCGTCACCCACGTCGCCGAGATCGACCAGTTCAGCCACGACGTCTCGATGTACGCCGGCGGCTGGGAGGCCTACCTCGCCGAGCGTGACCTCGCCGCCCAGCACGCCCGCGAGCAGTACGAGGTATATGCCGACAAGAAGTCGACCCTCGCCGGGCGCGCCCAGCGCGAACGTGAGTGGGCGACGCAGGGTCTGGCCAAGGCCAAGAAGAACCCATCGGACGGCGACAAGCACGTCCGCAACTTCAAGATCAACCAGACCGAGCAGCTCGCCGGCAAAGCCGCTCGGACCGAGCGCGCGATGCAACGATTGGACGTCGTCGAGGAACCGCGCGAGGCCTGGCAGCTGAAGCTGACATTCGGCGAGACGAGCCGGAGCGGGGCCATCGTGGCCCGGTTGACCGGCGCCACGGTGTCGGCCGGATCGTTCACGCTCGGCCCGGTCGATCTGATGATCGGGGGCGGCGAGCGGGTGGCCATCGTCGGCCACAACGGCAGCGGCAAGACGACCATGCTGCGGATGCTGCTCGGCCACGTCGTGCCCGATGCCGGGGAGGCTCACCTCGGGCCGAGCGTCGTCGTCGGTGAACTCGAGCAGGCTCGCCGGCAGCTGACCGATCAGCAGACCGTGCTCGAGGCGTTCATGCGCGCAACCGCGATGACCGTGCCCGATGCGCGGACCCTGCTCGCCAAATTCGGCATCGGCGCCGGCGAGGTCAACCGTCCGACCGCGTCGTTGTCACCCGGTGAGCGGACGCGCACCGTGCTCGCCCTGCTGATGGCCCGCGGCACGAACTGCCTGGTCCTCGACGAGCCGACCAACCACCTCGATCTCGCCGCGATCGAGCAGCTCGAGATCGCGCTCGAGTCCTTCGGTGGCACGGTGTTGCTGGTTACCCACGATCGCACCCTGCTCGAGAACGTGCGCCTCACTCGCCGGATCGAGCTGGAAGCCGGTCACATCGTCGCCGATGTGAACCTCGCCTCGGTCTGAGCGATCGACGCCAGGCCGACGCTGGCTACTTGACGTTGAACTGACGCATCGCCGCGTCGGGGCCCTCGGCGACGAGGGCCTCGACGGCGTCGGCGGCGATCTGGATCGCGACGTCGAACGCCTCGCGCTCGGCCTTGGGCAGCTTGGCGAGGACGTGGCTCGCGCCGCGCTCCTTGGAGGGCGGCTTGCCGATCCCGATCCTGACGCGCAGATAGTCCTGCGTCTTGAGGTGCTGGGTGATGCTGCGCAGGCCGTTGTTGCCGGCCAGGCCGCCGCCGACCTTGACCCGGACCTGGGTCGGGGGCAGGTCGAGCTCGTCATGGATGACGATGATCTGCGCCGGATCGGCGATGCCGTAGCGGCGGGTGAGCGCGCCGACGGCTTGGCCGGACTCGTTCATGAACGTCAGCGGGAAGGCGAGCACGCAACGGCGGCCACGCAGAGTCACCTCGGCGACCTTGGCCTTGTCCCTGCCGGCCTTGAACGACACGCCGACCCGTTCGGCCAACAGCGCAACCGCTTCCTCGCCGACGTTGTGGCGGGTACGCGCGTACTCCTTGCCCGGATTGCCCAGACCGACGATCAAGAAGTCGTAGGGCGTGCCCCGGCGCTCGGCACGATCACCGCGACCGAGGAATGCCATCGTCGCGGGTCGTGTCCGGGGGGTGCGTCAGTGGTGCGTGATCACTCGGCAGCTGCGGCGTCGCCTGCAGCCGCCTCGTCGCCTTCGCCCTCAGCCGCTTCCGGCGTGGCGTCGGACTCGAGATCGGCATCGCTGAAGCCGTGGAGTGCCGTGACGATCGCCATCTCCGGGTCACCGAGCGCCGTGACACCGTCGGGCATCGGGAGGTCGGCCAGACGGATCGTGTCACCGGGCTGCATCTCGCTGATGTCGACGACGAAAGCGTTCGGCATGTTGTCCGGCGTGCACTCGACCTCGATGGTGTCGACAGCCGGATCGACGAGCCCACCCTGGGCCATGACGGCCTTGGCTTCGCCCTCGAGCTGCAGCGGCACCGAGACGGTGAGCAGCTCCTTCATGTTGATCTGGAGGAAGTCGATGTGGTTGACGTTGCGCTTGACCGGGTGACGCTGGACGTCCTTGATCACGGCGGGGTACTTCTTGCCGTCGACCTCGAGCGAGAGAACGGTGTTGAAGCCGGCCGGGCCGGAGAGGGCGAGGCGCAGGTCACGGCGACCAACGGCCACGCTGACCGGGGTCATGCCCTGGCCGTAGAGGACGGCTGGGATGATGTCGGCACTGCGCAGGCGACGCGACGCGGGGGAGCCGGTTTCGCGGCCGGTCTGAGCAACAAGGATGGTCTGCGACATGATGAATTTCCTCCGCCAGTGGCGATCCAGAGGTGCTGCGACAGCAGCAAAGAACGGTTGGCGATGCTATCGGCGGAAATTCCGCGAAACCACTGGAGTGGTCAGGCTTGGTTCTCGCCGCCGAAGATCTCGCTCACGCTCGTGTCGTCGAAGACTGCGCTCAGGGCCTCGGCGATGATCGGCGCGATGGAGAGCACCTCGAGCTGGGGAAGCTCGTCCTGCGACGGTGTCGGCAGGGTGTTGGTCAGGACCACGCGCTTGAACGGGGAGTCGCGCAACCGCTTGACGGCGGGACCGGAGAGCACACCGTGGGTGGCCATGCACCACACCTCGGCGGCGCCACGCTTGAGCAGCAGCTCGGCCGCGGACACGACAGTGCCCCCGGTGTCGATCATGTCGTCGGTGATGATGCAGCAGCGGCCGTCGACCTCGCCGATGACTTCCTTGGCCTCGACCACGTTCGTGGTGCCCTTCGGGCGGCGCTTGTTGATGAACGCCACGTCAGCGTCCATGTCGGACAGGTGCTGGGCGAAGCGCTCGGCGACCTTGACCCGGCCGGCATCGGGCGACACGATGACCATGCCCTTGGAGGCGTGGGTGCGCACGTAGCGTTCGAGGACGGGCAGTGCGGTGAGATGGTCGACCGGACCGTCGAAGAAGCCCTGGATCTGGCCGCTGTGGAGATCGATCGAGACCATTCGCTTGGCGCCTGCGGCCTTGAACAGGTCGGCGACGAGGCGGGCCGTGATCGGCTCGCGGCCCTCGGCCTTGCGGTCTTGGCGGGCGTATCCGTAGAACGGGCAGACGGCCGTGATGCGCTTGGCCGACGCACGGTGCGCCGCATCGATCATGATCAACTGCTCCATGATCGAGTCGTTGATGCTGCGCCCGTTGTGCGCGAAATGCGTCTGCATGATGAACACGTCGGTACCGCGCACGCTCTCGGAGAAGCGCGGCCGGAGCTCGCTGTTGGCGAACTCGACGATGTTCGCATCGCCGAGCTCGAGCCCGAGGTGCCCGGCCACTTCCTCGGCGAGCGCCGGATGGGTCCGACCGGTGTAGAGCGACAAGCGTTTGGTGGTGACCTTCTCCATGTACCGCTCCCGGAAACTCGTATCAGCCGACCGGTGCAGTGTAGAAGGCGCCGGTCGTCTCTCCGGCAGCCACGACGCTGCCTGCTGGCAAATGGGCGTACGGGCCGACGTGGGCGCCGGCGCCGACCTCGGCATCGCGCCCGACAGAGTTCTCGATCGCACAGTCCTCGGCGATCACGCAGTCGACGAGGCGTGCGTCGGGACCGATCTCGCAGCCGTTCCCGACGACAGTGCGGCCCTGGAGGATCGTACCGGGGTACAGCGTCACGTCACGGCCGAGCTGCACCGTGACGTCGATGAACGTCTGGCGTGGGTCGAGCATCGTGACGCCGTTGAGCAGCCAGTGCCGGTTGGTGCGGGCGCGCAGCTCGCGCTCGGCCAGGGCGAGCTGCCAACGGTCGTTGACCCCGGCTGTCTCGGCCGGCGAGGCCTGGACTGCGCCGATCCGGTGGCCCATCCCACTGAGCACGCCGATGACGTCAGTGAGGTAGTACTCACCCTGGCTGTTGTCCGGGGACAGATGGCGCAGCGCCGGGCCGAGCAGGTCGCGGCGGAAGGCGTAGATGCTGGTGTTCATCTCCTGGACGGCGAGTTCGGCAGGAGTCGCGTCGCGCTGTTCGACGATGCGCATCACGCGATCCTGGGTGCCGCGGGCCTCGGAACGGATGACCCGTCCGTAGCCGGTCGGGTCCTCCACGACCGACGTGAGCAGCGTCGCCGCGTAGCCGTTGGCGACGTGCGTGCTGACCAGTTCGTCGATGGTCTCCGGACGCAGCAGCGGCGTGTCGCCGGGCAGCACGATGATCGTCGACTCGTCGTCGAGGTCGTCGCCGGGAAACACCGACAGTCCGACCATCGCTGCGTCGCCGGTGCCGCGCTGGACCTCCTGCTCGACGAACGAGACGTTCGCCCACGCAGGCGACTGCTCCTGCACCTTCTTGGTGACCCGCTCGGCACCGTGGCCGACGACGACGACCGTGCGCTCGACCTTGAGGGACTCGAGCGAGTGGATGACGTGCATCACCATGCCGCGTCCGCAGATCATGTGCAGGGGCTTCGGGCGGGTGGATCGCATACGGGTGCCCTCACCGGCGGCGAGGACGATGGCAGAGACGGACATGTACTTGTTCTAGCTCACCTCCGCCGGGCATCGGTGGCGGTGCCCGCCGTGTTGCACGATGGTCACATTCCGGTCACACACCGAGCTGTTCGAACGCAGCGCCGAGGACCTGTGCGAACCGAGGCCAGAGCGCCTGGACCCACGCCGGATCGTCATCGGCGAACGCGGCGCGCAGGGCCGCGCGGATCGGCTCGGACTTCTTGCTGGTCGGGTCACCGTGGGCGTGCAACCAGGCGTCGGCGCGCAGCGCCTGCAGGCTGTTCAGCTCGTCGACGGTGCCGTACTCGATCGCCACGCCGGTGACCTCGGCCTGCGGGGCCAGTTCGGCGGCCGCGGCCAGCCAGTCACCCGACAGTGCCGCCGACGCGCTCGCGCCGTCGACCATCGAGCGCACATCCCCCCACCACCGAGTGGCGCGCCGATGCGACTCGCTGGCGGCGGACTCGCTGCCGATCAGCTCGCCATGGCCCCAGGGCCCGAGTCCCGTGTGCAGATCGATGATCGCGACCCGACGCGCCGTGGACAGCCGTGCGGCGGCGAACTCGCGCAACCAGCGATGTGACCACACCGGTCCCGCGCCGCCGTAGAAGACGCCGTTCGGGTCGGTGTACTGGCCGGACGTCACATCGGTCTGCATCTGCTCCATCCCGACCTCGGCAACGATCTCCAGCAGGGCCGTGAGCGTGCGGAGTTGTTCGGTGTCGCTCCACGACCGGGGCACGAGCAGATCGGCCATTCGGTCGTAGGCCGGGTTCGCCGGCGGCGGGAGGGTCCAGTCGACGAAGTTGCGGTTGAGGTCGACATTGTCTTCGTTGACCCGACGCACCCACGAGAACCCGAACGGATTCAGCGCATGGACCATGATCAGCCCGACGGTCCGCGGCAGCTCCGCGGCGTGGCTCTGCAACCATTCGGTCTGCAGTGCCGAGCCGGCGTAGCCCTCGACGCCATGGGTGCCCGAGACGACCACGACCAGATCCTCGGCGTCGGCCGGCCCGAGGGTGGCGACATCGACGGCCAGTTCCTCGCCGTCCAGGCCGAGTCGTGGGTGCACGGTGGACTCGACCGTGGCGCCGGCGCTTCCGGCTGCGAGGAGGAACGCGGATCGGGCTGCGGCGTAGCTCGGGGAGAGCGGCGAAATGGTCACCGGTGCAGCCTTGCACGCCACTTCTGGCTCCGGGGAGAGGGCTCGAACCCCTATTCACGGGATCAAAACCCGTTGTCCTACCATTGGACGACCCCGGAAAGGAACGCCCCAAGGCTAGCGCCGACATCGTGGTCGTCCGAACTCTTTCGACTCAGCGGATCCTGCTCGGGCGACAGGTTGGTGCCGTTCGATGCGACCGCTAGGTTCTACGGCTTATGGGTTCGTTGATCAAGAAGCGCCGTAAGCGCATGAGGAAGAAGAAGCACAAGAAGATGCTCCGGCGTACCCGTCACCAGCGTCGTAAATAGCTCGTTCGAAGTCTGCTGTGCCCCCACGGGCGGCACGCACGCACGACCGTCCACTGCGGTGGGCGGTCGTCTTCGTTTTCCGGGCGAGTGAGATCAGCTCGGTCGGATCGGTCACGCAGTCGTTCGCGTCAGCACCACGTTCGCGCCGGGCAACAGCGCGGTGATGTGCGCGTGGTGCCCGGGCAGGAACCATGTCGCGCCGCTGCCGGCCAGGATCGGCTCGACACCGGAGGCCACCCGGATCCGGTCGCGCCAAACTGCCAGTTGCGGTTCGACGACGATCGCAGCCGCGAGCAGGTCGTTCGGCCCAGGATCGGTTGGACCACCGAGATCGTCCCAGGCTCGGTAGACCGCCGGGGTCGAACACGACAGCGGCGGGATGACGAGTGTGTACGCCACGGGCTCGTCCACTGCCGGCAACGGTGCGACGATCTCGCCGATGCCCGAAACGTGGGCGCGCCCGCCGACGAGGCAGAACGCAACGTCTGCGCCGAGCCCCGCCGCAGCGACGAGGTCGTCGAAGCCGGCCCAGCGCAACACCGCCGCTGCGTCGGCGGAGCCTCCGCCGAGTCCACCGCCATGCGGGATCTGCTTGTCGATGACCACGCTCGCCGTGCGGCCGACGAGCGCGAGGGCCTTGGCGACGAGGTTGCCGGCATCGAGCGGGACGCCGTCGCAGTACGGCCCGGTCGCGAACAGACCCCGTCCGGCGGGGTCGATCTGCAACGAATCCGCCAGTTCCAAGGTGACCATCTCCGCCTCGACGAGGTGGTAGCCATCGGTGCGGACGCCGGTGATACGCAGCTCGATCGTCAGCTTGGCCGGGGCCCGGACCGTCACGCTCACAGCGCAGCGCGCCGATCAGCCTCGACGGCGGCGGTGAGCCGTCCCCAGGCGACGACGTCGAGTTCTTCGGCGCGGGCGGTCGGTGCGATCTCGGCACGTTCGAACTGATCGGCGGTGACCATGCCCGACAGCACCCGACGCAGCATCTGCCGGCGGTGCGCGAAGCCGGCCTTGACGAGCTCGAACAGTGCGGCCGGTGCGACGTCGGCGACGGCGGGCATCGCCCGACGGGTGATCTCGACCAGTGCACTCTCGACCTTCGGCTGGGGCACGAACACGGTCGCTGGGACGTAGCCGACGATGCGCGCCGTCGCCCAGTACGCGACCTTGACGCTGATCGCTCCGTACGCCGACCCGCGTGCCGGTGACACCATCCGTTCAGCCACCTCACGCTGCACCATGACCAGCATTCTCGCCACCTCCGGCACCATGTCGAGCAGGTCCATGACCAGCGGCGTCCCGACGTTGTAGGGCAGGTTGGCGACGAGCACCCAGGCATCTGAACCGGCCAGCAGCTCGGGCCACGGCATCTCCTGCGCATCGCCCTCGACGACGGTCACGTTGTCGAACCGTTCGACCACCGAGCGCAGGACCGGCACGATGCCGCGATCGATCTCGAGCGCCAGCACGCTCGCTCCGGTCTCGGCGAGCGCGGAGGTCAGCGAACCGAGGCCCGCCCCGATCTCGACCACATGGTCGCCGGGTCCCACACCGGCGAGCCGGGCGATGCGTCGAACGGTGTTCGGGTCACCGACGAAGTTCTGGCCGAACTCACGGCGTGGCGCCAGTCCATTGGCCTCGAGCAGATCGTTGATGTCGCGGCGCGACAGCGTCATCCAGCGCCCCAGGTGATGCGCACCGGCACCGGGGAGTCGACGAGCTCGGCGATGTGCTGGAACTGCTCGGTGGTCAGCTCGATCGTGATGCCGGTGGCGAGCACCTTCGGGGTGCGGTTGACGCACGTCCACGAGAACCCGTTGTTGAGGTTGGTGACGGTCAGCGACGCGTTGAACGGCGCCAACGCCGACGAGCAGGAGGTCGCTGCGGGATCCGGGTTGCGCTTGTAGGTGGCCTGACCTTCGAGCGACTGCCCGGCGTTCGACGCCGGCACGATGATCGGCACGATCGCGGGTCGCGGCGGGGTGGTCGGACCGTCGACGAAGATCGGGCCGTCCGTGCCGAACGCGTCGGCGTCGGTTTCGGGCGTGCTGGCGCCGCCGACCCCCGGCGTGGCGATGCCGGCTGCGCCGGCGATGCTGGGACCGGCGGTCCCGGCCGACGGCTCACCCCTGGCGAAGAGCCAGATGGCGGGCAGGGCGACGATGGTCAGCGCTGCCGCAACGACGAGTCGTCGACGATCCGTGACGTCGAGGTTCAGCACGTTCTCCTGAGCGGCGGGGCCGGCAACTGTGCCGGCGTTCGGACCGAGGCTACGGAGCAGACCGGGGAAAGGCAAGGCATGCCGCAGCCGTGGTTGCTGTGGCGATCGTCTCCACATCGTCGCCGCGCAGGTCGGCGATGAACGCGCCGACCACCGTGACCAGTGACGGTTGGTTCGGCTTCCCGCGGTGCGGAAGCGGGGCGAGGTACGGACTGTCTGTCTCGACGAGGAGCCGATCGAGGGGGCAGAGGCGGGCAGCGGCCTGCACGTCGGTGGCCGTCTTGAACGTGACGATGCCGGAGAAGCTCACGAACGCGCCGAGATCCAGGCACTGGCGGGCTGCGTCGGCGTCGCCGGTGAAGCAGTGGAAGATCGTCTGCGCCGGCGTCCCCTCGGCGCGCAGGATGTCGAATGTGTCGGCCCACGCCTCGCGCGTGTGGATGATCAGCGGCAGCTGCAGGTGATGCGCGAGATGGATCTGATCGACGAACGCAGTGCGCTGCACCTCTCGGGGCGAGTGGTCGTAGTGGTAGTCGAGTCCGCACTCGCCGACGGCGATCACCTTCGGGTGGTCGAACAGGCCGGCGATGGTCTCGACACCGTTCACTGCGTCGTGCGGGTGCAGCCCGACCGTCGCCCAGACGCCGTCGAACTGCTCGGCGACAGCGATCGCGGCCAGCGACGTCGCGGTGTCGCAGCCGACGGTGATCATGGTCGTGACCCCGGCCGTGCGCGCAGCGTCTACTGCTGCGGCGGCGCCACCGGGGATCCGCTCGTCGTGCAGATGGCAGTGGTTGTCGGTCCAGATCATCGTCAGGTCATCCCGTGAGCTCAGGCAGGGATCTGGCGGCGGGGGAACATCGGCTCGCCCTTGGTGACGGGAATCCCGCCCGGATAACCACCCCATGTCGCACCGTCCGGAACGCGCTGGTCGACGACCAGCCCGGTCAGACCGATTCGCTCCCAGACGGCCTGCGCGGTCGCCGGGATCGCCGGCGAGGCCAGGACAGCGACGATGCGCAGCGCTTCGAGCGCGTCGCCCATCACCCGGTCGACGGCGTCACCCGGCTCGGCCTTCCACGGCTCGTTCGTCTCGAGGTACGCGTTCGTGGCCCGGATCAGCGACCAGGTCGCGTCGAGGGCCCGGCTCGGCTGCAGCGCGTCCCACGCCGCAGCGGTCGCCGCGTATGCGCTCGCTGCAGCTTCGGCGAGCGGGCTGTCCGGTGACGGCGCCGGGCCGATGCCGTCGCACTTCTTGGCGACGACGGTCGCAACGCGGCTGAGCAGGTTGCCAAGGTTGTTGGCGAGGTCGCTGTTGTAGCGGCCGAGGAGGCCCTCGTAGCTGAAGTCACCGTCCTGGCCGTACGCGGTCTCGGCGAGCACGTAGTAACGGAACCCGTCGACACCGATGTCGTCGACGAGATCGAGCGGGTTGACGACGTTTCCGGTGGTCTTGCTCATCTTCTCGCCGCCGCTGAGCAGCCAACCGCCGATGCCCCAGCCCTTGGGCAGGTCGATGCCCGCGGACATCAGCATCGCCGGCCAGTAGACGCAGTGGTGGCGGACGATGTCCTTGCCGATGAGGTGATAGTCGACCGGCCACCACTCGGCAAAACGCTCGTCATCGGTGCCGTATCCGACCGCTGACAGGTAGTTGGTCAGCGCATCGAACCACACGTACGCGACGTGCTTCGCATCCCACGGCAGGGGGATGCCCCAGGTCAGGCTGGTGCGGCTGATCGAGAAGTCTCGTAGGCCGCCCTTGATCAGCCCGATCGCCTCGTTGCCGCGGAACTCGGGGTTCAGCGCATCGGGGTGCGACGCATACCACTCGAGCAAGCGGTCCTGGAACCGGCTGAGGCGGAAGAAGTAGTTCTCCTCGTTCACCGACTGGACCGGGATCTTGTGAATCGGGCACAGACCCTCGACGAGCTCCTCTTCGGTGTAGTACTCCTCGCACGACACGCAGTACAGCCCGGTGTAGACGTCGAGCTCGATGTCACCCGAGTCGTAACACGCCTGGAGCAGCTTGGCGACGCCCGCGTAGTGCCGCGGCTCGGTGGTGCGGATGAAATCGTCGTTGCTGATGTTCAGCTTCGTCCAGGCGTCTGCGTAGAGCGGGGCGATGGTGTCGACGAACTCCTGCGGCGTCAGCCCGGCGGCGTCGGCGGCCTGTTGCACCTTCAGACCGTGCTCGTCGGTGCCGGTCAGGTAGAAGACGTTCTCGCCCATCAGGCGGTGCCACCGGGCGAGTGCATCGCCGACGATGGTGGTGTACGCGTGCCCCAAGTGAGGCTGGGCCGTCACGTAGTAGATGGGGGTCGTGAGCGAGAAGTTGGTCACACCGACAGGCTAGGGCGACCCCCGTCGTCGCGCCGATGCGATTTCGACGCTGCGACCGCCAGGATGGTCTGGTGACGCAGCACGGAACGCATCAGGACACCGGCCGACCGATGTTCGAGTTCGATTCTGCGACCGCTGTATCTCGACGCCCCAGTGACGGGTCGAGCGATCAGCCGGGTCACGCCGTGTTCGACGGCGAGATCCACGACGGCTGGGACATCGGGGGCAATGCCAACGGCGGTTACCTGCTCGCTGTTGCCGGTGCAGCCATGCGCGAGGCTTCGGGTCGTGTCGACCCGATCACGCTGACCGCGCACTACCTCGCGCCGGGTCGGCCCGGACCGGTGACGATCGAGACCGACGTCGTCAAGAGCGGTCGTCAGTTGGTGACGATGACTGCATCGATGCGCTCCGGTGATCGTGAGGTGATTCGCATGCTCGGCAGCTTCGGTGACGTCGCCGCAGCGAGCGGTGGGTTCAGCGACGTCGTCGGTGGTCCACCGGACCTGCCACCGTTGGAGGAGTGCTCGGCGCGCAGCGACAACGGTGTCGTCGGGGTGCCGCTGATGGGGCGGATGAAGGTGCGTCTGAACCCGGCGCATGCCCGCTTCAACGAGGGCATCCGCACCGGACGCGCGGTGATCGAGGGATGGTTCGAGTTCGCCGACGACCGTCCGGTCGACACGCTCGCGCTGCTGTTCGTGGTCGATGCATTCCCTCCTCCGGTGTTCAACATCGAGATGCCGCTCGGCTGGGTGCCGACCGTGGAACTGACCGTCCACGTCCGCGGGATCCCCGTCTCGGGACCGCTGCGCTGCCGGTTCCACACCGAGTACATCCAGAACGGTTTCCTCCAGGAGGACAGCGAGGTCTGGGACGCCTCCGACCGGCTCGTCGCCACGAGCCGACAGTTGGCGCTCATGCCGCGCGGCTGAGATCTGGGCGGCTGAGATCTGGGCGGCTGAGACCTGGGCGTGTCTGGCAGGATCGTCCTGATGCGAATTCGGCGACGGTGGTGTGTGTTCGGTGTGGTCCTGGTGGCGCTGGCGGCGTCGCTCGGAGTCGCGCCAGCCAGGCCGGCGGCCGCTGAGACACTGTTCTCCCAGTACATCAAGCCCCTTCCCGGTCCTCGCGGTGCCGTCACGGTGATCGGTGATTCGGTGATGCTCGGCTCGGCGTTGGAGACCGACGGCTACGGGCCGTCTGTCGCGCAGATGCTGGTCGATCGTGGCTGGGGCCCGGTCCGCATGGTCGCCGGCGTCGGTCTGCAAGCGGGACTCGTCGTCTCGACGCCTGGGGCGAACATGACGAAGTGGGTCATCGACCGTCGCGCCGAAGGATGGGACACGCCTGCGTACATGGTTGCGCTCGGCTCGAACGACATCGGTAACTGCAACAGCCGGCAGCCGTGCGCCGAGCGGGACATCCTCCAACTCGTCGACACCATCGGCGAGGATCGCCAGATCTGGTGGTCGCTGATCACGATGCCCACCCAGGCCGACGCCGATGTCTGGAACCGGGCCCTCGCCGCTGTCGCTGCGACGCACCCGAACGTGCACCTCTGGGATTGGCCCGCCGCGCTCGCCGCCAGCGACATCCGCCTCGCCCCCGATGGCGTCCACCTGCCCAACGGCGCCGAGTACCGCAAGAAGTCGACGCTGATGGCGAACGACTTCACCGCTCGGCTCGGCGGGTCCGAGCGCACCCCGGGATCGGTGACGCTGCCGCCCACCGCCGGTGCCCCCGGTGACTACCAGCCGCTGCCCCAGGTCCGTCTGTACGACAGCCGACCGCTGGCGAGCCCACCCGGACCGATCAGCATCAGCCTGGCCGGCGCGGTACCGGCGGGCTCGACGGCGGTGAGCGTCAACGTGACCGCGGTCGCCGGGCCGTCGACGCCGGCGGGCTACCTCAGCGTGTACCCGTGCGGCGGCCCACCGCCGCCGACGTCGAGCGTGAACTTCGCACCCGGTCAGACACGCCCGAACCAGGTCGTCGTCGGTGTCGGCGCCACCGACTCGCTGTGCGTGGACGCCTCCACCCCCGTGCACTTCATCGTCGACCTCCAGGGTGCGTTCGTTCCGTCCGCAGCGTTGCGGCTGAACCCGATGACACCGTCGCGTCTCGTCGACACGCGGATCAGCGGGCGGGCCGATCCGCTCGTCGTGACGATTCCCGGGGCGGTCGCCGGTGCCGTGGTCAACCTCACCGCAGTCGGCGCCGCAGCACCCGGCTACCTCGTCGCCTACCCGTGCGATGCCGCCGCGCCGGCGACGTCGAATCTGAACTTCGTCACTGGGGCAGCCGCCGCCGGTTCGGCGTACGTACAGGTCGGCGCCGCCGGCACGATCTGCGTGCACGCCAACGTTCCCACCGATGTGGTCATCGATCTGCAGGGCACGTTCACGAGTGGTGGTGCGCTGCGCTTCCAGCCGGCGACGCCGCAGCGGATGGTCGACACTCGCGCCGGTATCGGTGGGTGGCGTGGCCAGGTCGGGCTCGGCCAGACCGTCGACTTCCCGGTTGCCCCACCGGACGCGAAGGCCGTCACCGGCAACATCACGATGGTCCAGCCCGGCGTCGACGGCTACTTCGCCGCCTACGACTGCGGACAGCCCGTCCCGGCGACCTCGTCGGTGAACGGCGGTCTCGGCGGCGTGACGGCGAACGCGGTCACTGCGTCGGTCAGCGGTTCGTTGTGCGTGACCGCATCCGTCGGTGCCCACCTGCTGTTCGACACCACCGGTTGGTGGGTGCCCTGACGAGCGCGGGCGCTACTGCCGGGCCGCAACGGTGACGGTCAGCGCCAGGTTGTACACGCGGTTCTTGGCGACACCGAGATGATCGGCCACCGTCGACACGGCCGACTTCTTGCTGGCTCCGCCTGCGAGTTCTCGCTCGAGACCGCGGCGGATGTCATCGTCGGTCGGCTCGGTGCGCGCCGGCGCGCCCTCGAGCACGATGACGTACTCACCCTGCGGCTCGCGCTCGGCGACATGCGCCAAGGCCTCGCCGAGGGAGCCCCGCCACACCTCCTCGTGGAGCTTGGTCAGCTCACGTGCGAGCACGATCCGTCGGGCGGGCCCGCAGAGCGCATGGAGATCGGTCACCGTGCGGACCAGGCGGTGCGGTGCCTCGTAGAGCACGACGGTGCGGCGTTCGGTCGTTGCCTCGGCGAGCCGCACCGCCCGCTCCGGACCGCTGCGTGGCAGGAACCCGTCCATCACGTAGCGCGCGCTCGGCAGCCCGGAGATGACCAGCGCCATCACGTCCGCCGACGGCCCCGGAACGGCACTGACCGTATGCCCCTCGGCGATCGCTGCGACGACCAGGCGTTCGCCTGGATCGCTGATTCCGGGTGTACCGGCGTCGGTCACGACGGCCACGCTGGCCCCGCCGGCAAGCAGGTCGAGCACTTCGGCCACCCGCGCATTCTCGGTGTGTTCGTTGGCGATCGCCATCCGTACCCCACGGATGCCGAAGTGGGACAGCAGCCCGCCGGTGCGGCGAGTGTCCTCACAGCAGATCAGCGCAGCGCCCTGCAGCGCCTCGATGGCGCGCGGCGAGAGGTCACCGAGGTTGCCGATCGGTGTGGCGACGAGGACGAGCGTGCCCACGGGTCAGAGCACGCAGTTCGGGTCGGTGAGGCGCAGTTCGACGGGGTCGCCGACGCGCAGCCCCCACCGCTCGAACGACCCCGCCCTGGCCTCGATGACCGTGCGTGCCTTGGGCACCGGGCAGGCGAAGCGGTACGGGCGCATCGTGGCGATCTTGATGACCTGGTCGTCGGCTCCGACGTAGGCGATGTCCAGGGCGAAGCGCATGCCCATCGTGTGCACCCACCGGCACTTCGGGATCGCGAACGCCCCCTCGAACGTGTCACGACCGAGCAGCCCCTTCGCCCTGCTGGCTCGGCTCGTGGCCACGTCGACCGAGGCGAGCACATGTGCGTCGCTCATCAACCAGGCCATACCGCACAGCCTGCCACGGCCGACCCCCGCTCCGTGCTGCGATCCGGCGCTTCGCCGTGTTCAGCGAGCCTGTGTTCAGCGGATCGTGCGGAAGAAGGCACGCACGTCGTCGACGAAGAGGTCGGGTTCCTCCATCGCTGCGAAGTGACCGCCGCGATCGAAGCGGCTGACGTGGGTGACGTTGTAGAGGTTGCGCGCCCAGCCCTCGGGCATCGTGATGATCTCGCCGGGGAAGTACGCGATGCCCGTCGGCACCTCGACCCGGTCGAACGGCGGGAAGCGGCCGGCCTTCTGCGACTCGAAGTACAGCCGGGTGCTGGAGTTGATCGTCTCCGTCACCCAGTAGAGCGTGAGGTTGGCCAGCAGTTGGTCGCGGGTGATTGCGGTCTCGAGGTCGCCGTCGGGGTGATGCGTCCAGTGATGGAACTTCTCGGTGATCCATCCAGCCAGGCCGGCGGGGGAGTCGGACAGCCCGTAGCCGAGCGTCTGCGGGTTCTTGCCCTGGATCTGTTGGTACGCAGAGCCGTTGGCCAAGAACGCCCCGCTCGCCGCCATCGCGGCCTGCTCGTCGTCGGTCAGCGGGGTGTCGTCGGGCAAGCCGAGGACCATGTTGATGTGCACGCCGGCGCAGTGCTCGGCGTCGACGACTCCGACCTGGCCGGAGATCATCGAGCCCCAGTCACCACCCTGCGCGCCATACCGGTCGTAGCCGAGCCGGGCCATCAGTGTCTTCCAGGCCTCGGCGACGCGCCGCACGTCCCAACCGGGTTCCGTCGTCGGGCCGCTCCAGCCGTAACCGGGGATCGATGGAGCGACGATGTGGAACGCATCGGCCGGGTCGCCGCCGTGGCTGCGCGGATCGCGCAGCGGCTCGATGACGTCGAGGAACTCGACCACTGAGCCGGGCCAGCCGTGGGTGATGATCAACGGCAGCGCGTCCGGCTCTGGCGACGGTGCATGAATGGCGTGCACCCGCTGGCCGTCGATGATGGTGGTGATCTGCGGCCAGGCGTTGAAGCGGGCCTCGACGGCCGCCCAGTCGAACGTCTGCCAGGACTCGCACACTTCGCGCAGATAGGCCAGGTCTGTGCCGTACTCCCAGTCGGTTCCGGCGATCTCGTCCGGCCAGCGGGTGTTCGCCAGCCGGGCGCGGAGGTCGTCGATCACCGCCTGCGGTGTCTCGGCTCGGAACGGGTCGATGTGCTCGCTGGTCAACGGTTCGCTACTCACTCGGGCAGTCTGCACGATCGCCGCGTGCAGCTACGACTGGTGCGCCAGCGCCCCGTGATCCGTCGGCGCAGAAGACTCGGGATCCGGACGCGCACTCCACGCCGGCCCGACGCAGGCGATGCCCACGACCACGAGCGTGATCATCAGCACCGAGCAGACGGTGTACGCCGTCGCCCGTCCGTGATTCTGGTAGAGCTCACCGGCGAGCAATGCGGCGATACCACCGACCAGTGTCTGCGCACCACCGAGCAGGCCCTGGGCCCCGGCCATGCGGTCCGCCGGGGTGACGACACCGACGGCCACGCCCGAGCTGGCGACCGAGACGCCGTCGCTCAGCGCGTGGACCATCGAGACGGCGAACATCGCGATGCCCGTCGGCAGCCGGCCGTAGGCGAACATGAAGCACGCGCCCAGGACAAGGCCGAGGGTGCCGATGCGGAACGGCCCGACCCGTTGGGCGAGCCTGCCGCCGATCGAGCCGAGGAAGATCAGCGGCAACGCGAACAGCGTGATGCCGAGGTTGGCGATCCAGTCGGCGGTGTTCAGGTCGTCGAGGACGAGGACCCAAAGCGCGTCGAAGGTGCCGACCATCAAGAACACGGCCGACCCGAAGCACAGCGCACCGACGTACGTGCGCGATTTCAACAGGTCGAATGCGAATCGAGCCTGGGGCTTGTCGCTGTCGGCTGCCTCGTCGACGTGCATGCGCGACATCACCGGGAAGCAGGCCAGCGTCGCGACGCAGATCACCAGGAAGGGCGCGGAGATGCCGAACGGGCCGACGAGCACGGCCGAGATCGCCGGTCCGAGCGCGAATCCCGACACGTCGGCGGCGAGCAGGCGACCGATGTTGCTCCCGAGGTTCTCGGGGTCGGCGAGGATCACGATGCGGCGGATCGCCGGGACGGCGATGCCCGTACCGATGCCCATCACGAGGCGGCCGATCAGCAGCAGCACGAACGTCTTGCCGAACGCCATCGTCAGCAGGCCGGCGAGGTTGAACGCCATCCCGATGTTGACGAGCTGGCGAGCGTGCCCGCGGTCGGCGAGCGGCGCGAAGAACACCTGGGCCAAGAACGCAGAGAAGAACCCGACCGCGACGACCATGCCGAGGTTGGATTCGGAGATGCCGTAACGGTCCCGGAAATCGTCGAGCAGTGTGAACATCACGCCGTAGCCGGCGGCGAAGAGTCCGGTCAGCAGTCCGAAGGTGTAGACGAGCCGACGGTTGTACACGTCCGTCGAGGCTAGGCGATGAATCCGGGTCCGACATCGGAGGTTTCGTCGACCCCCGGCGCTCGGGCGTCGAGCACCGACTTGCCGATGACGGCCGTGAGGATGATCGCGCCGCCGATCAGGGCCCACATCGTTGGCGCCTCACCGAACCAGAGGAAGATCCAGAACGGCACGAACGCCATTTCGCTCTGGGCGAGGATCGTCATCGCGACCGCCGGAACTGTGCGCGAGCCGATGTTGAACATCAGCGTGCCGACGACGATCAGCACGCCGCCGTGTAGCAGTGCGTAGGTCGTGTCCGCTGCCGGTGGCAGGAGCGGGTTGCCCTTGAGCAGCGTCACGATCACGCACAGCACGATCATCATCGACGCGTACCCGGGCAGGATCGGCGACCAGTCCCGGTGCGGCTCGGAACGCACGCACACCGTGTAGACGGCGAAACCGAGCGACGACAGGAGCGCCGCAACGTTGCCGACCATGTTCCCGCCGTTGACGTCGGACACGACCATGATCGCCAGCCCGCACATGGCCAGCAGCAACGCCCCGATGGTGACGCGCGTCAGTCGCTCACCGAGGAACACCCGGGACAGCACGACCGCGAAGAGCGGCGTGACCGAGGCGAGGAACGCAGCGTTCGCCGCCGTCGTGTTCTTGATCGCGTAGACGAACGCGAGCGAGGCGACCATCAGGCCGAGCGTGCCGATGAACATGATCCGGCCCTGGGTGAACGCTCGTGGCGTCATCCAGCCCTGTCCGCGGACCCGGCTGACGATCTCCATGACGACCACCACGCCGACCGATCGCCAGATCAGGTACTGCCACGCATCGGCGTGTCCGGCGAGCCGGGTCAGTAGTGCGCCGACGCTCCAGATCACGCCGGCACCGAACGCCACGAACGACGCCGTGATCGGCACCTGATGAGACGCAGGCGCAGCGGTGGTCGAGGTACCGGTCACGGCCTCGATTCTCGCACAGCCGTACCGAGAATCGACGTGTGGTGTCCCGGCCACCGGCACGCTTGCTCGTGCCACGCACCCGGTTTCGGGCACTGTGTCACACCCATTTCGTAGGCTTGCTGTATGGACTCGTTGGCGGATGACCCGAGGTTGGAGCGGTTCCGGGGGTTGTCATTGCAGGCGCGCGACGCGGACTTCCTCGCCTGTGGAGCTGGCCCGACGGGAGTTGGATGCGTTGTCGGCGGCCATGGTTGCTGAGGTGGATGTGTCGTGCTCGTTCGACGACGACGGTCACCGCAACGCTGCGGACTGGGTGCAGGCGGTGACGAACTGCTCCAAGGACGAGGCCCACGCCCGGGTGCGCTCCGGGCGGATGATCGGTGACCTGCCTGCCGTCGGTGATGCCTGGATCGATGGGCACATCGGGCAGTCGCAGATCACCGGGTTCACCCGTCTGCACTCGAATCGTCGGGTGCGGTCGGCGTTGCCGGTGGTCGTCGATGATCTGATCGAGGCCGCAGCGCTGCTGCCGGACGAGGATTTCCGGTTGTGTTGTCAGCGGGTCGTGCAGCACGCGGACCCGGACGGCGCCCACGCGGACCATGAGACGTCTCGTGCCAACCGGAACGTCTCGCTGCATCCCGACGTCGCTGGGTTCCGCTTTGCGGCCGCAGGTGACGCGATGTCCGGCGCAGTGATCGCCGACGTGCTCGATGCGTATGCGCAGTTGGAGTTCGACGCCGAGTGGGCGGCCGGCACGGCGGTCCATGGTGACCGGATGCACGCCCAGCTGCTCAGCCGGACCAATCGTCAGCGTCGTTTCGATGCGTTCCTGGCGATCTGCCGGGCTGCCGCGGAGGCGTCGAGCCATGATCCGTTGACGCCCCTGGTGCTGATCCACTGCGACGAGCACACCGCCGCCGCAGCGATCCGCCGGATCGGCCACCAGACGTGGACGCCTCCATTCGGCGGGGACGACACCTTCGACGATCAGTTCTCTGCGACGACCGACGCACCCGGGTGGCCCGACGATCTGTTGCACCGACGTTGTGAGACGGCGTCGGGCGCGCCGGTCGACCCGGACGACTTGTTGGTTGCGCTGTTGATCGGGCGGGTGCAGCGGGTCGTGCACGCCGATGACGGATGCGTGATCGATCTCGGCCGGCGCCAGCGCCTGTTCACCGGAGCCGCACGTCAGGCCGCCTTGGCCGGGGGCGATCGGTGCATCGTCACCGGTTGTCACATCCGTGACGGACGGATCGAGATCGATCACCACCTCGCCTGGGCAGCGACTGCCCGGCATCCAGGTGGCGGCGGAACCGACCAGCGGAACGCTCGGGTGATGTGCTCGCACCACAACCGGATCAAAGACGTCCTCGGCATCCACGCCGAACGTGGCCCCGACCTGCCTGGCGGCTGGCACACCTACCGTGTCGATGGCAGCCGGATCGGAACCCGGACCTCACCGCGCACCACCGGGCCACCGGTCGCCACCGGACCCCCGGAGGCCACCGGGCCTCCGGTCGCCACCGGACCCCCGGACGGCTGACCGGTCAGTTCTTCTTCCTGGAAGCCGTGCGATCCTCGGCAGGCCAGGCAGCGGCTGGTCGTGGCGACAAATGCGATTCACGCCGCCACCGCCGCGGCCGGCCTTGACTTCGTTGCCGACTGCAACCCCGGGGGCAAAACCCCCGTCAGCGGATGGTCGGAGTGCGGTCGATTCGTAGCCTCTGGCCTGCGACGCTGCAGTTCAGTCGCGTGGTGGAGTTCGTAGAAAGTACGCAGCTTGCGCGAGGTCGAGTCGCTCGTTCGGCAGAATTGGCGAATTACTTCCGGTGCAACTCTCGTCGTCGAGTGGTCGCGGGCGGCCAAGTCGGCGCTCGTGGCGGCAACTCGAATCCCTCTCGGCTGGGGCGTGCTGCCGGTTCCTGAGTACGCGATTGCACGCCGCCCGGCGATGCTGGCCGTCCTCGGCCGGAGCGGCGAGGCATTGTTTGCGCTCGACGAGGAGTTGGCGACGATGGGAGCTCGATCCGATGCCGCGGCAGAGCACTACCGGAGCTTTGGAAGTGCGCTCTGGAAGTACGTGGAGGCTTGACTCGTGTGTGGGCGGACAACCCGATCTGCCCACAGGCGGCCAATCCGATCCGCCCACTGATGGCCAGTTGACCACCGACCGTGGTCTTGGCTTGCGCCAGATGCGTCCAGAAACGCCGGCTCAGGGACGCACTCCGAGCGCCAGATCTGGCGCATCTGTTCACGGAACTTCGGGACACTCTGGAGCGCACGGTCGAACGAGACTGTGGGATTGGCGATCGGCGGTCAGCGCCACCCGCAGTTCGCCAGCGTTGCCGTTCGACTCATGGACGAGGTACTTGCGGCATGGGGTTTGACGAGCCATCGCATCGAACACACAGCTGGTGGCGCCACGAACGAAACCTGGAGCGTGTCGCACGGGCAAACAGTCGCCTTCTTGCGTCGATACCGCACGACTGACCGCTCATCGGTCGAACGCGAGCATCAGATGATCGAAGCCGTCGCAGACGTTGGGCTACGAACACCCCGGCTCGTTCGCAGCATCGGAGGCAGCACGATCGTGGAATCCAACGACGCGCTCTTCGCACTGTTCGAGCCCGCTTCGGGTCGGCAACTCGAACCGCCGTCGCTGTCGCCGGCCCACGCATCAAGCGCAGGTCGGTTCCTCGCCGAACTGCATCATGCGACAGCCACCCTGTCAATCGATGGGCTGCGGTCCTGGAAGCTCGACTGGGAGGGAGCGAGCTGGTCCCGCCGAGTTCGCTCAACTGCTGAGCGAATTCCGCAAGACTCGGCAACCGAGGTCGATCGATGGGCCTACCAACGCTGCCTCGAGCAGGCGGCCTGGCTCGACGACCCCGCTTGCGCTCACAGTTACACCCCACAGTTCGGCGCTCAAGTCATTCACGGCGACTACCAACATGCCAACCTCTTCTTCAACGGCGACGACGTCTCAGGTGTCATCGACTGGGACACCGCCTCGGCAATGTGTCGAGGATTCGAGATCGCTCGGGCTTGCTCGTTCATGTTCCAACTCGAACCAGAGCGGACCGGTGCCTTCGTGGGGCTACCGAAGCACACATCCTCTGCCGTCCGCAGAACTATTCGATGGGGCACAGGCGTGGGGGTGTTTCGCTGATCACCACGTTTGGGCGATCGAGGAGCGATACCTCAACGGCAATGTCGCTGCCGAGCGCTTCATCCCGCGGCGCCCCTTCGAACCTTTCAACCAGTGGTGGGCAAAAGCAGGAATTCAATAGACCCGAACCGCCCAGATTGCCCTGCGCGTGTTCTAAAAGCGCGTCGCGCCGCCGGTTTCGTCGCAGTGCGCCCAGACGGGGGTCAGATAAATTCGCCACGCTGAGCGCTCAGTCATGGAGCGAACGAGATGGCCGCGCGAGAGCGGTGGGAGGACTGGTCTACTCAGGTGACGTCTCGAGCGGACGTGCCCGGACACCGATCTAGAAAGAGATCATATGATCTTGTTTCCGATCATCTGAGGAGTAGGATGATGGCATGGATCTGGGCTCACCCGTTCTTGACATCGCACCCGCCGTCCGCGGCGCGCTGCTGCAGACGCTTGCCCGGCTGGAACAACCCGTCACGAGGCGCCAGCTCGCTGCAGCTGCCAGCGTTGCTCCCGGCAATGCCAGCGCCGTCATCGCGGAGCTGATTCAGGCTGGACTGGTGCACGAGACGGTCGCCGGCCGATCGTCGATGGTTGTGCTGAACCGGGACCACCTCGCCGCCGGGCCGGTGCTCGCTCTGGCGGGTCTGCGGGGCGAGCTGATCCGGCGGATGCGCGAGCGGCTGTCCGCATGGCCCGAACTCAACGGCGCCTGGCTGTTCGGGTCCGTGGCTCGGGGCGACGCCGATAGCGACTCGGACGTGGACTTGCTGATCGTCGCTGACGACCTCCAGTCACATGACCTGCACGAGCGTCTGTCGCGTCTCCAGGCCGACGTTCGCTCGTGGACTGGCAACGACTTGCAGCTTGTCGAGCACTCGCCGTCGTCGTGGCGCAAGCTCGTTCGAGCCAAGAACCCACTTGTCGAGCAGATCCGGCTCGACGGGATTGCTCTGGCCGGTAGCACCGCTTCGTTGCTGGGGCGTCACCGATGAGTCGGGGCAAGGGCGCCCGCAAGCCGTGCGACGTGCAACAGGCGCGCCAGCGTCTCGTCGACGCGCGTCAGTTCCTCGAAGCGGCGGACCTGCTGGACGCACCAGGCGTTGTCGCAACATGCGCGATCCATGCGGCCATTGCGGCCGCGGACGCGATCACCTGCCATGCGCTCGGCGAGCGGTCGAGTGACGGTAACCACATGTCAGCTGTTGATCTCCTGCGCCAGGTCGACACCAGCCTGGCAACGGCGCTCAAGCGGGCGCTCGATCGCAGGACCCAGGCGGGCTATGAGAGCGTCGACGTCAGCGCGGCCGAGGCGACGAGCTGCGTTCGCTGGGCCGGCCAGCTGCTCGCTGCGGCCGAGGCTCGATTCGAGGTCTAGTTCAGCCTTGTGTACGCCGGACTCGTCGGGGCGGAACAGGGGGCCGATGGCGTCTCGGACTCGGTCTTCCTCGCCGGGCCAGAGGTGGCCGTGAACGTCGAGGGTGACCTTGGCGGACTTGAGTGGCGCAGATCGTGATCGAATCCTGAGCTGACCTCGCGACCGCGGGCGCGTGTTCAGCAACACGTCGCGAGTACGCAGAAAGTACGCAGCTGGCCCAGGCCGCGAAACCCCTGTTACACGTTGAAGCGGAACTCCGTGACGTCGCCGTCGACGAACTCGTATTCCTTGCCTTCGACGCGGAGCTTGCCGACCTCTTTGGCCTTGGCCCACGAACCGAGGGCGAGCAGCTCGTCCCAGTGGATGACCTCGGCACGGATGAAGCCGCGCTGGATGTCGGTGTGGATCTTGCCGGCGCACTCGGGGGCCTTGTCGCCCGCATGGAACGTCCACGCTCGGGACTCCTGCACGCCCGTCGTCAGGAACGTGCGCAGACCGAGCAGGTGGTAGGCGCTGCGGACCATACGGAACAGGGCACCCTCGCCGAGGCCGAAGCCCTCCAGCATCTCGGCTCGCTCGTCCGGGTCGGTGATCGTCGCGGCCTCGGCCTCGAGCTGGACGCACATCCCGATGACCTCGACGTTCGCGCCGGCGTCGTTCATCTCAGCGCGGACACGGTCTTCGACTGCGGGGATCGTGTCGAGCTCGTTCTCGCCGACGTTGACCACGCAGAGCACGGGACGGTTGGTGAGCAGGAAGTGCGGCTTCAGCGCCTCGACATGATCGGCCTTGAGTGCGGCTCGGTAGAGGGGGCGGCCGTCGCTGAGCGATGCGTACGCGGCTTCGAGCGCCTCGATCTCGGCGCCGAGCGCCTTGTCGAGCTTGGCCTGACGCTGGGTGGTCTTGAGCCGCTTCTCGACCGTCTCGAGGTCCGCGAGGGCGAGTTCGATCTCCACGACGCGTAGGTGCTCGAGCGGATCGTCGGGGCCCATGACGTCATCGTCGGTGAACGCACGGAGCACGAACACGGTCGCCTCGACCTCGCGGATGTTGGCCAGGAACTTGTTGCCGAGACCCTCACCTTTGCTCGCACCTTCGACGAGTCCGCCGATGTCGACGACTTGTACAGCGGCGTGGACGAGCTGCTTGCTCTTGCTCATCACGCCGAGCTGATCGACGCGGGTGTCGGGCACCTTGGCGACGCCGATGTTCGGGTCCTTGGTGGCGAACGGGTACGGAGCCGCCAACGCACCGCCACCGGTGAGAGCGTTGTACAGCGAGCTCTTGCCCGCATTGGGGAGGCCAACCAGGCCGAATCGTTCCATAGCGCTCCGGAGGCTACCCCTGCATCGCCGGACGCTGTTTGTTTTCCACTTCTGCGCCCCGGAAGCACTCAGTGAATGGTGAAGCCCAACACATCCCGTCACCGTTCTCCGCTCCCGCCGACCATCGTGCTCGCCGCGGGCCTACTCATGTTCCTCGTGTTCTGCTGGCGGATGCAATCCGCCCACGCCCAGCCGCCGATGGCCCCGTCGTTCGAGTCGATCCCGGGCAACTGTGTCGCCCACACCACCTTCGTGAACGGCGGCCGGGACTACGCCGACGACTTCCGCTGCGCTGGGGAGGCGATCCGGTTCCACACATCGGGCGTCGGCCGTTCGCCATCGCTGATCTGGGCCGGGCAATGGCTGCTGGTCGACGAAGCGGGCGGCTACCGGCTCGGCCTGTGCACGTTCAACCGTGGCATCCATCCAACGATCGACTCGCCGTCGGCGCCGATCGCCCAGACGTTGCCGAGGGATCCGGGTGGGGCCAAGAGCGCGTATCTGACGTGGCGCTACGGGCAGACGACCGACAACGCGATCGCGTCGGCATTGTGGGCAGTGTTCCACTACTACGCCCAGGATGCTGCGGGCTCGAATCGGGCGACGAACGCCTCTGCGCCTCTGGTGCCGTCGCTGTCGATGCTCGCCGGAGCATCGGGGCGTCAGGATCTGCAGGATCTCGCCGTCGGGCTCGATGCCGAGGCGGCCGGTCTCGCTGTGCCGTTCACGATCGAGGTCACGATGTCCTCCAACGGTGCTGGTTCGGCGCATGTGCGCGCCGGAGCGCAGCCCGTGCCGAACGCGACGGTGCGGTTGGAGGTGTCCGGCGCCGCGTTCGACGACGAGTCGACGGTCGCAGTGCTCTCCACCGGCGGTGACGGCGAGGTCGCGTTCGAGATCGTCGGCCCAGCGCAGACCGCGACGGTGGTCGCGGCGACGACCGGTCCCGGCCCGGCGCAGGTCTACCGGGCCGCTGCTGCCGATCCGCTGGGGCACCTGCCGCAGACGTTGATCACCCCCGGTCCGCCCGTCCCGTTGCGCGCTGAGGCCACCGTCATGCTCGATGCGCCACCCGCACCTGCGACGACTGAAGCACCGCCGACAACGACGACCGAAGCACCGCCGACGACGCCACCGGCGACGGATGCTCCGACGACGACCACGACGACCGAGGTGCCGACGACGACCACCGAGGCGACGACCACCATGACGACCGAGGTGCCGACGACGACCACGACCACGGCCACCACCACCACCACGACCGAGGTCCCGGTCACCACGGTGCCCGAGCTGCCGATCGCAGTGGCCGAGGAGACCACGACCACCACGACCACCACAGATTCCACGACGACCACAGATTCCAC